>DDIE01000049.1 GCA_002338385.1 Proteobacteria bacterium UBA1858
GTCGTAAACCGCAGAATCACCGTGTGGATGGTATTTACCAATCACGTCACCCACAACACGGGCTGATTTTTTGTAAGGTTTATTCCACTCGTTACCGAGTTCATGCATGGCAAAAAGTGTGCGCCGGTGAACCGGCTTGAGGCCGTCGCGCACATCAGGTAAGGCGCGTCCGACAATGACACTCATGGCATAGTCCAGGTAGGACTTGCGCATTTCATCTTCGAGATTGACGGATAATATTTCTTTAGCGATCGCTGCCATTTAGGAGGGAATTATAGTTGTAATTATTGCCTCAAATTATAGCACAACTTGAGCCCGCAAAGGGCATCTATAGCCGCAAATAATTAGCTGGATTGAGGGCCTATCAAAGCGCAAATAAAGCGGCTATTTTAGCTTGATCAGGCTGCTCGATAGGGCCTTTTTCAGTCACCACAACATCGCTTAATATCGCCGGAGTGACGGCAACTACTGGATTCTAGGCAGACACATCCGGGGCACTCAAATAACGTTCGCCGTAGTGGCTAATTTAGCGCGCATCACGCTGCTCATTTTCTATTTGTATGCCTGCTGCAGACGTGTGTTGATCAATGCTGCTGCGCGGCGGCGCCAGCATGACTTGAAGCGCCGAGTGAGCCGCCTGAGCAGTGTCTCTATCGATCAATTCGATCGGCTCTGGCACGCACCGCTGGCCGCGCAAGCGCAGCCGTTGTTGTTGCCACTGTCCGGCTTGATGAGGTAAAGATTTGTTCATCACTAGTTAATCAGGTAAGTTAAAGTCATGTCCCCTACAACAGCCATTCAAACACTATTATCAAGCCGCTACATCGTACCCGTAGAGCCGCTGGATACGGTGCTGACCGAGCATGCGATCGCGATCGATAATGGTCGCATCATCGACATCCTGCCGCGTGCCCGGGCGGTCGAAAAATATGCGCCCAACACCCACTTGGAATATGACCAGCACATACTCATGCCGGGACTGATTAATGCCCATACCCATGCGGCGATGGCCTTAATGCGTGGGGTGGCCAGTGATCTCAGTCTGATGGACTGGCTGCAGAACCATATCTGGCCGCTGGAAAAACAGCATGTAGACGAACAATTTGTGCAGGATGGGAGCGAACTGGCGATTGCAGAAATGCTGCGAGGCGGCACCACCTGTTTCAACGATATGTACTTCTTCCCCGAAGTCACCGCCCGGGTTGCCACCGCGATAGGCATGCGCGCAGTGATCGGCATGATTATGCTCGAGTTCCCGACCCGTTATGCTGCCAGTGCTGAGGAATACCTATCCAAAGGGCTGGCCATGTTTGACGCCTATAAAAGTGATCCGCTGATTACCAATGTGTTTGCCCCGCACGCGCCCTACACAGTATCCGATAACAGCCTCAGGAAAATTAGCCAGCTTGCGAATGAATTGGATTTGCCCGTGCATATGCACGTGCATGAAACGGCCGGCGAAATCGATGACAGCCTCAGGCAGTATGGCATGCGACCTCTGGCACGGCTGGAGCAACACGGACTCGTAAACCCCAATCTGTGTGGCGTGCACATGACTCAACTGACAGCAGAAGAAATTGGCCTGATCAGCGCTGCCGGAGTCAATGTGATCCATTGTCCGGAATCAAATTTAAAACTTGCCAGTGGCTTATGTCCCGTGCAGGCCCTGCAAACGGCCAAGGTACGGGTGCTGATAGGCACCGACAGCTGTGCCAGCAATGATGATCTGGATATGTTCTCCGAGATCAGAACCGCTGCGCTGTTAGCCAAGGGCGTCAGCCAGGATGCCACGGCGTTATCAGCACAGAGCGCGATACGTGCCGCCACGATTGATGCCGCCCACGCGCTGGGTCTGGGCAGTGAAATTGGCTCGCTGGAAGTGGGCAAATCAGCAGACATTATCGCCATCGAATGCAATAGTATTGAAAGCCAGCCACATTTCGACCTCTACAGTCACCTGACTTACAGTACAGATCGCAGTCGCGTTTGCGATGTGTTCGTTGCTGGCCGACAATTGCTTAAAGATCGAACGCTGACCACCACCAGTGAAGATGACATCATCATCAAAGCCAAACACTGGTCAGATAAAATTGCCAGCAGTTCGAGCTAGGCGCCACTTAATCCACCTCACCCGACGATGCATAACTATGACTAGCAGCGACAACTTTGACCAAGAAGAATTAGCAAAATTTGAATCACTGGCGCATCGCTGGTGGGACCGTAATAGCGAATTCAAACCGCTGCACGACATCAATCCATTGCGCCTCAACTTCATCCATGAACGCATTCCATTAGCCGGTAAGAAAGTCATCGACATCGGCTGCGGCGGTGGCATCCTGTCCGAAAGCATGGCGCAGAAAGGTGCTGTGGTAAAAGGCATTGATCTGGGCAAGGCGCCCTTGTCAGTTGCCAAACTGCATAGCAAAGAAAGTGGTCTGGACGTCGACTATGAAATGATCTCAGCCGAGCACATTGCAGAACGCGAAGCCGGCAGTTATGACGTGGTCACCTGTCTGGAAATGCTAGAACATGTGCCTGACCCATCAAAAATCGTCGCGGCCTGCGCCCAACTCGTCAAACCCGGCGGCCATGTCTTCTTCTCCACCATCAACCGCAATCCAAAATCCTATTTGTTTGCCATCATTGGGGCGGAGTATGTACTCAAGCTGCTACCCAAAGGCACCCATGACTATGCCAAACTCATCAAACCCTCTGAGCTCAGCCAGTGGGTGCGCCAAGCACAGCTCAACAGCAAAGAACTGATCGGCATGAGCTACAACCCCCTCAGCAAAAAATACTGGCTCGGCCAGGACGTCAGCGTGAACTACATGGTGCATACGCAGAAGAGTTAAGCGCTTAATAAATTCTACTGGCATAAAAAAACCCCAGAGATCAAGCTGGGGTTTAGTTTTTAAACATATTGTTTAAGTTGCCCTCGGGCGGAAAGGTTAGCACATGTGCCAGAGCCTGCGACGGTATCCGTCTTACTGTGGTAAGAAAAGAACCGTTGTTTGATTACACATGATCATTTCATTACTTAATTTTTGTTTTTTTACAAATAGTTATAACTATTGATTAAGTCTTTAGCGAGAAAGCCTATCGTGCCTGTATGGAAGAAAAGCATTTAAAATATCGATTGTGTAACCAAACAACGATTCTCTT
>DDIE01000051.1:0-24524 GCA_002338385.1 Proteobacteria bacterium UBA1858
AAAACATCCATTAAGTAACTCCTTAAATGCACTATTAAAAGTGCTTGCGATTAAAGTATTACCCAACCGGATTTAGTCGTACTAAGTATGCTTGCCACTACTGACATGTCACCCATAGCTGTATTATTCATAAGATACGACCTTTTTAAAATAACAATTAATGCTTGCAAGGTCTAGCAGGCAAGTACAGATCAAGTTTTTCACATAATAAAACTTCAGCCTGTCCCAGCCCATCTGATTCAACATGTTTGCCTCTCGCACTCAATATCGGCATGCGACAATATGCCGCATAATCATCGGTCAAGCTTCTGGCATAATTCTGTGCAATTATTCACACAGGATAGTCAGACAATGGATTGTATTAAGCGCCAATGGTTAGTATTTGCGATTACTCTATTCCTAGCTAGTTCACAGTGGTTATTGGCTGATAGCAGTTTGCCAACAGATCATGCACCGATTGGCGTAATGGGTGACCACGGCCACAAGACGGGTGAATGGATGTTTGCCTATCGTTATGGTCGGATGGACATGGACGGTAATCGTGACGGTACCCGCTCAGTCAGTCGTGCTGAAATCCATCAAGACTTTATGCTTGCGCCATCAAAGATGACCATGGAGATGCATATGTTCGGTGGCATGTATGGGATCAACGATAATGTCACCCTGATGGCTATGCTGGCTTATAAAGACCTCGAGATGGACATGCTGACTTCACCTATGGCGATGGGTATGATGCCGGCTGATCATAAGTTCACAACCCGCTCCAAAGGTTTTGGTGATGTCAAACTATCCGCGCTTTGGAATGTGCATAAAACAGCGCAGTCAAGCCTGCATGCCACCATAGGGATGGGTATTCCCACTGGTTCGATCAAGCAGAAAGATGACAATGCCATGGGTGTGCGCGCAAGGATGCCGTACATGATGCAGCTAGGCTCCGGCACCTATGATCCTATCCTTGGGCTGACTTATTTTAATAAACAGAACCAGTGGGCCTATGGTGCTCAAACGCTGAATACATTTCGCCTCGGCAAGAATGATCAGGGCTATCAGCTCGGTAATGAATACACCGCGACCACCTGGGTAGGTGTCAACGTGAGTCATACCGTCAGTTGGTCATTGCGTTTGGATGCTAAAGCCTGGCAAGATATTGATGGTGAGGATGACGCGCTCGATCCCATGATGGCACCGACGGCGCGTACCGATTTACGTGGTGGAGAGCGGCTTGATGGATTGGTCGGACTGAATTACCAACACAGTTCCGGGCATCGTCTGGCCTTTGAATTCGGTGTGCCATTGCATCAGGATTTGGATGGGCCGCAGATGGAGACAGATTACAGCGTGATGCTGGGCTGGCAGTACGCGCCATAAGCCGTACGCTGTTACCTACCTGCCTGAGCGTATTGTTAGAATAGCAGCAGATGCTGATTAATCACCTGCGGATGTGGCGTGCTGATCATAATACGCGAGGCGCTTAGTGAAACTCACACGCCATGATTCAGATAATGCCGCGCAGGCAAGCACCGACTGGAGTTTATCCCGATTGAGTTTTTTAGCATGATAAAGTTGGTTGCAATGCCGCACCGACCAATCTGTGCAACCCTGTTCAACTCGGGTCAGCGGCATGCCAGCACTGATCTCGCCTTGCTGTAATACGCGCATATACCAGCCCGTGTAGCCGCTGCTGATGACCCACAGCACGAGCTTTTTTTGTTTAAATTTTAAAGCAAGTTTCCAGCAGGGCTCACGCGCTTGGGTGACCTGTAGGATGACATCACCACAGCTGAACGTATCACCTATATAAACATTATCTTCAGTCAGGCCTGACAAGGTGAGGTTTTCACCAAAGCTACCACAGGGGTTGTCAGGTAGCTTGAGTCTCGCTGTGCGCAACAAGCCGACAGGCTGTTGCCAGTAGCTATAGTGTTCGCGTGGATAGACATAGACCGCTTTATCGCGTCCGCCATGGACGCTAAGGTCGGCTTGTTTATCTCCACTCAGGTTATCATAGGCGACATGCACGGGGCCGTGTACGACTTGTTTATGAATAGCAGACTGCTCGCCCTGATAATAGGCTGTGGGCATGCCGACCTGAATACTTTCAATTTTCATTGGCTTGGAGGTGTAATCTGTCAGTTGACGGTGCTCGCAGTTAATCAAATCAAGCGCTTAAAGTAAAACCTCTCCTGCTACCTGTCTAATACCATGCGCGTTCAATGATCACCTCAGAGGCATGCCTTGTTTGTCATAGTCGGCCTGTTGAGTTCATGCCTAATAAGTACAATAATCATCTAGCCATGAGTCACTAGGATACAACAATGAACAATGTTAAGGCCTATGCCGCACACTCCGCCCAAACGCCTTTGGCACCACATACTATTCACCGTCGAGCGCTAGCCGAGGGTGATGTGCATATCGCGATTGAGTATTGTGGCGTCTGTCATACCGACATTCATTTTGCGCATAACGATTTTGGTAATACGCAATACCCAATTGTACCCGGGCATGAAATTATCGGTCGCGTTGTAGGCGTGGGTAATGCGGTTAAGAATTTCCAGCCAGGTGACCTAGTGGGTGTAGGAGTTATCGTCGATTCATGTCATCAATGCGCGCCCTGTGATCAAGGTCAAGAACAGTTCTGTGAAGCTGGCATGACGACCGCCTACAACAGTCCAGATCCGATTCTGGGTGGTGTCACATATGGTGGCTATTCAACGGATATCGTGGTTGATCATCAATCTGTCCTCAGGGTGTCCGAGCGACTCGACACCAAAGCCGCTGCACCACTATTATGTGCCGGCATAACGACCTATGCGCCGCTCAAGCGTTTTAATGTGCAGGCCGGTGACAAGGTTGGTATTGTTGGTCTGGGTGGGCTGGGTCATATGGGGGTAAAGTTTGCTGTTGCGATGGGCGCGCACGTGGTCATGATTACCAGTTCGCAGAAAAAAGCGGCAGACGCTAAACGACTCGGTGCACATGAGGTGCTGATATCGACCGATGATGAGGCTATGCAACAACAAGCTAACAGCTTTGATCTACTCTTGAATACGATTCCTGCTGAGCATGATTTCTCGTGTTATATGAATTTACTTAAAATCAACAAAACCATGATCGTGGTTGGGATCGCCGCGTTGAAAATGCATTCTTCATGTTTGATTTTTGGCCAAAAGCAAGTCGTCGGCTCATTAATTGGCGGTATCCCTGAAACACAGGAGATGCTCGATTTTTGTGCTGAGCATACTATTACTTCTGATATTGAGCTGATAGACATACAAGATATTAACCAAGCCTATGAGCGGATTGATAAGGGTGATGTGCTGTATCGTGTGGTGATCGATATGAATTCTTTACGCTGATTGAGCTGCACAATACGGTCACTGAATTCACATTTTCAAACGCTGCGCAAACAGCTTGACCGCTTGCACAGATGAGCCTGCTCGCCATATGCAGCTGAGTGCGCTAACAGAGTACTCACAACTCACCATTTTCTGCAATCGTTGAGAGCGTTTTTGGCTTGAGTATGGTAATTAATCGCCGCTCGGCTTGAATAATCTTTGCCTGTCTGAATTTCGTTATGATCCGGCTGACGGTTTCGTCTGTCAGGCCAAGGTAGTTGGCGATTTGTGAGCGCGTCATGGTGAGATTAAATTGACTGCCCGAGCAACCACGATTTTTCAAGCGGGTAGATAAACTGATGAAAAATGTTGCCAGCTTTTGTTCGGCATTACAACGCGCCATCAATAGGTCACCCCGCACGCACTGACTAGCTGTCCTGAGTAGATGGTCTGGTTAGATTGTTCGGGTAGATGTTTTGGCGACCCGCTTAGTTATTATCTTTATTAGTTTTAAACTGATCCATAGTGCTCATGGCAGTGGATACTAAGGTTGCAACATCACCCAATTGTGCCGGTACAATCATAGTATTATTAGTTTGCGCCAATTTACCAAACTCTTTTACCCACTGTTCTGCGACCCGCAGATTGACCGCATCGCGACCGCCGGGCTCGCTGAGCGCATTAGCCACCACGCGTATACCTTCAGAGGTCGCCTCCGCAATCAGTTTAATTTCCTGTGCTCGACCCTCAGCTTCATTAATTTGACGGAGCTTCTCTGCTTCTGACAGATTGATAGCTTCTTGGCGCTCACCCTCAGACACATTGATACGTGCCTGACGCTCGCCTTCTGATGTGGCGACAACCGCACGGCGCTCTCGTTCGGCGCGCATTTGTTTTTCTAGCGCGTCTTTAACTGAAGCAGGCGGGACAATATCTTTAATTTCATAGCGCAGTATTTTAACACCCCACGGGCTAGCCGCACGATCCACAGCGGCAACCACCTGTGAATTAATTGTTTCCCGTTCTTCAAAGGTTCGGTCTAATTCGATTTTACCTATTTCGGAACGTAAAGTTGTCTGCGCGAGTTGCGATGTGGCAAAAATATAATCTTCGATACCATAGCTGGCAGCACGCGCATCGCTCACTTGGAGATAAATTACGCCATCAATTTCGACTGAAATATTATCCTTAGTAATACAGCTTTGAGAGGGTACATCCAGAGTTTGTTCTTTCAAGGTGTGTTTATAGGCCACTATATCGACAAACGGCACCAGAATATGGAAACCCGCATCCAGTGTTTTGGCGAACTTACCCAAACGCTCAACCACAAATTGTTCTCGTTGGGGAACGACACGCGCAGTTTTAAATAAGACTACAATGACTAAGATGGCAACTAGGGTGCTCACAATGAAGCTTAAGTCCATGCTATTTACTCCTTTCAGCAATAATTAAGATATTGGCTTGGCGATCGACAATTTCAGCCAGACTATGGTGGGCGAACTCTGCTTGCGCACTTTTAGCATCCCAGGAAGCACCGCGATATTGCACCCGTCCACGCCCCGGGCTGCGGTGGTCGAAACCACTCTCTATTTTTACTTCAAAGCCAACAAAGTCCTCATCATCGCTAGCCTTGACTACGTCGCCAACAAAATGCTGTTTCATTCTGGCGCGCAAGGTCACTAAAAATAAAATCGCTAGGCCAGCAAACAGCAAAAAGGGCATTCCGTTCTCATTCGGAAATCCCAACCAGAGCGCAGCACCCACAGAAACGCTTGCGAGACCGAGGAAGAATAGAATGAAATTACCCATAGTGAGTTCGGCTAGGATCAGTACAAAGCCGAGCACGAGCCAATACAACTGGGGTTCAAAAAGCATAAATATTCTCTGTGCGGATAAAAATATATGGGCGATACACAGCACCATAAAGTAATCGACATAATAACACCAACCTGTTGCACAGTGGCATTCCAGCCAGCGATCATGCCGCGATATTACATAATATGACTGGACTGGCGCGGGTTTAAGGGCTTTAGTTCAGGGGGTGTCAGCCTGCGCGCACGGCAGTGATCAGCCGGCGTCCGGGACAGGTACGCTGACAGTCACCGAGGCCGTTGCTTAGGCATAATCTATTAAACAGTCCCTAGCTAGGGCATGATGCGCATGCGCGACTGTAATATGGCGTGATTTGCGGGCTCGCCCGCGTGCCGAGATGGGTCTGGTGATCAGGCTCAGCGGTAGATACGATGGATATGATCGGCTATCCCACACAGCAGTTCATAACTGAGCATATTGGCGGCAGCGGCGACATCGAGCACATTGATATCTTGTCCCCAAAGTTCGACATCATCGCCAATATCAGCATCAACCTCGGTGATATCAATGGTGATCATGTCCATTGAGACACGCCCAATAATAGGTGCATGATGACCATGTAAGCTGACATGAGCAGTGTTTTGGAGCGCGCGTGGATAGCCGTCCGCATACCCCATGGCCACTACCGCAACGCGCATTTCATGCGGACACATAAAGGTACCACCGTAACCGACGCAATCACCGGCTTGCATCTGTTTAATTGAAATTATTGGTGCGTGGACTGACATGACGGGTTTGAATTCGGCTAAATCAGGATGTGACTGATCCGATTGAAACGGTGAAATACCATAGAGGCATAGGCCCGGACGGATCCATTCATAGCGAGTTTTAGAATAGGCCAGACTCGCTGCGGAATTAGCAGCACTACGTTCGCATGCGGGTAATTGCTGACTGACTTCTTCAAAGCGAAGCAATTGTTGTTGCATCACACTGTCGTCCAGTGTGTCTGCATTAGCAAAATGTGTCATTAGGCGAATCTTGCTGACGGCCTGCACCTGCGCTAATTCTGCATAGACCTGTTCGGCCTGATCAGGCCTGAAGCCCAGCCGACCCATGCCTGTATCCACTTTAAGCCAAACCTGTATGGATTGCTTGAGTGGATTAGCTTGCAGGATTCTGAGCTGATGATCACTATGGACAACCGTCTGAATATTCGCATCTGCCACCTGTTTCAATTCGGCGCTATCGCGGAACCCCTGTAAGCAAATTATTGGATGTAAGATGCCGGCTGAACGTAAATTGATTGCTTCATCTACACAGGCTACTGCGAAGGCATCGGATTCTGCTAAAGCCTGAGCGGTTTGTGCCAGACCGTGGCCATAGGCGTCTGCTTTCACTACCGAAATGATTTTTGTTTGTGGCGTGTAGGCTTTAAGTAGTTGGAGATTATGCGCGAGATGATCGAGCTGAATTAAGGCATAGGCTGAACGTCTCATGCAGGCAACTCGGGGATGATGAACTCCGGCGCATAGTTTTCGAAGCGAGTGTACTGGCCCATAAAGGTTAAACGCGTTTTAAAAATTGGACCATTACGTTGTTTGGCGACAATGATTTCTGCGGTGCCTTTGTCCGGACTCTCTTCGTTGTATACCTCATCACGATAAATAAAGGTGATGATATCGGCGTCTTGTTCAATCGCGCCGGACTCACGCAGATCAGACATCACCGGACGCTTATCGGTACGTTGTTCTAGACTACGATTCAATTGCGATAGAGCGATCACTGGGACATCCAGCTCTTTCGCCAGCGCTTTCAATGAGCGCGATATTTCTGAGACGTCATTAGTACGGTTTTCTGTACTACCCGTGATCTGCATGAGTTGCAGATAATCAATAATAATCAAGGACAGCCCGTGTTCGCGTTTGAGTCGACGCGCACGGGCACGAATTTCAGTAGGACTGAGGGCGGCACTGTCGTCAATGAATAATTTAGCATCGGACAGAATCGACACGGTGCTGCTGATATTGCGCCACTCCTCCTCGTTCAGACTGCCAGTCCGCAAATGTTGGGCATTGACACGCCCCATGGAAGATAGCATGCGCATAGTTAATTGATGACTTGGCATTTCCATACTAAAAACAGCTACTGAGGCTTGCCGTTTGATGATGGCATATTCGATCATATTCATGGCAAAACTGGTTTTACCCATGGATGGACGGCCTGCCACGATGATGAGATCACCATTCTGTAAGCCGGAGGTATTTTTATCGAATTCGTCAAAGCCGGTCGGTAGGCCGGTAATTGTGTCGCCGCGCTCACACAGCTCATTAATGCGTTCAACCGTGGTATTAAGTAATTCTTTCATACCTTTGAAACCGTTGGCATGACGCGCACCTTGATCGCCGATCTGGAAAATTTTCTTCTCGGCAATGTCGAGTAACTCAGTACTGTTGAGTCCTTGAGTCTGATAGGCGGAACCGGCAATTTCAGTGCCAGTAGACGCTAGTTGGCGCAAGATGGATTTTTCTCTGACTATGCTTGCATAAGCGCTGATATTTGCCGCAGTAGGCGTTTCCTTAGCCAAAGTCGCAACATAGGCAGTGACATTGTTAAGGTTAGTGGTTTCAGTATCGTCCGCTTGCTTGATCTTATCGGCCAGGGTGACCACATCAAAAGGTTGATTGTGATAGGCCAGCTCGGCGATTGCTCGGAATATGAGGCGGTGATCGAACAGATGGAAATCATTTTCATTGATCTGATCAGCAACCAAATCCCAGCAATTGTTCTCCAGCATCAAACCGCCCAACACAGCTTGCTCAGCCTCCATCGAGTAGGGTGGTGTCCGCAGTGTCTCGGCGCTGGGCGCAGAGTATTGGGGGTCTTGGTCTATCTCATTCACTGCTAGGAAATGATTGAATAATGAGCGTGATTTATTCTTCTGGAATAATCTTGACAGTGATGCTGGCGTTAACATCAGTGTGTAGATGCAGTTCAATCTGGAATTCACCAGTCGTGCGGAAAGCACCATCAGGCATGCGTATTTCACGTTTTTCTACGTTATGGCCCATACTGGTCAGTGCGGCTAGCACATCGATATTACCCACCGAACCGAATAATTTACCCTCGGCGGCTTCCTTGGCGGCAATACTGACGACCACACCATCGAGCTGCGCTTTGCGTGCCTCAGCCTGAGCCAGCAGAGTTTGCGCCTCGGCTTCCAGTTCTGCACGACGGGCTTCAAATTCGGCAATATTTTCGGCGGTGGCAAACTTGGCTTTACCCTGTGGGATGAGGTAGTTGCGAGCATAGCCGGAACGGACACTGACTTTGTCGCCTAGCGCACCTAAATTTTCTACTTTAGCTAATAAAATGACGTCCATTGCTTTTCCTTATTATCTGTATATCAATTAATCTTATTGCGCAGGCCAAAAAAAGTCTCAAACAAGCCAAGTAAAACAATGATTACTATTACTTGCGGCACAAAAATCACCAGCAAGTAGCTTATTATTAACCATAGCTTGCTGTTTGTCATGCTGGCACACAGGGTATGAATAAAGGTCATCCCAGGGATGCAAAACAGGATGGCCATAATTCCAGCCAGTTGCGCCAGCGTGCTCGATTGCAATGCCAGTGCGGCCAGTGTCAGTGCTAGCGCGAGCAGCGCCAGCACTTTACCCAAGCGTATATTCTTAAACTCTTCTTTATACTGCTGATTGTCCTGAGCGACACAATTAAGCCAGTAGCCAAGGAAAATCAGGCTGCTATGGACCAGTACGATCGACAGCACCATTATGCCGGTCATGTATTCGGACAGCGTAGCGATACTGCTTTCCACGTCCGCGGGTGACATAGTACCAGCTTGAAAAATCGGCTCCAAAATCTGCCCCAGCACCTGTTGCCAGAACGCGGCGTTAGTGGGCAGAGCTATGTCTAACACGATGAAAACCAGTGCGCCAATCACTGCTGCGGCCTGCAAAGTGATATCCAGCGAGCGGGTACTTCTAAAAATCGCAGCCAGAATCAAACTGGGCGTCAACTGTGCAATGGCGGCGTACAGTCCTATCACTGGATTGCCAAAAAAGGCATAACAGGCCATCGTCAAAGCCAGTGCCGACATGGCCACCACCACCGCACCATTTCTCAGCCCAGCATGCAGTGTGACGCTGACCAGCGCTGCTCCACTGACCACTGAGGCGAGTGGGAATATCAGAGCTAGTGCCAGAAAGCTAAAGACTACGGCAAAGGCTGGCAGCCTTCCTGACAGAGTAAGTAGAGCAAATTTCTTAATCATTCATGACTCACTCAGGGCTGCCGCAAGGCCATGATGGCAGACTGTAAACTAGCGACTGGGTAAACGTTTAATGTTGGTCGCTATAGGGTAACAAAGCCAGATAACGAGCGCGCTTAACTGCGGTAGTTAATTGGCGCTGATACTTAGCTTTTGTGCCTGTGATACGACTGGGAACAATTTTACCCGTTTCAGTAATGAAGTCTTTCAATAAATCGATATCTTTGTAATCGATATGTTTGATCCCTTCTTCAGTAAAACGGCAGTAGCGTCTACGACGAAAATACTTAGACATAATTATTTCTCCTCCTCAGTGGTTGCTGCTGGAGTTTCAGATGAGGACTCAGCTGGCGCGGCCTCGGCAGTGGCACTCGGCTCTGCGGCGGCAGCGGGCTCGGGCTTGCTTGCAGCGGGCTGTTCACTGGTCGCAGGTTTAGTTTCGCGGGTCTCACGCTCTTTTTCTTTTTCCAATGATTTCATCATCGGCGAAGGCTCGGTAATCGCTTGCTTGCAGCTCAACACCATATGGCGTAGGACCGCATCATTAAAGCGAAATGCGCTGATTAACTCATCCAGTGTGTCTTGCTTACACTCGATATTCATCAGCACATAGTGTGCCTTGAGGATTTTATTGATTGGATAAGCAAGAATACGCCGCCCCCAATCTTCTTTGCGATGAATTTGACCGTCACCGCTGTCAATAATGCCGCAGTAACGCTCGACCATGGCAGATACCTGGTCGGATTGATCCGGATGGACCAAAAATACGATCTCATAATGTCTCATTGTGTCTCCTTGTGGACGATGTCCCTCCGAGTTGAGATGCCCGGTAGGGAAAGGATAAGGCGCATGCCTTATATGATCTTGTAAGGGCGCGTAGTGTACGTGACTGTTGGCTAGGATTCAATCACAGGCGGGCAACAAAACACTGCATTAGGACGATCTCAGTGCTGTCTTTGGCGCACGGCCTCATACAAAAAAAGCCCAGTGGCTACCGATACATTGAGACTCTCCACCTGACCCAGCATTGGCAGAGCACAGAGCTGATCACATTTTTCCCGCGTCAGCCGGCGTAAACCTTGACCCTCAGCCCCCATGACAACGGCGCTCGCAACCGTCAGATTGGCTTGATAGATTAAATGTTCTGCCTGTCCCTCAGCGCCATACACCCAGATACCTGCCTTTTTTATACGATCAATGCAGCGGGCCAGATTGGCTGTGCGGTGAATCTTTATCGTGAGGCTGGCACCGGAGGCGATCTTATGCACAGTCGGTGTCAGTGGTGCCGAGTGACGCTGAGGTAGAATAACGGCATCAACCCCAGCCGCATCGGCAGTTCTCAAGCAGGCGCCAAGATTATGCGGGTCACTGATTTCATCCAGTATCAAGACTAACGGAGGGGTACTATTATTGACTAAATTCAGGATATCCTGCTCTTCCAGTAAGTGGGTCGCTGAACAGCTGGCGGCAATCCCCTGATGCTGGGTCCCCTCACATAACAGATCTAATTTTGCGCGTTGGATGGTTTGCACTGAAATACCCAGGCGTCGTGCATGAGTCAGGCATTCATCTGTGCGCATATTATTTTTATGCTGCTCAATCCAAACGGTTTGGACGCGCTCTGGCTGAAGTTTTAATACTGCACTGACGGTATGCAGGCCGGGCAGGACTTCTTGTTTGCTCATGCCTATTTGCGCTTGGCGCCCTTAGCATTGGCTTTGCCCGCTTTCGAGGACTGGTTTTTTTTCTTTGATCTGGCCTTTTTCACGCTTGCATTTTTAGCCGATGCGGGTGTGTGGGCTGATTGTTGACGGCCTTTTTTAGCCAGCGCTGGAAGCGCTTTTTCTAATTGAAAATCAATTTTTCGGTCATCAATATCGACCCGTGCCACACGGATGTTGAGTGTCATACCGAGGCGGTAACGCTTACCTGTCAGTTCACCCTCAAGTGCCATGGTGGCTGAGTTAAAATGATAATAATCATCTGCCAGCGTGCTGATATGAATCAAGCCTTCAATATACACTTCGCTTAATTCCACAAATAAACCAAACGCAGTCACGCCGGTTATCTCTCCGGCAAAAACATGGCCCACTTTATCTTGCATGAACTCACACTTAAGCCACAATACGGCATCACGGGTAGCATCATCTGCACGTCGTTCAACCATGGAGCAATGCTCGCCCTGAATTAACAAATCGTTGTGCGAGTATTGGAAAGTTTCAACTTTGTGTTGATCCGCCAAATGACTGATAGCACGATGCACAATTAGGTCTGGATAGCGTCGTATCGGTGAGGTGAAGTGGGCATACTCAGAATGTGCCAGGCCGAAGTGACCTTTATTATCTGGGCTGTAAACAGCCTGGGATAATGAGCGCAGTAACATCGTTTCAATCCAGCGATCCTCTTGCCGGCGACCGATTTGTTTGAGCAGTTTGGCGTAGTGTATAGGCTCAGGTTTTTCCCCACCCCCCAGATTTAAACCCACTGTTTTGAGCAGTTCATGCAACTCTTTAAGCTTAGTTTCGGTAGGCCCCTCGTGGACACGATACAGCCCTGGGCACTTGTGCTTAGTGAGATAGCGAGCCGCGGCTACATTAGCTAAGATCATACATTCTTCGATAATACGATGGGCATCATTGCGCACGCAGGGCGCGATTTTGATAATTTTCTGGTCCGGGCCAAACTCTATTTTTGTTTCCGTCGTATTAAAATCAATAGCACCTCGCTCGCCGCGCGCACTCAACAATGTGCGAAATAAAGCATGCAAGTTATCTAAAGGTTCGCATAGTTGTGCTAATGCTTGTCGAGCAGGCTGTTGTTGTTCAACGATGGCTGCGGCGACCTCGGTGTAGGTTAGGCGTGCATGTGACTCAATCACTGCTTTGTAAAAGCGGTAACTGCGTAAACCACCTTTTGCGGCTAAACTCATTTCACATACCAGAGATAGTCTAGGCGTGTTCGGATTAAGTGAACACAAACCGTTAGATAAATTCTCAGGTAACATCGGAATTACCCGACCCGGGAAGTAGACTGAGGTGCCGCGCCATTGGGCTTCGGTGTCGAGTGGATTGCCAGGTTCTACATAAAATGACACATCGGCAATGGCGACATAAAGTTTCCAGCCTGAGGTGGTCTTTTCACAATACACTGCATCATCAAAATCTTTGGCGTCCTCGCCATCAATAGTAACGAAGGGAAGATGTCTTAAATCAACTCGCTGTGGTGCTTCCTCAGCGATAGAATCTTCAGAGAATGCATCCGCTTCTGCAATGACTTGCTCAGAAAATTCATTCGGCAGGCCGTGCACGCGAATGGCAATATCAATCTCCATCCCAGCACCCATGTGTTCACCCAAAATCTCACTAATACTCCCGATAGGCTGATTGCGTTTAGTCGGTTGTTCAGTGATGTCAGCAATCACAATCTGACCTTTTTTTGCATTTTTACGATGACCATCAGGAATCAGAATATCTTGATGAATTTTCTTATTATCCGGGATCACAAAAGTGAGGCCTTGTTCTTCATGGAAGCGACCGACCACCTCTTTATTATGGCGTTCCAGAACATCCACCACATGACCTTCTCTGCGTCCGTCATGCTTAACTTTGCTGACTTGTACGACAGCACGATCTCCATGCAGCGTGGCACGCATTTCACGCGGAGATAAAAATATATCTTTTTCCTGATCTTCATCCGGGGCCAAAAAGCCAAACCCATCGGGGTGCGCAATAATTCGTCCACGCACCAAATCAGCATGTCCAACAGGCAGATAACAATTCTGTCGGTTTCTGACCACTTGACCATCACGTTCCATGGCACGCAGACGCCGCGAGAGTGACTCGATATCTCGCTCGGTGCGTATTTGGAGTGATTTTTGAAGTTGCGTAAAGGTAACGGGGCCTTCGTTTTGCTTGATAATCTGGAGTATCAATTCGCGACTGGCAATAGGGTGTTGGTATTTACCGGCCTCACGTTGTGCGTGTGGATCTTTTATTTTCTTTTTAGATTTTGCCATGCAGCATTACAGAGTATTTAGATGAAACATACTAACCGTTTTACCCTCACTTAGCGAATTAATCCTGCTGTTTGCTGTTTTTCTAGCGGCGTATAACAATTAGTATATTCGCTTACGAATGATGTTCTCATTGCGTTCCGGACCAGTAGAAATTATATCAATGGGGACATTGAGTAAGGCTTCAACCTTGCTGATATAGGCTTTTGCATTCTGAGGTAGCTGGGCAAAATCAGTCATACCTACGGTCGAAGTTTGCCAGCCCGGCAGGGTAATGTATTCAGGTTGGCAGTTTTCAATATTATCTGCATTAAAGGGTAATGACTCGAATGATTGTCCATCTTGGGTGTAAGCCACGCAGATACGTAGCTCTTCTAATTGATCCATAACATCGAGTTTTGTGAAGCAAATACCACTTACGCCATTGATATGTACGGCGCGTCTTAACGCCACCACATCCAGCCAGCCACAGCGACGCTGACGTCCGGTCGTAGCCCCAAATTCATGGCCTCTGCGACCGAGTTCCTCACCGACACTATCATTCAGTTCAGTTGGGAATGGGCCGCCACCAACACGTGTCGTATAGGCTTTGACAATAGCTAACACATAATCAATTGAGCCCGGCGCAACACCGCTGCCGGCACACACGCCTCCGGCGGTGGTATTAGAGGAGGTCACATAGGGATAAGTGCCATGATCAATATCAAGCAAGGTACCTTGTGCGCCCTCAAACAAGATTTTCTTATGTTGCTGTTGTAAGTCATGCAGACGCGCACTGACATCAGTCATCATGGGCAGCATTATTTCCGACCAGGTATGCAGCTGATCGGCTAGTTGGGCGTAGTCACACTGTTCATGCTGATAATAATTTTTCAGGGTGAAGTTGTGTAAATCCAGCACGGCTTCAAGTTTTTCTAAAGCCCTGTCCATGCGGCTAAGATCACCCAGACGCAGACCACGGCGTGCGATTTTATCTTCATAGGCAGGGCCTATGCCGCGTCCAGTGGTGCCGATGGCGGATTTTCCACGTGCTCGCTCGCGGGCTTGATCGAGTAAAATATGGCAGGGTAGGATCAGTGGGCAACCATCGGACAGGAATAATTTGTTAGCCACTTCAACGCCACGCGCTGCCAGCATGGTCATCTCTTCCAGTAAGGCATGCGGTGAGAGCACCACGCCATTACCGATATAGCAGTCTACATTTTGGCGCAATATGCCCGAGGGTATCAAATGCAGGATGGTAGTCTCATCACCCACGACAATAGTATGACCTGCATTGTGTCCACCCTGAAAACGCACTACAGCATCAGCTTCAGCGGTCAGCATATCAACAATCTTGCCTTTACCCTCATCCCCCCATTGGGCGCCCAGCACGACTAAATTGTTGTTCATGACTTATCCTTAATCTGCCATTGATTATCGACCTTAAGCAGAATTTTTGTGCATCTGCTGGACTCCGTCACTGCAGCTTGCGGATCGAGCCCACTGATTACAATATGTCCCTGACTACGCAGTTGAGTCACACTATTATGCAGCTCTGGATCGTCTGATGCCGGTGCGAAAATCATCTCCTCAGCATGTCTCTCAGGCTGAGGCGCGGCGGTCATGAGTAACTGCTTTAGATCAGCACTGAACCCAGTTGCCGGGCGTGCGCGCCCAAACGACTCACCAATATTGTCATAGCGTCCCCCACGCGCCAGTTCCTGGCCGAGCTCAGGGCAGAACGCGGTGAAAACTACGCCGTGTTGATAGTGGTAACCCCGGGACTCGGCTAAATCAAAGTGTAATTCGCTGCAGTCTAATTTTGGTTTTAATGCCTCACTCAGCGCCTGTAAATAATCGAGATGCTGCATCAGCTCGGCGCCACCAATACTGAGTTGTTGGCGGGCACGCGCAAGCACATCCTGTTTACCATGCAGATTAATCAGATTCATCACAGCCGTTTTCAAATCGCTGCTGCAGTCGACTTGGGCGAGACAATCAGCCATATCAGGGGTCGATTTGCGCTGCATAATGGATTGCAATTCACGCTTGAATTCGGCACTCATATTCAGTTGCGCGAGGAGTGTCTCCAAGATGCCGGTGTGACCCAGATCAATTAGCACGCGTGTGGTGCCACAGGTTTTCAGAGTGGCCTCCATGAGGGTAATAATCTCCAGATCACTGGCCAGACCGGTGTGGCCATATAGCTCTGCCCCTATTTGGATAGGGCTGCGGGAACCACCGGCACCTTCTGGCAGGGTATGGAGTACGGTACCGCAGTAGCATAGGCGCGCGGGTGAATCTGAACTCAGTCGATGCGCTTCGATACGTGCCACCTGAGGGGTCATATCGGCATGGATACCCATGCTGCGACCAGACATTTGATCAGTCACCTTAAAGGTTTGCAGGTCCAGATCTTGACAGTCGCCGATCAATAAAGAGTCTAGGAATTCGATCAGTGGTGGGATGACCAGCTGGTAACCCCAGACTGAGAATAAATCCAGACATTTTCTTCGGTAGGATTCGATAACAAGTGCATTTTCAGGCAGGACTTCTTCTATCCCTGCCGGCAATAGCCAACGGTTTTGTGCGGACATGAGTGTGTAATGTATGTTTGCTTTAACGAATAAGGCTTAAGAATAACACGCCAGAGAGCATGCTCACCAACCCAAATAGCCTTAAAGTGCGATCCGGCAGGGCGTTGATCGAAATCCACACCCTGCGGAGCATTTTTGGACTGGCAAAGGGCAACAGTCCCTCCAGTATTAAGACCAGCGCAATTGCTGCTAGCAGGTCCTCAAACACGGATCACGTTTAACGCGGACTGGACTCGTTAAAGTAACGGAAGAATTGTGAATCTGGCTGCAGTACCAACACATCATTTTTACTGGTGAAGGTCTGTTTGTAGGCAGTTAGACTTTTAGTCAGCGAATAGAACTCAGGATCCTTACCATACGACCGCGCATAGATATCTGCCGCAGTTGCATCGCCTTCACCACGCAATTGCTCGGATACTTTATAAGCATCAGCCAGAGTGATCTGACGTTCTCTATCAGCCGCAGCACGAATCCTCTCTGAGGACTCACGACCACGCGCACGGAAATCTTTGGCTACTCGATCACGCTCAGCACGCATGCGATCATACACGGAGCCACTGATGTCATCGGTATAATCAATGCGACTCACACGCAGGTCGACAATTTCTATGCCGAGTTCCTGTGAGATCTGATTAGCTTTGACGACCAGTGCTTCCATGATGTCACTACGTTCACCCGAAACCGCTTCTTTAATAGTTCGGGAGGCAAACTCATCACGTAATTCATCTTTGGTGATTTGACTGAGACGGCTATTAGCGCGCTCTTCCACACCACCGGTGGCAACGAAGTAATCGCGGACATTGTCGATGCGCCACTTAACAAAGAAATCGACATAGACATATTTCTTTTCGCTGGTCGGAAACAGATCTGGCTGCACATCCAAAGTCAGGATACGTGAATCAAACACCCTCACATTATTAATGAATGGCATTTTGAAGTGCAGACCGGGCTCGATATCAGCCGCTTTGATTTCACCAAACTTGAATAGGATGGCACGCTGAGTTTCATCCACTGTGTAGGTGCACGTTGAAAACACTATGCCGGTGATAACGGCAACAGCAATGATGATTTTAGATAACATTATCGAACCTCCCTGCCACGTGGTGCACGTGTGTTGGTTGAAGATGATGTGTTGTTGGAGTTAGATGGTCTGTTCACTGAGCCTGAGTTAGAAGAGGCGCCACTCTGACTATTTTTCATGATTTGATCAATCGGTAAATACATCATGTTATTGCCACCCTCAGTATCGATCATGATTTTAGTACTGTTGGTAAACACTGATTGAGTCGCTTCCAGATATAAACGCTCGCGGGTGATGTCTGGCGCCTTTGTGTACTCGGTCAGTAAAGCTTCAAAACGTTCGGCTTCACCTTCCGCTTTGGCAACAATCGCTTCTTTGTAACCCGTTGCTTCTTCGGTGATACGTGCAGCTTCACCTCGAGCTTGCGGCACAATGGTATTGGCATAGGCTTGCGCTTCCTGAATATAGCGTTCTAAATCCTCACGCGATTTGATAACGTCATCAAACGCACTCTGGACGGGTGCGGGCGGTTGCGTCTTCTCCAGATTTAAGGTTGTGACTTCTATGCCTGAGTTATAGCGGTCAAGAATTTCCTGCATCAACACTTTCGTGTTATTGGAAATGACTTCCAATCCCTCGTACAGCACGAAGTCCACTTTACTCTTACCAACGACTTCGCGTATCGCGCTCTCCATCGCCTGCTTAAGGGTATTATCTGGGCCGCGTAGATTGAACAAATAGTTAGGTGCGTCTTTGACCCTGAATTGAGCAGCGAGCACAATTTCTACAATATTCTCGTCTTGCGTTAACATCGTGGTTTGGTGTTTGGAGCTTCTGACCTGTTGCATGTCCACTACGCGCAGCTCCTGGATAGGATATGGGTAGTGCCAGTGCAAGCCGGGCTGAGCAATTTTTTTGTATTTACCAAACTGAAGAATGACACCTGCCTCACCATCGGTGATGGTGTAGACGCCAGTGAAGGCCCAGAATAAGCTGGCTACGACAATGATTATTGCACCGAACCCTGAGGTTGCACCGCCCTTACCATTACTCCCGCCACCGCTACCGCCGCCGAACAGGCCGCCGAACTTACGACTTAACTTCTGGAAAACTTCGTCTAAATCTGGAGGTCCTTGGTTATTCGAATTACGATTCCAAGGATCTTCATTGTTATTACCTGGGCTGTTCCAGGGCATGGATTTTCTCCGTTGTGTTTAATAGGACCTAAACGCGTATTCTATGCGTTTTATGCTGAAAAATCAGCTTCTGATGAAAGTGTGTCATGTTCAGGGCTAGATTTGATGTAGGCCGAAAAACGTTCATACAGCTGGTTATTCAAGCGCGCTGCGACTACCCAATGGCCATCCGGGTCATACGCTTCACTTATAATAGCATTGTGCTTATACAGCAGGCTGCGTAATTCGGGTTGTTCCAGCGGTAGCTTGAGACTAACTTGCTGATGTTGCTGATCAAAATATTGACTCAAAGCAGAATTCAACAAATTCAAACCCTGGTCATGCAGGGCTGAAATCCACACGCGTTTAATGTCATTGTCTGCACCGATATCGACGTGAGGTAATTGTTGGGTCTGGTCAATTTTATTGTAGACCAGTAACTGTGGGCAGTGTTCAGCACCGATGTGTTTGAGTACCTGATTGACCTGTTCAATGTGCTCATTTTTTTGCTCATCACTGGCGTCGACCACATGCAGCAGCAGATCAGCTTCACAGGTCTCCTGCAAGGTGGCATGAAAAGCATCGACCAGATCATGCGGCAAGTTCTGAATGAATCCTACTGTGTCGGCCAGAATAACATGTTGTTGTTTATTCAGACTGAGTCTGCGCAGGGTCGGGTCTAGGGTGGCGAATAATTGATCGGCCTGATAAACATCTGCATCCGTGAGATGATTGAATAGAGTTGATTTGCCGGCATTGGTATAACCGACCAAGGCTACCGTGGGGACAGCATTTTTTTTACGTGCCTGACGCCCTTGTTCGCGTTGGCTACGGACTTTTTGCAAACGTTTTTCGAGATGTTTAACTCGATGTGCAAGTAAGCGACGGTCGGTTTCCAGCTGAGTTTCGCCCGGGCCTCGCAGACCGATCCCCCCTTTTTGGCGCTCTAAGTGGGTCCAGCCACGAACCAGTCGAGTGGACAAATATCTTAACTGCGCCAATTCTACCTGCAGCTTGCCTTCATAGGAGCGCGCGCGTTGCGCGAAAATATCTAAAATCAAACCCGTGCGATCAAGTACTCGGCAGCGACAGGCTTTTTCAATATTACGTTCCTGACTGGGCGAGAGACTGTAGTTAATGAGCAGCAGTTCGATGTCATACGTGGCGACCAACTGCACCAGTTCTTCAACCTTACCTTGGCCAAGCAAATAACGCGATTCCGGCTTAGGCTTGGAGTAGAGCACCATTTCATGTTCTTCAGCGCCGGCAGACTTGGCTAATAGACGAAATTCTTCAGTATCGGCCGGGTCGGGCGCACGCCCAAACTCAGGATGGATGAGTAATGCTCGCTCACCAGACTTGGGACGCTCAAACATCGATACTGGAATGAGTGGTTAAAAACCGAGCGGAGTGTGATGTTGGAATGACATGAACGAGGGTGATGTTGCACCACTGTGGACAGCGCAGGCGAGGGCAACTACTCAGCTTCATCTCCCAGCGGGATACGCACAGATTTCGCGGGCACGATGGTCGAGATGGCATGTTTATAGACCATTTGGTTGACAGAATTTTTTAGGACAATGACAAACTGATCGAAAGAATCGATCTGACCCTGTAGCTTGATCCCATTGACGAGGTATATCGATACGCCAACTTTCTCTTTTCTCAAAGCATTGAGGAAGGGTTCTTGCAGTGTTTGCCCTTTAGACATTTTTTAAGTCTCCTGACTTTTTGTTATTTTTATTCAAAGCCCAATACGGCTTTGCGTGTGGCATTCCGTTGCCCGAAGTTTAACAGTTTGTCGATGGTATTTCGCAATTAATTTGTGTGCCCATGGCCGTGACATCATTTGTATAAGGGTCTATGAAAATTGTTTCAGGATAATGTCTCAACCAAGTCAATTGGCGCTTGGCTAACTGACGCGTTGCGGCTATCGCCTGATCTTGCATGGCCGCATAAGACACCTTATCTTCCAGATAATTCCACATCTGTCGATAGCCTATGCAGCGCATGGCGGGCATGTCCAGGGACAACACCCATTGTTGGCGTAAATTCGCCAGCTCCTCCAGCACACCCAGCGCAAGCATGGCGTTAAAGCGCGCCGCAATACGTGCATGTAATTGAGCGCGATCCTGTGGCATTAAACCAAAATTTATAATGTCTATATCAGTGCGTATTGATTTGGCGCAGGCATGAAAAGAAGACAGAGGTCGTTGGGTTAACTCATACACCTCCAAGGCGCGCTGTATTCTCTGGGCGTCATTGGGATGAATTTTGGCAGCCGCCTGAGGGTCGATGGCGCGTAAGTTTGCATGCAAATGCTGCCAGCCGTATTGCTGTGCCTGTTGATCGATATCGGCGCGTACTGCGGGGTTGGCGGCAGGCAATTCGGACAGACCGTGTTGTAATGCATTGAAGTACATAATCGTACCTCCCACCAGCAGTGGAATTTTGTTGCGTGCATGCACTGCGTCAATTAAGCGATTTGCATCCAGACAGAATTCTGCCACCGAATAACTTTCATCAGGATTGCGAATATTAATGAGATGATGGGGGGCTTGTCGCAATACTGCTGATTCTGGCTTGGCTGTTCCTATGTCCATACCTCGATAAATCATGGCCGAGTCGACGCTGATGATTTCGAATTTTCCGGTTTGCACCAAATCCACAGCAAGATCGGTTTTGCCACAGGCGGTTGGGCCCATGATAAAAGCCACCACTGGTTTAGCTGTGGGCATGCCGGTCAACGCCCACGCATGAATAGTTTATCTAGATCATTAATGCTGAGTTGAATCCAAGTGGGACGGCCATGGTTGCACTGATTACTGCGCTCAGTCGATTCCATATCTCTGAGTAAGGCATTCATTTCATGCACGTTCAGCTCACGATTAGCCCGCACCGAGCCATGGCAGGCAAAGCTGGATAATAGTTCATTGTGGAATTCATCAAGGCGGGCGCGGGCATGATTTTTTTCGATATCACTGATCACGTCGCGCAGCAGTTGGGAGATATCACTATGACTCAGAATCTGCGGGATGGCGCGCACGATAACAGCGCTGTCGCCGAGGCGATCGAGGTCGAATCCGAGTGATTCGAATTGAGACTTTTGATCCTCCACCAGACGCGCTTCAGATGCGCTCACATTCAGCTGCACCGGGACCAAGAGTTGCTGACACTCACGCTGGGCAGTAGATGACTGTTGTTTGAGCTGTTCGTACACCACGCGTTCGTGTGCGGCATGCATATCGACTAATACTAGGCCGTGCTCATTTTGCGCCAGAATATAAATTCCGTGCAGCTGAGCGATGGCATAACCCAGTAGCGGAATCGTTTGTTCGGAGGTAGATGCTGCCGGAATATGAGGCACTGGTATGCGCTCTATTGGCAGGCTTTGATCACTGCTGCGCTGCGTTGGACTGGCGTATAAGGCTTTATATTCATCCACCGACAGTGTGGCGGTCTTACTCGGAGGGGTATAGTGGGTCGCTAGCTGACCTTGGATGGCAGGTTGTTGGCTGGTGTAGCTCGTGAGCTTATCCATGTTACGACTGTCTATTGGGGCTGCTCTGACATCGCCCAAGGCTTGCTTGACAGTCTGTCTGACATAATCGTGGATGGTGCGCGTATTATGAAAGCGCACTTCATGCTTGGCGGGATGAGCGTTGACATCCACTTCCGCTGGATCAATATCAAGATACAAGACGTAAGCGGGATGACGCCCATGATAGAGCACGTCTTGATAAGCTAATTTAACTGCGTGACTAATGGTCTTATCGCGGATGTGACGACGATTGACATACTGGTATTGATAATCAGCCTGCACACGGGAAAAGTCCGGTGCGGCCACCCAGCCCCATAACTTTATGTTGCCGGCTTCGCGTTCTACCTTAATTGCGTGTTCAACAAAATTCTTACCCAGGATTTTTTCCAAGCGCTGCAACTTATCCTCATAAGAGGCTGCCACTGGCAATACCAGAAGTGTTTTTTGATTATGTCTGAGTTCGAAACTGACATGGAAATTAACAAGTGCCAGGCGCTTAACGACCTGTTCGCAATGACTGAATTCGGTTTTTTCAGTGCGTAGGAATTTGCGTCTTGCCGGTGTGTTAAAGAAAATATCATGTACGTCTATGCTGGTGCCTTTGGCGTGCGCCGCAGGTTTCAGAGGCTCATTGTTGCCCCCTTCAGTATGCAATACGTGAGCCTCATTGTTGCGTTCGGTGTTGGATGTGAGCGTCACTCGCGCGACCGACGCGATACTCGGTAAGGCTTCACCACGAAAGCCTAGACTTTCGATATGCTGGAGATCTTCGAGCTGCTGAATCTTGGACGTGGCATGACGGGTAAGTGCGGTCTCCAGCTGCGAACTTGCGATACCCGTGCCATTGTCTCGCACAACAATTCGTTGCATACCGCCACGCTCGATATCGATGAAAATTTTGCTGGCGGTGGCATCGATACTGTTTTCACATAATTCTTTCAACACTGAGGAAGGGCGCTCGATAACCTCACCCGCGGCGATTTGGTTGATCAGATGGTCTGGTAGTTTTTTAATTTCGCTGGGCATCTGCTGCAATCACGATTAATTAAGAGCCACGGGTGTTTCGTCACTTAGGCCGAACATTTGTTCGATACCGGCTAGCGCGAATTCACAAAAAGCAGATTCGGTCATGCGCGCCTGCTGGCTAGCGATGATGTGTTCATCTTGAGCAGAGACAACGCGCGTTTGATAGCTGTTTTGAGTGGTCTGTTCATAGGTGATGTATACTTGCGGATTATTTTCTCCCTCAGACAAGACAGCAACCAGATACATATACTGTACGTTATCGTGGCTGACCACGTCGGTGAGAAGTGTCACAATAAATTCACCATACTTATACCTTTTTTTAGGTAAGGCGGACTGGATATGTGGGATGGCCATAATAATTAACTGATGTTGAAAAAAAAACGATGAATAAAAAGGTTGTGCGATTATATCCTGCGCCCGGACAAACCGAGCCATTACGAGGATTGTATCTCAGGGGCACTGGGCTTGTCGCAGATAATCATCCTGAACCGCATATCTATGCGAATTTCCTCACCAGTCTGGACGGGCGTATCGCCATATCAGAAACAGCCGATAGGGCGTGTCAGTTGCCAGCAGCGCTCAAGTCGGACGAGGATTTCGCCCTGTTATTGGAACTGTATGCCCATGCTGACTGTATTATTACCCATGCGGGTTACATGCGTTCATTGGCGGCGGGTGAGCTGGGTAATGTGCTGCAATTGCCGCAAGGTCAGGATTATCAGTATCTGCATGACTGGCGCGCGCAGCAGGGTCTGAAAGCGCAACCAGACGTACTCATCCTGACAGGCAGCCTGGATTTTCCATGGCACACCTCACTGGATGACTATCAACAACAGGTGCACATTGTCACCACGACGCAGGCATCATCGGCAGCCCGGGCAGAGTGGCAAAAGCAGGGCCGCAGTGTGCATGTCTTGGGCGAACAAAAACATGTGGACGCGGATCTTTTGCTAGAATTTTTACATCAACAGCAATATCAATCAGTTTTTTTAATGGCCGGGCCAGACTTGTTACGAGATTTGCTGGCAGGCCAATATGTCGACCGCTTCTTTATGACGCTCAGCCACCAGCTGATGGGTGGAGAGCATTACCAGAGCTTACTGTCTGGAGGTTTACTAGGCACCAAAGGATATTTGCAACTGGAGTCACTATACATGGGTGAAGCTGATTGCAGTGGCTTGGGCCAGTGGTACGCAGAATTCACCTTTCAAAATAAGGAAACAAAATCATGATAGATTTCTTTGTTAACTATGGCATGTTCTTAGCCAAGACAGTCACCATTGTATTTTTCATTGGCATTGTGATCGTCCTGATCGCATCCGCCGCGCAGAAAAAACCGGCTGAAGATGAGCAGATCGAAATCAAAAATCTGGGTAAAAAGTTCGCTGATCTTAAACACCTTATGCAGCGCTCAGTATTATCCAAGAAGCAACTCAAGACATTTAAAAAAGAACACAAGCGAGCCAGCAAGAAGGCGGCCGAGCATAGCCATGATAAACGCGTTTTCGTGTTGAATTTTGTGGGCAATATCAAAGCCAGTGGGGTCAAACATTTGCGCCAAGAAATTACCGCATTGCTGGCGATTGCCACGCCACAAGATGAAGTAGTGATCTGTTTGGAGAATGCAGGTGGATTAGTCCATGAACATGGTCTGGCTGCCTCACAACTACAGAGAATACGCCAGCGCAATATTCCTCTTACAGTGGCTGTCGACAAGGTTGCCGCCAGTGGCGGC
>DDIE01000051.1:24831-28927 GCA_002338385.1 Proteobacteria bacterium UBA1858
GTTGCCGCCAGTGGCGGCTATATGATGGCCTGTGTCGCTGATCACATCGTTGCTGCGCCTTTTTCTGTGCTCGGCTCGATCGGGGTGTTGGCGCAGATGCCAAACTTCAACAAATTACTCGAGAAACATGGCATTGAGTATGAGCAAATAAAGGCAGGTGAGTTAAAGCGTACACTCACTATGTTTGGCAAAAATACCGATGAAGACAGAAGCCACTTTACCCAGCAAATGCAAGAAACACATGATTTGTTTAAAGAATTTGTGGCCGATAATCGCCAGCAATTGGACATTGAAAAGGTCGCAACAGGCGAACACTGGTTAGGTAAAAAAGCCCTCGAGTTGAAGTTGGTGGATGAGTTACTGACCAGCGATGACTATTTACTGAATAAAAGTGAACATGCCGAGATATATCAAATCAGTCATCGCTCGAGTAAAACCCTGAGTGAAAAACTTATGGGCAACGCGCAGCTTGCTTATGACAAAGTGCTCACCCAATGGTGGGAGAAAAAGCTATTGTCTTGATTTAAGATCGCTGCTTATCGATTTAATATATTGGGGCGGTGCTTTTCGATGACGCCGGCCACTTCGTCTATCAATTGTTGCTCCAGTTCTAGTGTCTGGAGCGATTTTTTGACGCATTGCATCATCGCATCGAAGTGGCTGTCTGTCAGTCCGGCCGCGACCGCTTGGGCATGTGCGCGACGCATAGTCTTACCGGTGTATAAAGAATTACCACCAAATATGTAGGTCAGGAAAGCGTTCATTTTACGCTCCTGTGTCTGGACATCGATATCTTTGAAAAATGGCTGCAAAAGCTCATCGTTTAGAATATTGGTATACAAATGATGCGAGGCTTTTTGGACGACCTCCCGGCCGCCAATTTTGTCGTACAGAGTTGGGTTCATGCTATCTGGTCCTCGATAGTAAGTTCACATGGTTCCCAACCGTGTCACTTTAGAGTATAGCAAATATTCAGCCAGTGATAGAATTTGCAGTGCATGCTATAACTATCCTTACTTGCTAGTTTGCTGCAGCAGTCAGTCCAATGAGCTGTCGCGCGGCGCCAATAAATAACCACAATAAGCAAGATATTAATAATAATGAGGAGTAAACAATGACAGATGAATTTAAACTCAAAGCGTTAAGTATCGTACTCGTTCTAGTCGGCTTAACTTTCTTATTAGGCATATGGCCATTGACTCAATTATGGCCGTCAGGCTGGTCTTGGCATGCTGAAGGACGTTCCTACTATCTCGAAATGATCATCAGCATCTACGCAGTGCTTGGAATATTTTTATTAATCGCAGCGCGTGATCCTCTGGCTCATCGCAGTCTGATCTCGTTCACTATCTGGTCGAGTGTCGCGCATGGCGGTGTCATGGCAATTCAGTCATTCGATGGTGAGCACAACATGGGTCACTTACTGGGTGACGTGCCGGCACTGTTTATTGTTGCAATTGTGTTAGCTATCTTGACCCCGGCCAAGCAAAGTTAGGTCGCGGGTCTGGCGCTGCCGGTCAGTTTAAGTGTTCGGAATGATCAGCTCTTCACCTGCGCGAATGCGATCGGTCTTGAGTTTATTCACAGTGCGCAGTAAATCCAGGCTCACTTGATAGCGTATAGCAATGCCTGACAATGTCTCACCGTTGCGTACAGTGTGTTTGTCGTTGCCGGGATTAACGGCATAACGCATATTATTTGGGGCGTTATGCACAAGGTATCGTTTAACGCCCCGCAAGATCGCTTGTGCTAATTTTTGCTGATGACTGGGAGAAAGTAATTTCTTTTCTTCGACGGGATTAGAAATAAAAGCGGTTTCAACCAGAATGGATGGTACATCGGGAGATTTTAAGACGGCAAATCCCGCCGATTCAATGCGCTCGCGTGCCTTACCTAATTTGCTTAATTCAGTTCTGACTGCGATGGCTAAATCCAGGCTGGAATCAATCGTCGCGGATTGAGATAAATCGACAATCACTTTCTGTAACACCTTGTCTTTGCCAGCCAGACTAATACCGCTAATAGTGTCGTCCTCATCGTGACTTTGTGCGAGGATTTTTGCCGCCTCACTGCTGGCACCGTTTTTAGACAAGATATACACCGATGAGCCTTGTACCTTGCGATTTTTGACAGCATCGGCATGCACTGAAATGAATATATCGGCTTTCTGACTGCGCGCTTTCTGCATTCGCCCTCGGAGCGTGACATAGTAATCTGCATCTCGCGTCATCACTGCGCGCATGCCAGGCTCAGCATTGATCAACTTGGCAATACGTTGAGATATTTCCAGCACCACTTTCTTCTCATAGGTACCCCCTAAGCCAATCGCACCTGGATCTTTACCGCCATGACCTGCATCAATAGCGATCACCACTGGGCGTGGTTTTGGATTGGCTTTAACAGGCGTGTTGGGGATGATTTTTTTGGGGGTAGGTGTGCTAGCAGTAGCTGTTGTGGCGCGGGCCGATTGAGCTCTCAAATCAATCACTAGACGATGCGGATGTTTATCATTCGGGCCCAGCACGAAGCTACTGGCTATTGCTTGCTGTTGTAAGTCTAGGACCAAGCGTAAACCCCCATCAGCACGCTGCGCGTGACGCAAATTACTGATGCCCGTGTTCGTCAGAATAGCAGTATTAATCGCAGTGGCGAGTGTCGTGTTTGCCAGATCAACAACGATTCTGGGTGGGTTATTGAGCGGAAAAAGTGTGTAACTGGGGGTGCCGCTAGTGTCCAGCACCAAGCGTGTGTACTGACTTGTTTTAGCGACTCGAATATTTTCTATGGTGGTGGCGTGGACGCACTGGCTGCTCACCAGAACCATCACTAGCATGCAGGACTTGACTAAATATCGCGAATGTATCCAATGGGTTAGTCGACTGAGTATCATTTTCCGCCAGATTCATTTTGATATGTGCACTTTAACTTAAATAATTGGTGTATAGCAATTTTTAGGCCTGACTACGGGCTAAGGTCCAGCCCGAGTATGTCACACTGGCGACCCTGTTCATGATATTGAATATTTATTTCAATATCCGCACCAGGGACGAGCCGGCCGCCCAAATCTGGCCATTCAAACCAGCATATACTGCGCTCATGCAGGTATTCACCCACCCCGACATAATCAAGTTCCTCGGGACCGGATAAGCGGTAGAGGTCAAAATGATGCACCTCCAAGCTGGCCAGTGAGTAACTCTCAACGAGCGTAAAAGTCGGGCTTTTGACTAAACCTTGATGACCAAGTTGCCTCAAAGCACCTCGCACTAGGGTGGTTTTACCTGCGCCTAGATCGCCGCGTAAATAAATCACACAAGGCGCTGACAGCGCACGAGCCAACTTGGCACCCAGCGCTTCCATTTGCTGGCTACTAGAAATAATCAATGGCATGGAGGGTTCAGGCATGATGCAATAACAGACCTTGTTGTGAACTCATAGGTTGAGGTAAGGCATGAGTGGGTGTGATCTCGATAACGTCAGTATGCATAGTCTATTAGAAAAGATTCGTGGATGGGCAACTGATTTGGGTTTTGATCAAATTGGTATTACCGATACTGATTTGTCCGCGCACGAACAATACCTACAGGAATGGCTCAATGACGGTATGCAAGGTGAAATGGAGTATATGCAACGTCATGGCCGCAAGCGTACCCGACCTGAAGAACTGATCCCTGGAACGACCCGTATCATATCAGTCCGTATGAATTATCTGCCCCCACGTGCGCGCAATGCCGAGGAGGTCTTGGCTGATCCACAACTGGCCTATATCTCTCGTTATGCGCTGGGTCGTGATTATCACAAAGTCATGCGTAAGCGACTGCAAACACTGGCGACAAAAATTCAATCTGAAGTAGGTGAATTTGGTTACCGTGCTTTTGTCGACAGTGCGCCGGTACTGGAAAAAGCGCTGGCCTGTAAAGCCGGCCTCGGCTGGGTCGGTAAGCATACCAACCTATTATCTGAGGAGGCGGGCTCATGGTTTTTCCTAGGTGAGTTATTTACCGACCTACCCTTGCCACTGAGTACCCCAAGTAGCGAGCATTGTGGCACTTGCCGGGCATGTATTGATGTATGCCCAACTCAAGCCATTGTCGCGCCT
>DDIE01000051.1:29223-30665 GCA_002338385.1 Proteobacteria bacterium UBA1858
CCCACCTCAAGCCATTGTCGCGCCTTATAAACTGGATGCGCGAAAATGTATTTCTTATTTAACGATCGAACATAAATCAGCGATACCGCTGGAGTATCGTTCAGCCATGGGGAATCGCATCTATGGCTGCGACGACTGCCAGCTGGTGTGCCCATGGAATAAGTTTTCCAAAACCTCACCGCTGCCTGATTTTGTCAAACGTCACGATCTGGATAGCAGCACTCTGGTCAGTCTGTTTCTATGGTCAGAACAAGACTTTCTGGATTACACTGAAGGCTCGGCGATTCGTCGGATTGGTTATCAGCAATGGTTACGTAACGTGGCCGTCGCATTGGGTAATGCTGAAAGCAGTCAAGCGGTGACTGCGGCCTTGCAGTCACGCCTGGGAGAGGCGTCTGAGTTGTTGGCTGAGCATATCCAGTGGGCGCTGCAACAACATGCTTAGAGTTTATTTTTGCGCCGCTTGAGGAGTTCTCGCAGCAAGCCTGCAGTAGAACTATCGAGTGCTGCATCATCAATTGTGCCCTGTTGCAAACAGGCGAGCAGTGGCTGACTTAATGTTTTACCCAGCTCCACTCCCATCTGGTCGAAGGAATTAATATCCCAGAGTACACCCTGAACAAATACTTTATGCTCATAGGCTGCCAACAGCGCGCCCAAGGTATGGGCATCCAGACGTTCTGCAAGAAGGGTATTACTGGGGCGATTGCCAGCAAATGACATGTGCGCTGCGAGGTGCTGCGCGTGCTGCTCAGACATACCCTGCGCCAATAACAACTGCAGCGTCTGGTGCTGATCACGGCCACTCATCAGTGCCTGTGATTGGGCCAGCATATTAGCCAGTAGAGTTTCATGATGATCGGCGAAGCGATGCGCAGGTTGGGCAAAAGCAATGAAGTCACAAGCGACAATGGTACGCCCCTGATGCAGGAGTTGATGGAAGGCATGCTGGCCATTAGTGCCAACCTCACCAAAAACAACAGGCCCCGTGGCATAGCTGACAGTATCACCCGCGCGATTGACCTGTTTGCCATTACTCTCCATATCCAGTTGTTGCAGATAAACCGGTAGATGCTGGAGGCGTTGATCATAGGGCAATACGGCTAATTGATGATAGTTGAGAAAGTTATTATTCCAGAGTCCCACCAGTGCCATCAGCACCGGCAGGTTGTGCGCGAGTGGGGCAAGTCTGAAATGTTCGTCGATGGCGGCTGCACCGGCAAGAAATTCTCTAAAGGCCGGCATGCCAATGCTTAGTGCAATGGGCAGACCCACGCTACTCCAGACCGAATAACGTCCGCCGACCCAATCCCACATGGTCAAAATATTATCTTCATGGATGCCAAAATCCTGCGCCTTGTGCGGGCATGCGGTAATCGCCATGAAGTGTTGCTCGGCGACGCTCTCCAGGGCACAGGCCTGTTGCAGCCAAGCCAGTGCCG
>DDIE01000051.1:30963-65159 GCA_002338385.1 Proteobacteria bacterium UBA1858
CCAAGCCAGTGCCGTGTGTGCATTGAGCAGAGTCTCCTGAGTAGTGAAACTCTTGGAGATCACCACAAATAAGCAACTCTCTGGGGTCAGCTGTGCGAGTGTTTGATCCAGACTATGCGCGTCGACATTAGCAACAAAATGGATATTAATAGCATTCAGTGAGCTGTAGCGCAGGGCATCGCATACTAACTGCGGGCCAAGGTAGGAACCGCCGATACCGATAATCACGACATCCTTGATGGCTGCTCCGTTATAGCCTTGCCAGCGACCAGTGTGGAGCGCCTCGCATAGCTGTTCCATTTTAGTCAGCTGGCGGTGGACTTCAGCACCGACTTGCGGATGATTAGGGTGGCGTAGCGCTGTGTGCAGCACCGCGCGCTGTTCGGTAGTATTGATTTTCTCACCCTCGAACATGCGCTGGCGCCAGGTCTGCAAGTCACACTCGTCAGCCAGGGCAGTCAATAGCGCTAGCGTTTCTGCGCTGATATTATTTTTTGAATAATCTAGCAACAGCGGTCCAGCCTGAACCGAAAATGTATCAAAGCGATCAGGCTGCTGTCGAAATAAGTCAGGCAACGAGGCAACGTGTTGCGCGTGCTGTGCAAGTTTTTTCCAGCTAGGTTTCATGCGTCGATTCTACTGCAAAAAAGACAACAAAGAAGTGGCGGCTGTTCACAGGCGCGCAGCTAAAACAGTTAGGCATAAAAAAAGCGGACTTAAGCCCGCTTTTTTTGTGAAATGCGCCCGTTAAGGTCACCGATTATTATCGGTAGATGGTGCCATTCTTAAGATGTGTGAAAAGGTTGAGTTGTGACGCAATGTTGATGACCAATGCGAACACGATACAGCCAACTACGAACCATGCCATGGTGTTACTCCTTATTTTTTGAATATTGTACTCTAAGTAATAGTATACACAATTACACGATTTGAAAAAGTACGTTGTCTAGCAAACGTGTGGTGCCGATGGTAACCGCGGTCATAATTACAATACGGGTGCTGGCAGCAGTTGGAGTGCGCAAGTCAGCTGCATCTCGGATACTGAAATAATCAACATTAAGGCACTGATTTGTAAGTAAATCTATTGCCTCTTGTTGGATTTCTTCAATTTTTTCTAAGGCGTAATTACGCTGCGCACGCTGCAATGCAAGATATATCTGACGCGCTTGTTCGCGCTCTGCTGGGGCTAAATGCTGGTTACGTGAGCTGAGGGCAACACCGTCGTCGTCTCTGACCGTGGCAACCGGCACTATCTTAGTCGCCAGCTTAAGGTCAGCCGCCAGCCGTTGAATGATCAATAATTGCTGATAATCCTTCTCACCAAACAGCGCATAGTGGGCAGGAATTATACTCAGCAGACGAGCCACCACAGTACATACGCCGTCAAAGTGCCCCGGTCGGAAGCGTCCGCAAAACTCGTCTCCCAAATAGGGCGCGCGAAGTTGCTCGACCTCAGTACTGTCTGGCGGATAAATTTGCGCCTCGTCAGGCACAAAGACCGCGTCGACCTGCAGTGTCTCAAGTAAGCTCACGTCGGCATCGAGAGTACGTGGATAGCTCGAAAAATCACTGGCCTGATTGAATTGGTTAGGGTTGATAAAGATACTCACAATCACATGTTGCGCAATTGTTTGTGCCTGTTGAATCAGGCGCGCGTGACCGGCATGTAGATTGCCCATGGTAGGGACCAGCGCCACTGTCTGTGGCTGCTGCAGCCGCATATGATGTTGCATATGCGCGCATGTGTTAATGACTTGCATACGAATAACGGCTAGCGATCTGGAAACAAACCCGCTTTAACTTCATAGATGTATTTCTTGACCGCGTCTTGAATGCTGCACTGTTGCATGAAGTTTTTGACGAACGAGGGAGGCGCCCCTGCGGTGATACCTAGGATATCTTGCAAGACTAGGATCTGACCATTGCAATGGTTGCCTGCACCAATGCCAATCACAGGCAGTGAGACGGAATCAGTCACCTTACTGGCAAGCTCGGCGGGCACGCATTCCAATAATAATAGATCGGCGCCTGCCTGTTCCAGAGCGATGCTGGTTGCGAGTAATTCTTCTGCACTGACTTGATCTTTAGCCTGAGTCTGGTAGCTGCCTAGTTTGTGCACATATTGCGGGCGTAAACCTAAATGCGCACATACAGGGATGCCGCAAGCACTCAATTCAGCGACAATCTCAGTCTGTCGTTGAGTCGCTTCCAGTTTGACCATCTGAGCGCCTGCCTCTTGCATCAAGCGGGTCGCATTATGCAGAGCCGTCTCCAGCGTGGTGTAACTCATGAATGGCATGTCTGCGATCAGTAAGGCATTCTGACAGCGGCTGCTGACACAATGGGTGTGATAGAGCATATCCTCCATGGTAACAGAGACTGTCGAGCTACCACCCTGAATCACCATCCCCAGCGAGTCACCCACTAAGATGACATCAATACCCGCGTCATCCAGTAATTGCGCAAAACTGGAATCATAGGCAGTGAGGCAGGCAATTTTCTCACCCTGTGTGCGCATGTTACGTAAGGTGTTAATAGTGATACCTAATGAATTCTGTTTACTCATGGCCGCTCAACTGACAAAAGATAGAGGATTATAGTAGTGGCGGCCGCTGGTGGTATTGACGATCTGTGTTTTGAGCTGCTCATAATCACGCTCATTGTTGATGAAATCGATTTCACTGGCATTGACAATTAACAGCGGCGCATCTTGGTAATGATAGAAAAATTCAGCATATGCTTCGTTGAGCTGTTCCAGATAATTGGTTTCAATAAAACGTTCAAAATTACGTCCACGTTTCTTAATACGCTCCAGCAGGGTGGCCACCGGTGCCTGCAGGTAGACCACTAAATCCGGCTTAGGCGCTTCCGTCATCATATGCTCATATACCTGAAGATAGAGATCATACTCAGTAGGATTTAGTGTCACCTGAGCAAATAACTTATCTTTTTCAATCAGGTAATCGGCTATTTTTGATTGGTTAAAAATGCTGGTTTGGCGTAATGACTGTATTTGTTTGGTACGCTGCATGAGGAAAAATAACTGGGTGGACAGAGCCGCCTCTCGGGGACGCTGATAGAACTGTTCCAGAAAAGGGTTATCGTCAATTTCTTCGAGGATTAACTCAGCATCAAATTCACCCGCTAAGCGTTGCGCCAAGCTTGATTTGCCGACGCCAATTGGCCCCTCAATGACGATGTGGTCAGGTAATGAATTTTGCATGATCAATGTTTTATTTGGATCAAGCCATTGCGATAGCAACGCGGCTTGATGCGATAGATGCAGCCTAAGTTAGGAATCATGAGGTTTTTGTCTAATTCATGCAACGGGTAGAGGACAAATTCTCGTTTGGAAATACCGCGATGAGGCACGGTCAGACGTGGGTTATTGATCGTCTGATGACCGAATAGCAAAATATCCAGGTCCAGAGTGCGCGGGCCCCATTGCTCTTCTTTACGCTCTCGACCATGCGCTAACTCAATACTTTGCAGCTCATCCAACAAGTCACTGGCAGCCAGGCGGGTGTCCAGTTGGGCGGCGGCATTAACGTAGGGCGGCTGGTCGGGTGGGCCCATCGGGCGACTGCAATAGAGGCTGGAAAAACTGATTAATTCGCTGGCTGGGAGGCTGTCCAGATCCTTAAGTGCATCCAATACATGGCGATAGGGGTTATCCAGATTACTGCCCAAACCAATATAACATTGCGTAAGCATTCCTGTGCGCCTGCTTATTTATGTTGCTGACGTGTGTTGACCATCTCCATTTTTTCCTCTTCGTTGGCGTGCTGTATGTTTGTCCACCAAGTGCATTCAGCGGGGTCAACCTCGCCTGCTTCGGTACGCAGGCAAAAGAAATCATAGGCAGCACGAAAACGTGGGTGCATCAGAATTTGCAGCGGCTTGCGTCCCTTACGTTTATGAAAGCGGTGCTGCAGGCGCCAAATTTCACAAATGACAATGGATAAGCGTTTCGGAATGAAGGTAAGTGTGGACTGGTCAACGACGGTAGTGCGTGCTGCCTGCCATACCGTTTCCGAGATGGGTACTCGCTCTGATTGTGCACTTTCCAGTAATTCACAATAAGGTTTCCACAGCAGGATGGCGAAGATGAAGGCCGGGTTGACTGATTTGCCAGTCAGGATGCGTCGATCAGTATTGGCCAAAGCGGCGTAAATCAGCTGCAGGAATTGTTCATCTTGAGTGATGCTCTGCGCGGTGTAAGGAAACAAGATATGTAACAAATCATAATCACGCAGTGCGTTGAAGCATTTGACGGATGAGCCACTGTGGAACAGTTTGACCGTTTCATCAAACATGCGCGCAGCCGGGATGTCTCTTAACAGGCTGCCTAACGCAGTGATCGGTTGGGCAGTTTCAGGCTCGATTTGGAGTCCTAATTTGGCCTTAAAACGTAATGCGCGTAGCATTCTGACGGGATCTTCTTTGTAGCGCGTGTAGGCATCCCCGATGATTCTGATTTGACCGTTGCGTAAATCATCAATCCCGTTACAAAAATCTAATACCTCAGAACTCGCTAAATCGTAATACAGAGCATTGATAGTGAAGTCCCGACGGATCGCATCTTGTTCAATATTGCCGTAGGTATTATCTCTTAATATGCGGCCATTATTCGCCTCTTCAGTGTGCCTTTGCTTACTGGCGTCGGCTACCGCGCGAAAAGTGGATACTTCAATGAAATTACGATTTGAGTACACATGAACCAGCCGAAAGCGCCGGCCAATCATGCGACTATTACTGAATAATTTACAAATCTGCTCAGGCCGCGCATCCGTCACAACATCAAAATCCTTGGGCGTGATGTTGAGCATCAGGTCGCGCACACAACCACCAACCAGATAGGCTTGATAATTCGCGGCGGTTAATTTTTCAACGATAGCACGGGCGCGTGGACAAATTTTAGATTCATCAATCTGGTGATTGCTACTGGCGATGCGGGTAGCGCTGGTGGCGAGTTGTTTATTAGTATTCACTGCCCAGCATTATATGACGAACTGGGCCTCTTGTGGTGATTGGCGTGGAATTAGCAAGGGCGGCCGCTAGGCCACCTTTTTGTTCATTCATTGTCAAGCACTAGATGTTGTAGCCTTTCTCTTCATGTTCAGAAATATCAAGACCATTGCGTTCGATTTCATCATTGACACGCAGGCCGCAAATCAGATCGATGAATTTGAGTATGATTAAGCTTGCAATGGCCGTCCACACCAATACGGCGAGCACGGCTGTGAGCTGTACTTTTAGCTGGCTTGCGATAGTCATGCCATCCGCCAGGCCGACACCACCATATTGTGAGGCCACCAATACGGCCACAAATAATGTGCCGATAATGCCACCAACACCATGCACTGGGAACACATCCAGTGAATCATCAATGCGCAGGGTGCGCTTCATAAAGTTGGTGGCAGAAAAACAGATAATGCCGGCAGACAGTCCGATCATGATTGCGCCAAGCGGACCAACAAAACCAGACGCCGGGGTAATGCTGCCCAGGCCAGCAACCATGCCGGTCACAATGCCTAATACACTGGGTTTGCCGTACTTTAGCCACTCGATAGTCATCCAAGTGATAGACGCCACAGCAGCACTGATATGAGTGACCAGAATAGCCATACCCGCATCACCATTGGCCGCTAAGGCACTGCCGCCGTTGAAACCAAACCAGCCGACCCACAGCATACCCGCACCGGTGACAGTCATGGTCATGTTATGCGGCGGCAACGGCGTGTTAGGAAAGCCTTGACGTTTACCCAAGACGATAGCGGCCACTAAAGCGCCAACCCCTGCGGTGAGGTGAACCACCAAGCCGCCGGCAAAGTCCAACACGCCCATAGCGGCCAGCCAGCCGCCGCCCCACACCCAGTGACAGACGGGGAAATAGACCAGCGCAAGCCATAACAAGGTGAACCACAGCACGGCTGAGAATTTCATGCGTTCAGCAAAACCACCGATGACCAGTGCCGGGGTAATAATGGCAAAGGTCATTTGAAACATGACAAACACTGACTCAGGAATATCGCCCGCCAGGCTGTCGCGTGTGACCTCAGACAGGAATAGATTATGACTGATACTTCCCAGCCATTGATTCAATACGCCACCATCAGAAAAGCTCATGCTGTAACCAAACACCAACCATACGATGGACGCCAAACAAGTAATGCTAAAGCAGTGCATCAGTACCGATAGCACATTTTTACTGCGCACTAAGCCGGCATAAAACAGCGCCAGACCTGGAATAGTCATGAACAATACCAACGCAGTTGAGGAGAGAATCCAAGCCGTGTTGGCCCCATTCAAATCATCAGCCAGTACCAAATTAGGCAATGTCAACAACACGCCTGCCAAAATTAAGTATTTATAAATAGAGTGCATCGAGTATCCCCTTATTATTTTTTTTAGAGCGCGTCTTGCCCAGTTTCGCCCGTTCGGATGCGAATAGATTGTTCCAAGTGAGTGACAAATATCTTACCGTCACCGATTTTCCCAGTATTGGCTGCATGCGTGATGGCTTCGATGAGCTGATCGACCTGATCATCCGCAACTCCGATCTCGATCTTCACTTTGGGCAGGAAATCAACGACATACTCAGCGCCGCGATAGAGCTCAGTATGGCCTTTCTGGCGCCCAAAACCTTTGACTTCGGTCACCGTCAGCCCTTGAATGCCTTGTTCGGTGATCGCCTCGCGAACCTCGTCCAATTTGAATGGTTTGATGATAGCTGTGACTAGCTTCATGGTTATCCTCCTGAATTAACTGCGTGAGTTAATTGCGCATTTATTGTTTTTTTTAATGAGTAACCCGCAGCACCTCTGGCAGCAGAGGCACGCGCGTATAACTAAGCTGTGCGTGTTTATATTTTAGTGATCGAGCTTAAGAACTCAAATAGTATGCCAGTAATTAGTGCATAACGCACCAATATTGCAAGTATGCTCAGTTATGGTGCGTTAAGGTTTTTTGCGCGCGCTGAAAATAGCGCGGGTGGGTGCAGGATGTCCCTCAATAGTCTTACTGGCATCCTGTGGATCGAGAAAGTCTTGCAATGAATAATTCTGCATCCATGCTGTGGGCCGTTGTTCAGCAGTCGTGGTGACCTCAATTGAGTGACATTGGACATCCTCAAAACCGACTGCACGCAGCCAGGCAATCACCTTTTCGGGGCTAGGCACAGTCCAGACATTGCGCATCCCAGCATAGCGCTCAGGTGGAACCAGCGCATGATCGCCGGGCTCATTGATGACCAAGGTTTCCAGCATTAGCCAACCATCAGGCGCGAGATGGGCATGCAAACGCTGACAATGCTCTAGCGGCGCACGTCGATGGTAGAGCACACCCATTGAAAATATGATCTCAAATTGATTCAGCTCGGGCAGTAATTGTTCGAATGGGATGGGTAACAGATGGGCATTTAAGTGCGGTTGGATATTCTGCGTAAGGGCGTAAAACTGAGCCAGGAACAGCAGGGTTGGATCGACCCCAAGCACCTTATCTGCGCCTGCACCCAACATGCGCAGCATGAAATAGCCATTGCCACAGCCGACATCCAATACTGTCTTGCCGGTTAAATCAGGACAATGATGCAGCAGGCGCTGCCATTTCATATCACAGCGCCATTCTGTGTCCAGCGCTAAGCCGCAAAAATCAAAGGGGCCTTTGCGCCACGGGTGTAAACTCATCAAGGCGTGTTTGATTGCAGCTTGATCTTGGAGGTCGGCGGCGCGACCAATTTTAGGTATGGCTTGATGCAGATCGACTTCAGTCGGAAAGGTCGTACTCAGTTGCTCGACGGCATCTGACCATTGTGGAAAGTGACCATGCCCTGGTTGGGCGAACAGCGCACTCAGTTGGGCCGCAAGTGTGTCCTGCCAACCGTCTGCAACAGCATGCAGTGAATGCGCCAATAAATGACGATAGTGCGCTAATTTCATTTAATCGCGAGCAGGGAAACAAAGTTAAAACATTGAAACCAAGGCACTACTTGGGAAAATCCAATCGCGGTCAGTCGTTCCACATGCGACGCCAGTGATTCTCGCAGTAATACATTTTCTAATGATTTGCGTTTTTGACTGATTTCCAGAGCACTATAATTATTCGCTGATTTGAAGCCCGTATGCAGGGTTTGCAATAAATCTTCTTGCGCCTGATCGGGCATAACGATCTTTTCGGTAATCAGACAGACGCCAGCATGATTCAGTCCAGTATAAATATGCTGGAGAATAGCCTGCCGTTGCTCAATGGCGATAAACTGTAAAGTCAAATTCAGGATCACCATTGAGGCATTACTGATAGTGATATTCTGGATGTCATCACATTGGGTGCGAATAATATCCTGCGCATGGTGCTGAGATACTAATTCAGCGCAATGTTCAATCATGGCACTGGCGTTATCCACGGCGATGATTTCCAACCCCTCAAGCTGGCAATGCTGGAACACCGACAGCGCCGCGGCGCCATGTGAGCAGCCCAAATCATAGCAACGTGTGTGTGCTCGCATATAGTGTTTGGCGAGTGGACCGATGTTGGCAATCAGAGTGCGATAGCCGGGCACCGAGCGATCAACCATGTCATCGAACACTGCGCTGACAGAGGCATCAAATTGAAAATCTTCGATGTTATGCAGGGGTTTTTTGTACAGGGTGTCTTCAGTCACGAGAATATAGTTGCCGAGCAGATCATTAGAGTGTACTCATTGTACTACGCGCAGGCTGGCGGCGTCCCGTCAGTAGCACGCACGTATGCATGAGTCTGACTTTAATGGACCGGGGTCAGTCCCGCGAGAGGTACAGGTGAGCCCATGGCGTGACCTTGCACGTAATCAACCCCAAGTTTGCTCAATTGATCAACCACCTCGTCGCTCTCGGCACATTCAGCAATAGTACGTATGCCTAACAAATGGCCGAGCTGATTGATCACTTCCACCATGGCGTTATCGACACTGCCATTAGACATATCAATAATAAAGCTGCCATCGATTTTGAGATAGTCGACCGGCAAGTTCTTGAGGTAAGCAAATGAAGACAGGCCACTGCCAAAATCATCCAGAGCAAAACGACAGCCCAGAGTCTTTAGTTGTTTGATTAATTCGCTGGCTCCGCCAAGATTACTAATGGCGGCGGTTTCAGTGATTTCAAAACAGACCAGAGCAGGCTCCAGGTTATGAGTCTGGAATTGGGCTTCCACATAGGCAAATAAGTCTTCATCATTGAGCGAATGACCGGATAGATTGATGGCAATATGGACGCCTGAATCGTTGCCAAAAATAGCATGATAAGAACTGAATGCAGTGGCGATCACCCAGCGGTCTAGCTGCGCCATTAAACCAAACTGTTCAGCCGCAGGAATAAAACTTGCGGGCAGCAGTACATTCCCGCTGCGATCATTGAGGCGTAGTAACAATTCATAATGTTGCACACTGTCGTCGCTGACGGGCAGCGCCACGATAGGCTGACAATACAGCGAAAAACGATTTTCCTGTAAGGCGTCCTTAATGCCACCAGCGCGCATGATTTCCGAATGTTGGCGCGTTAATTCATAATCATCATGACTGAAAATATAAATTTGATTGACACCATGTTTTTTAGCGGAGCCACAGGCCAGCTCGGCATGTGTGAGTAGCTGGGCAGGCTCGGGTGAATGCTGGGTAATGGCGACAATCCCGGTGGCTAGCGCAAATTCAAAATCGCTCTTGTGAGCACTAAAGCTGAAGTCTGCGATCTCGTCGAGCAACCCCTGAATGATTAATTTTGCCTGTTGCGGAGATTGATTAAGTAACAGCAAGGCAAACTCATCACCAGAAATGCGTGCCACAGTGTCGATGCTGCGAACACAGCCACGCAATAACTCAGCGAACTGTTTGAGTATCTGATTACCAATCACATGCCCGGCCTGATTGTTGATGAGTTTAAATTGATGCACATCGAGATAGCACAAGCAGTGCTCGACCCCATAGGTTTGCATATTGTCCTGTGTGCGCGCTAATTCAGATTCAAAGCGTGGGCGATTGATCAAACCAGTTAATGCGTCATGGGCGAGATGGTGATTAATTTGTTGCGCCAGATGCTGAGTCTCTGATTGATCCCGCAGCAATACCAGTATGCCTGCTTGAGAAGCGTCACTCGGATAGGGCGCGCAACTGATTTCGATGGCATGTTCTTGTCGGCTTCTATCCAACAACAGCGTGTGTTTGTTGATTTTAATGGTGCGGGACTGATCAAGGCATGCCTGCATGGGCAATTCGATTGTCTGCCGAGTTTCAGCATCGATCAGCAGCATGAGCTGGTGCATGGGTTGGCCCTGAATCTCATAGCGTGGGCAAGCGCAGAGATGTTCGGCCGCCGCATTCATAAAGACAACATTGAGTGCGTTGTCGACAATGATTACCCCATCTTTAATAAGGTTTAAAGTGTAATCGCTTTGCGGGTCAATATTCATAGCGATGAGTGACGCCATTGACTGCTGCACACACGCCCATTACTCACTCGCTTGAGCCAGTACACGGAGTACGCTTTTGTGTTTAACAACGCTTTCATAATCTTGATTTCAATAGAAAAAAAATTTTTCTATTAGCCAACCAGGCTGGGTATCCCCTTAGATACTAACTAAGATGAAGTTGAGTGTAATTCAATCCGGTGTTTATTTATACAGGCGCTATGGGGTATGTGCGCGCACAACAGTGCTTGTCATCGATCAATGACAAGTATAATTGTTAATAATTGTCGATAAAGGCTACAGCGAAGTCAGCACTTCAAGCACCTTAGCCGGATGGTCGGCCGCTTTAGCGACCCGTTGCCAATGCTTGATCACCTTGCCATCCTGATCAATCAAAACAGTCGAGCGAATGACGCCCATGGTGATTTTGCCATACATATTTTTTTCCCCATACGCTTGGTATTTTTCCATCATGCTACGTTTAGGGTCACATAAGAGAGGGAAGGGCAGCTCATACTCAGTAATAAATTTCTGGTGGGCGGCCTCTTCATCTGGTGACACACCGAATACCAAGGTGCCGGTGTTTTCGATATCGGCCCACAGATCGCGGAAGCCACAGGCTTCTTTCGTACAGCCGGGGGTGTCATCTTTTGGGTAAAAATAGAGTACCACTCGCTTACCTTTTAAATCTTTCAGCGCGACTTTATTACCCGCTTGATCTTTGAGTGTGAACGCCGGTGCTGCCTTGCCTTCTGTAATAGCCATAATCAATTTCCGTAGGTGATAGGCTGAACATTATAAATCAAGTGAGCCACAACAGTAGCGTAAAATAAGCTTTGAAATGTACATCCATAGCATCTCATCTGACTATCAAATTATGCCTGACATAGTATGGTGTCAGCCGCAGCCATTAAAACCAAACAACTGTAAACGCATGAGCAAGACTATGACACGACTCAATAAAACTGATTACACGATCCAAGATTTACTGGCAATTATGCGCGCCTTGCGTGATCCCGAGACGGGTTGTCCCTGGGATCAGGTACAAACCTTCTCGACTATCGCGCCTTACACCTTGGAAGAGGCCTATGAGGTGGCCGACGCCATCGCCCGCGATGATCGCCAAGAGCTGTGTGATGAATTGGGAGATTTATTACTGCAGGTGGTGTATCACGCGCAAATGGCCAGTGAGCAAAATGATTTTAAGTTTGACGATGTAGTGAATGCCATTTGTCGCAAAATGATACGCAGACACCCTCATGTGTTTGGTGATCAAGCACAAATCGATCAGGGTAAGCCGGACTGGGATGAGTTGAAAAAACAAGAACGTGCTGACCAGAGTCACGTTCAGGATGAGTCTGCCCTAGCGGGTGTTGCGGTTGGTCTGCCCGCTTTATCGCGGGCCAGAAAGTTGCAAAAAAAAGCCTCTAAGGTCAACTTTGACTGGTCAACGCTGGCACCAGTGTTAACTAAGATGCAAGAGGAACTGGCCGAACTTGAACAGGCGGTGGCGCACCAGCAGAGCGCAGCAATCGAAGATGAGCTGGGTGATGTGTTGTTTTGCGCAGTCAATATCGCGCGCCATGTCAAACTGGATGCAGAGCTGGCATTACATAAAGCGAATAATAAATTTGAGCGACGGTTTCGCCGCGTGGAAGCGCTTGCTGAGCAGCAACACTTGCACCTGACAGCGTTAGACGAAGCAGCGTTGGAGGCCTTGTGGCAGGCGGCAAAAAAATCCCTAGCTGAGGAAGCGCATGGATAGATCGACCGCCTGAATATGTTTGGTGATGGCGCCCACGGAAATATAATCAACACCACACTGCGCATACTGGCTTATGTTATCCATATTAATGTCACCCGATACCTCCAGCTTAATGCCACTGGCAAGTTCGTCGCGCATGGCGAGCGCTTGTTTAACTTGATCTAGACTGAAATTATCCAGCAGAGCAATATCGGCCTCACTGCTGATAGCAAGTTGTAATTCAGATAGATTTTCAACTTCAACTTCAATCTTTAAGTTGTCTGATCGCTGGCGCGCTTGTTGCACCGCGGCGGGGATTGAGCCACAGGCTTGGATGTGATTTTCTTTGATCAGGTAGGCATCGTACGCACCCATGCGATGATTGTTGCCGCCGCCACACAGGACCGCGTATTTTTGCGCCTTGCGCAGGCCGGGGATAGTTTTACGTGTATCCAGCAGCTGCGTGTGACTACCGCGCATGCGATGCAGCAGTTTGCGCGTGGCCGTGGCAGTGCCGGACAGGGTCTGCAAAAAATTTAAGGCCGTGCGCTCGCCCGTCAACAGCGCAGCTGCGGGGCCATGCAACTGACACACGATTTGCTGCGGATGGAGCAGGGCACCATCGTGTTTAAGCCACTCGACTGTGATGCTTTCATCCAGTTGTCTAAAACATTCTGCAAACCATGCTTGTCCGCATAGTGTTGCAGTCTCACGACAAATGACCTGCGCCCGGGCGTCGTCCTCAGGGCACAGTTGTGCGCTGACATCACCACTACCAATATCCTCTGCCAGGGCGATTTTGACACTCGCAGCTATCGCGTCTCTATCCATACTGAATACAATCTATTGCGCTCTATTGAGAGAAATACTCTTTACTGATTTTGAATACCACCGGGCTCAACAGTGCCAGTGCGATTAGGTTAGGCAGTGCCATAAAGCCATTCATCACATCAGCTAGCAGCCAAATCAGGTTAACTTTCTGTGATGCGCCGATAAACACCGCAGCGATCCAAAGGAGGCGATAAGGCAAGATGATTTTGGTGCCAAAGATATATTCTGCACAGCGCTCACCATAGTAACTCCAGCCAAGGATGGTGGTGAAAGCAAAAATCACCAAACCAAACGTGATGATGTATTCACCAAACGGCATCGAGGAGCCATACGCAAGCGTCGATAGACTGGCCCCTGTTTCCCCACTGGTCCAGGCACCGCTGATAATAATCACCAGCGCGGTCATCGTGCAGATAATTATTGTGTCGATAAAGGTACCCAGCATACCGATCATACCCTGTCGTACTGGGTTATCAGTCTGCGCTGCCGCATGCGCAATGGGCGCGCTCCCGAGCCCTGCCTCATTGGAAAAGATACCGCGTGCAATACCAAAACGAATGGCCATCAAAACAGTGGCCCCGGCAAAACCACCCGCTGCGGCATGACCATTAAACGCGCTGTCAACAATCACCATTAGTGCTGCAGGCACTTGATCGAGCTCTGCCAGGATGATGAGCAAAGAGCCGACGATATATAAAATCGCCATAATTGGCACCAACTTACCTGCCACTGTACCGATGCGCTTGATGCCACCGAGAATAACCAGCGCGGCCAGAGCGGCAATTACGCTACCCGTGAGTTGCGTATTGACGCCGAAATTAGTGTTGAGCGCGTCGGCTACCGAGTTGGATTGGACCATGTTACCAATCCCAAAGGCGGCAATTGTACCGAACAAAGCAAATAAAAAGGCCAACCACTGCCAGTTCTGACCAAGACCATTTTTGATGTAATACATAGGACCACCGACATGCTTACCAAGCTGATCAGTCTCACGATATTTAACGGCCAGTACTGCCTCGGCATATTTAGTCGCCATGCCAAATAATGCGGTAATCCACATCCAGAATATGGCCCCTGGGCCGCCAATAAATATCGCTGTGGCTACACCGGCGATGTTACCTGTTCCGACTGTGGCCGACAGGGCCGTCATGAGTGCCTGAAAAGGTGGAATATCACCGTCACCACTGGCCTTGCGACCTTGCTTCAAGAGGCCAAAGGCGTGTGGAATCTTAGCCCAAGGCATGAGTTTCAGACCCAGGCTGAGATAAATACCCACGCCCAGCAATAGAACCAGAGTGACTGGCCCCCAAATAAAGCTACTCAGAGTATTGAGTGCCGCAGTAACTGTTTCCATCATTGTCTCTACCTTGAATTATTATTGTTCAGCTAGGATGCAAAGCGCTACTTAAAAAAGCAACACTTAATCCACATTGGCGGCACTAACAATGTTGCAGCAAGAATTCGATCAGCGCTTTTTGTGCATGTAATCGGTTTTCCGCCTCGTCCCAAACAACACTCTGAGGGCCCTCTAGTACTTCTGTAGACACTTCCTCCTCACGATGTGCGGGCAGGCAATGCATGAACAAAGCATCTGCGTGAGCCACTTGCATCAGTGAGTGATTGACTTGGAAGTCCTGGAAAGCTTGCTCGCGCTTGAGTTGCTCTTGCTCTTGACCCATGCTGGCCCAGACATCGGTCACAATCAGATCCGAGCCCTCGGCAGCGGCCATAGCGTCATGCATAATTTCAACGTTACTGCCGGCCGCAGCAACGATCTCAGCATTCGGCATATAACCCTCTGGGCAACCGATGCGTAAATTGAAATCCAACAGGCGTGCCGCATTAATATAGGAGTGACACATATTATTGCCATCACCTATCCAAGTGATCGTGGCACCTGAAATATCACCGCGTTGTTCGAACCATGTTTGTAAGTCTGCCAGCAACTGACAGGGATGATAGAGATCAGTCAAACCGTTGATCACCGGCACCTGAGCCACTTCCGCAAAGCGCTCTATGGTGCTATGAGCATAGGTGCGGATCATAATAATATCGACCATGCGGGAGAGCACTCGCGCCGTGTCTTGCACGGGTTCACCGCGACCAAGCTGAGTATCTTTAGACGATAGAAACAAAGCATGCCCACCAAATTGGGCCATGCCAGCCTCAAATGATACCCGTGTGCGGGTGGATGACTTATCAAAAATCATGCCCAGTGTTCGGTTGACAAAAGGTGCATAGTCTTGATTCTGATTACGCATAGCCTTGAGTTCGATAGCACGTCGAATCACAGCACGAAGTTCTTCGCTGCTGAGGTCGAGTAAGGTTAAAAAATGACGCGTCATAAGTTTATTCGTGTTCTAGTTCATCAATACAGTCACAGACTGTGGTAATAATTCGATCAGCCTGATCCTGATTGATTATCAGCGGAGGCAGCAGACGGATCACTGAACCCGCGGTCACATTCAATAATAATTTTTTAGCCAGCGCCTGGTCGACCAACTGCGGACAAGGTTGCTTTAATTCTATACCGATCATCAGCCCCAGACCGCGCACTTCCTTAACCAGACTGTGACCGGATAATGCCTGTTGGAATTGAGTTAATAAATAATCGCCTAATTGCTGCACATGCGGCAGCAGTGCGTCCTGCTCAATTCTATTAAGCACCTCCAGCGCGACGGCGCAGGCCAGTGGATTGCCCCCAAATGTGCTGCCATGAGCGCCAGGGGCAAATAATTCTCGTGCTTTATGTTTTACCAGACAGGCGCCGATGGGCATACCATTGCCTAGGCCCTTGGCGGTGGTCAGCACGTCTGGAGTGATCGCGCTATGTTGAAACGCAAACCATTGTCCGGTGCGCGCATTACCGGACTGCACTTCATCCAGCATGAGCAGTAAATTGTATTGATCACATAGCGCTCTTAGACCTGGGATGAAATTGGCGCTTGGCACACGGATACCACCTTCACCCTGCACGGGCTCAGCAAAGATAGCACTGATATTGGGATGTTGTTGGCACAACTGTTCGACGGCGTGCAGATCATCGTAGGGCGCGTGGATAAAGCCCGGCACGAGAGGGTCATAGCCTTGATGCGCGGCGGCATTACCGGTGGCACTGAGTGTCGCCATGGTGCGCCCATGAAAGCTGTTATTAAACACAATGATGGCAGGCGAGCTAATCTTGTTCGCATGGCCATGCAAACGCGCAAGTTTGATCGCTGCCTCGTTGGCTTCGGCACCAGAATTAGCAAAAAATACCTTATCCATATCGGTAATTGCACACAGCTTATCGCCCAGCTGCTCCTGTTGCGGGATACGGTATAAGTTTGAGGTATGTAGCAGGCTGGCCGCTTGTCTGGCGATGGTGTCGGCCAGTCCCTGATGCGCATGGCCTAAGCCGCATACCGCTATTCCGGATAGCGCATCCAGATACTTGTCATTGTTATCGTCCCACAGCCAGGCACCGTGGCCTTTGACAAAGCTGATGTCTTTTCTGGCATATGTTGGGATCAGTGAGCTCATGTTCATCCGGCAATTATGTGCGTGTTCGCTAAGGTGTTGGCATTAATTAAAGTTAAGTTTTTTTTCGACCAAAATGAAAAACGGCAACGATATTATCGCTGCCGTCTTACGATTATGCCTCTAATTGGCTATTTTTTCTACATCTAAGCCCTAGCCTGAGTGGCGTAACTCATGGATTTAGATAGGTAAAGTGTGTGCATGACCGACCATACACATCAACATGGGGATAGACAGCATCGTGTTAGTGCGTGATGCCAGGAAGGCAACATTCTTTGCACTGGCTTTTTGCGCGTCAGTGGCTTCAACCAGACCCAAGAGTTTCTTTTGATTCGGCCAAATCAGTACCCACACGTTGAATAACATAATGGTGCCTAGCCAGGCACCGATACCAATGATGGTGATGCCATTGGTAAAGAACATATTGGCGCTAAAGCCACCGACATAGGCCAGTGCCCAGGCGCCGGTCAACCAGGTCACTAACGCGCCATAGCGAAACCATGCCAATGCGCGCGGCGCAACATATTTACTGATCGCGGCTGGGCCGGGACCGCCACTGTCGGCAGTAGCCGTCGCCACCGCGGGGACTTGCACGAAGTTGAAGTAGTAAAGTAGTCCAATCCAAACCACACCAGCGAGTACATGTAGCCATACGGATATTGACCAGGCTGCACTGGCAACGGGTGAACTTTCAAGCAATGCTATGATGATCGAGATAACAAAGCCTGCAACAATTGTTCCTAAGATTGATTTAAGTGGATTCACAATACACCTCTATAGTTAATTTTCTGACTCTTGGACGAGGATACAATATTATCCTGTGGGTGAAACAATAGAAGGTTTTGCTATCAAAAACAACTTCAACTCAATTGCTAGCTGGATATAAAAAACATGTGCGGAATATGTGGGGAATTGCGCCTCAAGCAGGGGCCGGCCGAGCAGGATAATATCAGGACCATGCTGGGCCCGTTGCGACCGCGTGGGCCGGATGATGAGGGGATCTTCAGCGCCGGTCAGATTGCACTTGGCCATCGACGTCTGGCAATTATTGATCTGTCGGCAGCCGCGCAACAACCGATGCTAAGTGCAGATCAATCCCTGGCGATTGTTTTTAACGGCACGATCTATAACTATCCGCAGTTGCGGCAGCAATTACAGGGTCTAGGCTACGCCTTCAAATCCAGTGGTGATACCGAGGTGATACTGCAAGCCTACCGCCACTGGGGTGCTGAGTGTGTGCACCATCTGGTGGGGATGTTTGCCTTTGCTATTTGGGATGCGCGCATTAATAAATTATTCATGGCGCGCGATCGGCTTGGCATTAAACCGCTTTATTACAGTCAGACGGGCAATAGCTTCTTGTTTGCCTCCAACACTCAGGCTTTGTTGGCCACGGGTGAGATTGATAGCGCGATTGATCCCCAGGCGTTACAGCATCAATTCACTTTACATGCGGTAGTGCCCGCCCCCAGAACCATCCTCAAAGGGATCCGCAAGCTGCAACCGGGCCATGTCATGTGGGTGGATGAGCACGGCGCGGGCGAGGCGCAGGGGTACTGGCAGCTGAGTGCGATTAGAACGCATCAATACACGCCCGAGGAATGGACCGAGGCGATCAGAGACAGTTTGCAAATCGCGGTTGATCGGCGTCTGGAAATAGCGGATGTCCCAGTGGGAGTGTTGTTATCAGGCGGTCTGGACTCAAGCTTGCTAGTGGGTTTATTAGCTGAAAAATACGGTCAAGTTAAAACTTATTCGGTCGGTTTTGAGGATCAACCTGAAGAACGCGGTCATGAGTTTGAATATTCGGATGCGGTGGTCGCCAAATTTGGCACCGATCATCAGCGCTTTCATATTCAAAATGATCAAGTCCTGGCGCGTCTGCCAGAGGCCATTCAACACATGCCGGAGCCCATGGTGGCCCAAGATGCGGTGGCATTTTATCTTTTGTCTGAGCAAGTCAGTCAGGATATCAAGGTCGTCCAGTCAGGTCAGGGTGCGGACGAATTGTTTGGCGGGTATTTCTGGTACCCCCAAATGCAGGCCGCCCAGGGCAGTGCCCTGCAGCGTTTTGCCCCATTCTATTTTGATCGTGACTTTGATGAATATGCGCGCACTGTGAATAGCCGTCATGTGCATGAGGACTACACCAGCCAGCTGGTTACAGAGGCACTCCACAGTTGCCAGGCAGACAGTCATATTGATGCGGTGCTGCACTTTGATGTGACTACTCTGATTGTCGATGATCCGGTCAAACGCGTTGATAGTATGACTATGGCCTGGGGCCTGGAGGCCCGTGTACCCTTTCTCGACCACGAGCTAGTTGAGTTGGCGATGGCGATGCCGGCGACGATGAAATTGGCGTCTGAGGGCAAGCATGTACTGAAAGAAATCAGTCGAGGTTTATTGCCGGATAGTGTCATTGACCGCCCCAAGGGGTACTTCCCCATGCCGGCGCTTAAATACGTACGTGGCGAGTTTCTGACCATGGTCAGTGATGTCTTGAATTCTTCGGCTTGTCGTCAGCGTGGCTTATTTAACATGGACTATGTGCAACAGCTTTTGCGGCAGCCGGATCGCTATCACACGCGCTTACAAGGCAGTAAGGTGTGGCACATGGCGTTATTGGAGCTGTGGTTGCAAACGCATATCGATTGCACATCATCCCCCTCACTATAGGTATGTCAGGCGCGTTAATTAAGGTTAGAATGGCGTAAATTTTATATTCAAACTCGAGCGAGCAAGGATCAATCATGGATGTTTTAGATAAAATCAAAGAGCAAGTTGAGACTAACCCCGTCATTATATATATGAAAGGTACGCCGCAGATGCCCCAGTGTGGTTTCTCTATGCGTGCTGCTGAAGCGTTAAAGCAGTGTGGCTATGAGTTTGCCTACGTCAACATTCTTATGGATCCTGAAATTTTTCAGAACCTGCCGCGTTATGCTGACTGGCCGACCTTCCCTCAGCTGTATATCAAAGGTGAGTTAGTGGGTGGTTGTGATATCACGCTGGAAATGGCTGAAAAGGGTGAGTTACAGAGCATGATCAAGCAAGCGGTAGAGGGTTAGTCGTCCTCTAACTGCTTTGCCTTAACGCGTTCCTCGTCAGCACCTCTGGCGACAGGTACGAAGGTGCTGACTTTTTGATTCCAAGTGTTATGTATTTTGCAAAACACCTCAGCCGTCATCATCGCGTCGTACAATGCGGAGTGCGCCTGATCATTTTCCCAGCTGAGGCCAGCAACCTGAGAAATTCTCGACAACACAGTCTGACCATGAGCCATGGCACCAAGCGTGACCGTATCCAGACAACTGAACGGATGGAATGGATTGTTTTTAACATTGGCACGTTGTGCCGATTTATTCATGAAATTTAGATCAAAGTGGGCATTGTGCCCCACCAAAATGGCACGTTTGCAGACATTTTCCTTACACACGCGACGCACTTCTTTAAAGATCGCTTTCAGGGCGACGTCCTCAGGCTGAGCGATGCGCAGTGGATGGAATGGGTCTATGCCATTGACTTCCATAGAGGCGGGTTCAAGGTTAGCGCCTTCGAAAGGCTGCACATGCACACTAAAAGATTCTTTACAGTGCAAACTGCCGCACTCGTCGATACCAATAATGATTGCAGCCACTTCCAGTAAGGCATCGGTTTGAGGATTAAAACCGCCCGTTTCTATATCAACGACAACAGGGCAGAAACCGCGAAAACGGTTGGCTAAAGGGATGTAGCTGGCATGGTCATTAATGACATTATGCTGGATGGACATAAGCTTAAGCTTTAATAATAATCGGTTAAGTCGCGCAAGTCGGCATACTATATAATAGAACCGACCCACTCACACACAATAACAACATAATTGATCATGTCAGATATACGTAAAGTCGTCCTTGCTTACTCCGGAGGGCTGGACACCTCCATCATCCTGCGCTGGTTGGAAGAGCAGTACCAATGCGAAGTGGTGACCTTCACAGCTGACCTCGGTCAGGGCGAAGAGGTCGAGCCAGCCCGTGCCAAGGCGCAAGCCCTAGGGGTAAAAGAAATCTTTATCGAAGATTTGCGCGAAGAATTTGTGCGCGATTTTGTTTTCCCGATGTTTCGTGCCAATACAGTCTATGAAGGTGAATATTTGCTGGGCACCTCTATTGCGCGCCCGCTGATTGCCAAACGTTTAATCGAGATCGCCCAACAGACAGGCGCAGATGCGATTTCCCACGGGGCCACCGGTAAAGGTAACGACCAGGTACGTTTTGAGCTGGGCGCCTATGCGCTTAATCCGGATATTCATATTATTGCACCTTGGCGTGAATGGGATTTAAGCTCACGCGAGAGTCTGCTGGCCTATGCCGCACAGCATGGCATACCGATCGAACAGCAGCGCAAAGGGGGCTCGCCTTATTCTATGGATGCGAACTTGCTGCATATTTCCTATGAGGGTGGGGTATTAGAAGACCCCTGGAGTGCGCCTGAAGACGATATGTGGCGCTGGACGGTTGCCCCGCAGAACGCACCCGATCAAGACGAAACGATAGTGCTTGGTTTCGACCAGGGCGATCCAGTCAGTCTCAATGGTGAGCCGCTATCGCCCGCAACCATGCTGCAAAGCCTAAATGAGATTGCCGGTCGCCATGGTATCGGACGGCTGGATATTGTCGAGAACCGCTATGTCGGTATGAAGTCGCGCGGCTGTTATGAAACACCGGGGGGCAGCGTCATGCTGAAGGCACATCGTGCTTTGGAATCGATCTGTTTAGATCGAGAATTAACCCATCTGAAAGATGAGTTGATGCCGCGCTACGCTAAATTAGTCTACAACGGCTACTGGTGGAGTCCGGAAAGAGAGGCAATTCAAACACTTATTGACGCGAGTCAAAAAAATGTCACTGGAGAGGTGCGTTTACAACTCTACAAAGGTAATATTGCTGTCACAGGAAGGCAATCTGAACGTCACAGTCTGTTCAATGAAACGATCGCGACGTTTGAGGACGACCAAGGCGCTTACGATCAGAAGGACGCGGAAGGCTTTATCAAGCTTAATGCATTGCGCTTACGCATACAGGCAGCAAAAAAATAATGAGTAATACTCACGTTGGAGTTATTAAAGTGTTTGCTTACAGACCATCAATTACTAAATTAATCGCTTTAGTCGCAATGGCCGGCATGTTGTTGATGTCCGGCTGTGCCAGTACCGAATATGTCGCCAATGAGCGTGATCCATGGCAAGGGTTCAATCGTGCCATGTATGGTTTTAACGATACTGTGGATCAGGCTGTGCTCAAACCTGCGGCACGTGGTTACCAGGCGGTGGCACCAGATTTCGTGGAAACAGGTGTGCGCAACTTTTTCTCTAATATTAACGATGTCAGTGTCGCCATCAATAACCTGATGCAAGGTAAAGTCAATGACGCCTTCTCAGATGTCGGCCGACTGCTGGTCAACACCACAATAGGAGTCTTGGGATTATTCGATGTCGCCAGTGAGATGGGCTTACAAAAACATCAAGAAGATTTTGGCCAAACCCTAGCCGTGTGGGGCGTGGATGCCGGACCATATGTGGTACTGCCGTTCTTTGGTCCTGCAACATTACGCGACAGCACCAGTGTGCCGATGGATCAATTCGCAATGAATCCAGTTAATCACATCGACATGGAGAAATCTGATCGCATGTACCTGATGGCAACTGACAAAGTAAGTATTCGTGCTGACTTACTCGCGCTGGAAGAAAGTGTAGATGAAATCACGACCGACAAATACAGCTTCATCCGTGAGGCCTATCTGGATCGCAGACAATTCCTGGTGCATGATGGTTCGCCACCAGTGGAAGAGTCATTATATGAAGATCTAGAAGAAGAATAATCCTTCACAATCGCCGCACATGGGAGCCTGTATACTTTGTGGAAAGTCTGCAGGCTTTTTTTATGCCCTGCATAAAAATTGTTATCAACATTATCAGACCGTAGTCACTGGTCTGGTTGAACTGCTGGAACAACAACTTGCCACACAGCCGCTGGCTACTGTGTGCGCGCGTATGCGCACCCAAGTGGATGCTCTGGAATTCACCGCTGAGGCCAGCCAACGCTGCTATGTTAAAGCGCTAGAACAATATGCTGCCCTGCCAAAGCAACCACTGCAAGCGCTGCCGGTGACGGAAAACTGGTTAGCGTGCATTCAGATGCTGGCGCTGGATGAGCGCATGTTCGTTGATCCTACCCTGGTTCAGCGTCAGCGCAATCTGCCCGCACTGAGAAGTTTACAGGCGGGTCAACTGCCCCAGTTCGAAGCCACCGAACAGGTCGCTCCCGCAACCCTGGAAAGTCAGGAAACGATTTGGTGGGTGTTTAGGTCTGGCGATCTGGAACAAAAAAATCCAGCGCCAAAAAATTGGTCGATCGTCGCGCAATTGATTGATAATTTGCGTCCTAGCAAAGTCAATCTGGTCAGCCAATCGCTGGCTCAGGGTGCCTTATGGTTGACTGATATGGCGATCCATATCGTTCCTGAACAAGGTGTCTCTGCGCACGACTCGGTGAGGATTGACTATGCGGATATTTATTCCTGCACACCTGCCAGCGGCGGTGTCAGTGTGCAGCTCAAGCACAGCACTGCAGTTGCGCAAGCACTCCACTGTGAGGATGGGCGTCTGCTTTATCAGTTTATCTTGGAGGGACTAAAACGTCGCGAGCTCGGCAGGAAACAAATATGAGCACATGTCCGTATGTGTTCATATTTGTCTCACCTAGTGTTACAACTAGCTAAACAGCGATTTTAACCAAGCAAAAAAACCACCGCCTGATGATGCGGGGGCGGCACTAGATGTGGTTGGGGCTGCTTGTGGCGTTGGCGCAGCCTGTGGGGCGGCTGCAGGACTGGTGCCATGCATGGCTTCCCAGTGGCGGCGTAATGTTGAACATTGAGGTGCTTCGTTTGCGTTCATAAACCTATCCTCTAATTAAGTGTTATCTCCAGCAGGTATTATCCTGCCTGGCGTCTATTCTTTATGAAACGCCAGGCAGGCGCAAGCGCTAAGCTTTACTTAATAACAACTTCTGCCGTGGCACGCGCCTCGGAAATATACGCATTGATCGCGGCGCGGATCAGTTCCTGCTGCACTTGCGCACGCATGTCTTCAAAGTCTGGCTTACTCAGCTCACGCGTATCATCAATGCGAATCACATGCCAACCGAAGTTCGTTTGCACCGGAGTAGTGGATACATCTCCCTTATTCATCATTTCCACGGCTGCGGCAAAGGGCGGCCCCATACTGCTGGTTTTAAACCAGCCTAGGTCACCACCATTCGGGCCGGAGGGGCCAGTAGAGCGAGTTTTCGCTAACTCGATGAAATCACCCCCATGGCGTAAAGCGGCGATGACAGCGGTAGCTTCATCTTCAGTTTTGAGCAGAATATGGCGACCTTTATATTCTAAGTTGGCGCTACCAAACTTGTCATCATAGGCGGCAATCAGTTCTTCATCGGAGAAGCTGATAGCGCCAAACTTATTGCGCATGAAAGCACGCACTAACAAATCGCTTTGCTGAAACTTAAGTTGTGCCTGAATATTCTCATCATTCAGCAAGCCGGATTCGACCGCCGCCTGATAAAGTATTTCCGTCGCAATCAGCTCTTCCAAGGCCTGCTGATCTGGCGCATCAGGTGCATTTTTGATGGTTTTAAACTGGCTGATCTGGTCTTTACTGATAATCGTGCCATTGACGGTAGCCGCAATTTGATCGTCCGGAATGGTGACAGTTTCCTCATTACACGCACTCAAGATAACGACCGAGATAAGACTGATAAACAATAATCGAAACATAAATATCCTTTGGTTGGAGGGATGTTAAGGCAATACTTTCTTGAATGGCTTAACAATGACGTTGGCATAAACGCCAGCGCTAATATATGGGTCAGCATCGGCCCACGCTTGTGCAGCAGCCAGAGAATCAAATTCAGCCACAACTAGACTGCCGCTAAAACCGGCCGCTCCTGGATCCTCTGAGTCTATCGCCGGGTGTGGCCCGGCAATTAATAAACGTCCGGCATCGGCCAGCGCCTGCAAACGCTCGACATGCTGAGGACGTGCCCCCATTCTTTTTTCCAGGCTATGATCAACATCCTGGCTAATTACGGCATACCACATAATAATTTACTCTTCCGGTTTAATAGTGATGTAACGACTCAGCACAACCATTTGCATAATGAGAAATAAAAGGGTCAGGCCCATCATGCCGAATAATTTAAAATTCACCCACGTTTGCTCGCTGAACTGATAAGCAATATATAGATTTAAGCCCGCTACGGTAACAAAAAATGTCACCCATGCCATGTTTAATCGCAGCCATATCCGCTGCGGTGCCTGCATCGCGTTACTCATCAGGCGCTCTACCATGGTTTTTTTGCCGATAAAAAAACTGCCCAGAAAGAGACCGGCAAAAAGTAAATTAATGACTGTTGGCTTCCATTTAACAAAAGCAGGGTCGCGCAAAAACAGGGTAGCGCCACCAAAAATCAGGAATAGCACAAAGGTTAAGGTTTGATTCTTGTCAAAATTGCGTTCTTTTAAGTAATGCACCACCACCGTTATGGCGGAGGCGATAATAGCAATCAAGGTGGCAAAATAAATCGCATCAGTGGCAGCGCCCGGCTGGAACTCGAATAGGTTGCCGCTATTCAGCGGGGCAAGTAGAGACTCAGGCAGCTGGGGATAAAACTTATAGGCGACAAAAAACAGAATAATCGGGAAAAACTCTTTTAAAAACTTCATTCAGGAACCTTGCTATTATGTGCGAGTAATGTGCCAAGTCGCTATTATGTGTGTGCTGCGGCCGCCATTGTAACGGATTTTCCCGGCCCAGAAAAAAGGCCACAGGCGCTACCCGCCATTAATCATATGATCTGACGAGCAGCCGATGAGCCAATATTTTGCTATCCATCCAGACAACCCGCAAATGCGTCTGATCAAACAGGCGGTAGAGTATATCCGTAAAGGCTCAATCGTGGTGTATCCAACCGATTCCTGTTACGCCCTGGGCTGTCATCTGGGCGATAAAGACGCCGTCGAGCGTCTGCGTCGTATTCGTCAAGTAGACGCTAAACATCATTTTACTCTGGTATGTCGGGATTTATCTGAGCTGAGCAGTTATGCCCAAGTCGATAATGCCACGTTTCGTACGCTCCGCAGTTACACCCCCGGACCATACACCTTCATTCTCAAGGCCTCGCGCGAGGTGCCTCGGCGTCTGCAAGTCTCAAAACGTAAGACCATCGGTTTACGCATACCTCAGCACCCGGTCGCGATGGCCCTGTTACAAGAACTGAATGAGCCACTCATTAGCACGACTTTGATCCTGCCGGATGATCAGCTACCGATGACTGATCCAGAGGACATTCGCAGCCGACTGGAGCACCATGTGGATCTGATTATGGCCGCTGGCAGCTGTGGATTTGAGGCCACCACAGTGGTTGATATGGTGGATGGTGACTATCAAATTTTGCGCCAGGGTAAGGGTGAATTCAAAATCTGATAAAGTGCAGTTTTTATTAGCGCCACTGCGCCGCAAGCCGTATAATCAGCCTGATAATGGACATTCCGACCGACATAGCGCTGCCTACTGCACGCGTGCCTTGCCTTACCTCCTTTAGGCCATCAGCTATTAGGCCGCGGCCTGTTAATAGCCTCTAATGCCAACCACTAGCGCGCAAAACCAACGTGTCCTGTCCGGCATGCGACCTACGGGTCGACTGCATTTAGGACATTATCACGGGGTCCTGAAAAACTGGATAGAACTGCAACACACCCATGAGTGCTACTTTTTCGTCGCCGATTGGCATGCCCTCACGACGGAATACGATAACACCGAAATCATTGCTGCCAGCGTCACCGATATGGTGATCGACTGGTTGGCGGCCGGAGTCAGTCCGGGCACTGCATCTTTATTCATCCAGTCACGCGTCCCCGAGCACGCTGAGCTGCACCTATTGCTGTCGATGATGACGCCTTTGGGCTGGATGGAACGTGTGCCCAGCTACAAAGATCAACAGGAAAAACTGAAAGAGAAGGACCTCGCCACGTATGGTTTTCTCGGCTATCCATTATTGCAATCCGCCGATATTTTAATTTACAAAGCGGGCCATGTGCCGGTGGGTGAAGATCAGGTCGCGCATGTCGAACTGACACGCGAAGTCGCACGGCGCTTCAACCACATTTATGGCAAAGAATCTGACTTTGAAACTAAGGCCCAGAAAGCGATTGCCAAGATGGGTAAGAAGAGCGCCAAGCTATATAACAATCTGCGCAAAGAATACCAAGAGCAGGGTGATGAAGAATCACTCAATGTGGCCAAGGCACTGCTCGATTCACAACAAAATATTTCCGTCGGTGATCGTGAGCGCTTGTTCGGTTTTCTGGAAGGCTCCGGGCGAATTATTTTGCCAGAGCCGCAGGCGCTGCTGACCAAGGCGGCAAAAATGCCCGGTCTAGATGGGCAGAAGATGTCCAAATCTTATGGTAATACTATTGCCTTGCGCGAAGATCCCAAGCAGCTGACAACCAAATTACGCACAATGCCGACTGATCCTGCGCGCGTACGCCGCAACGACCCCGGTAATCCGGACAAGTGCCCGGTCTGGCAATTGCATGCCATCTACTCACCGCAAGAGGTGCAGGACTGGGTTAAACAGGGCTGCACCAGTGCGGCCATCGGTTGCGTAGAATGCAAACAGCCGGTGATTGATAGTGTGCTCGCGGAGCTCAAGCCTATCCAAGAACGCGCGCGTGAATATGAGCAAGATTTAAATACCGTCCAAAGCATCATTAATGATGGCTGTGAAAAGGCGCGTGATATTGCCCGTGACACGCTGGAAGACGTGCGTAAATCAATGGGTCTGGTGTACCGCTAATGGCCTCGGAAGACACCAGCACGGACGCAGTTGGGACTGAGGCGGCGCAGGGTGAAATGCCATTTGCAGTCGTGCAGGGTGAGCCGATTTCAATTCCGCCGCAAGACTTATACATACCCCCTGATGCGCTGGAAGTATTTTTAGATGCTTTCGAGGGGCCGCTCGATTTATTGTTGTATCTCATCAAACGCCAGAATCTGGATATCTTGGCGCTGCCTATTGCCAACATCACACAGCAATACATGGACTACATCGGCATTATGGAAGAGCTCAAGCTTGAGCTCGCGGCCGAATATTTGGTCATGGCTGCGATGTTGGCAGAAATCAAATCACGCATGTTGTTGCCGCGTCCGGTAGAAGACCATCAAGAACAGGACCCGCGCGCAGAATTAATTCGTCGCCTGCAGGAATATGAGCGCTTTAAGCAAGCGGCCCAAGATGTGGAACAATTACCGCGGATGGAACGCGAGTATTTTGAGGCACACGCATCAGCCAACGAAGTCATCGCAGAAGATAAGCAGCCGCCACTCGAGACCCGCGAATTAATTTTGGCCTTGCATCAAGTGCTGCAGCGCGCCGCCATGTATGCCTCGCATGCGGTCGAACAAGAACCTTTATCTATCCGGGAGCGTATGACTCAGGTACTCAGCGCATTGCAGGCGGATGACTTTATTGATTTCACCCACTTATTCACACCTGAAGAAGGCCGCAACGGTGTCATTGTGACTTTTGTTGCGATCCTAGAGTTACTCAAGGATCGGGTGATCGAAATTGTGCAAGCGGAAAACTATGCGCCAATTTATGTTAAACCCGCCAGTCGGCATGTCGAGGAGGTCAATCAAGATGGCACACCCTGAACTCACGCAAGAACAAATCAAGAATATTTTAGAAGCCGCGTTACTGGCCGCCGACCATCCTCTCAGTATCGATCAACTGCTGCGCCTATTCGAGGGTGATCAGCACCGACCGGAACGCGAGCAAATCAAGACCTGTCTGGAGGCATTGCAAGCAGACTGTCAAGCGCGCGGAGTCGAGTTGATCAAGGTCGCCAGTGGCTATCGTTATCAAACCCGCCTGGAACTGCAGACTTGGGTGGCGCGCTTGCACGCGGAAAAAACACCGCGCTACTCACGTGCATTATTAGAGACGCTGGCTTTAATTGTTTACAAGCAACCCATCACGCGTGCTGAAATTGAAGATGTGCGCGGGGTCTCGGTCAGCAGTAACATCATAAAAGTGTTAATGGAGCGCGAATGGGTAAAAGTAGTCGGCCACAAAGAAGTGCCAGGTCGACCAGCCATGTTCGCGACCACGCGCAAATTCCTCGACTACTTCAACCTCACTCACCTGAATCAACTGCCCACATTAGCCGACATCAAAGACTTTGAACAAATTGCCCCTGAACTTGATTTTGATGATGTGGTTGAACAGACGCAAATGGACATGCCAGCCACCGCAGAGGCACACACCATGCCGTCTGACATGCCGAGCGATGATGCGCAGTCCGACAGTGATCCGCTCGGAGCGATTGATCCGGGTTCTGAATTCACCCACTAACCCGCGGCATGGCTGAACGCTTACACAAAGTCCTGGCCAATATGGGTCTGGGTTCACGGCGTGAAATCGAGCGCTGGATTGCGCAGGGTTTAATTCAAGTCGACGGTCAAACGGCTCAGCTTGGACAGACCGACGAGGGCGTCTCTGAAGTGCTGGTGGATGGACGCAAAGTGATTTTAAATAGCGCCATCGACACTCAGTTTTTACACTATCACAAGCCGGATGATGAGATCTGTTCACGTAAAGATCCGGAGGGACGCAAAACAGTGTACGACCATTTGCCCGCGCTGGATGCTGGCCGGTGGGTAGCCATCGGACGTCTGGACTTGACCACATCTGGCATTCTTCTGTTCACCACCAATGGTGAGTTAGCCAATACCTTAATGCATCCCCGCGCACAGGTTGACCGTGAATATATGGTGCGTGTGTTTGGTCGCGTCAGTCCTGATGTGATCGAGCGTTTACAGACAGGTGTGCAACTGGACGACGGTATCGCTCGATTCACCGATATCCAAATGCGGCCCAGTAAAGGCAGTAACCAATGGGTACAAGTGGTATTACAGGAGGGACGTAATCATGAAGTCAAACGCATGTTTGAATCCCAGGGGCTGCAAGTGACCCGCCTGATACGTATTCGCTTCGGGCCAATCGTGCTCGATGAGCGGGTGAAAAAAGGCCAGTACCGTTATCTGGTCAAGCGTGAAATTAGAGAGCTTAAAGCCTTAACCCGCTGAACGTCCCCTAAAATTATTCGGCACATCACTCGACAAATTATTCGGCCTTGGCGAGGATATGCAAGCCTAGTCCGCGTCCCGCTGAATGACTTGATTGGTCAGGCGATCAGCCGCGCTACCCAGTAAATAAATGTAAGGTGCGACCACCGTGTCAGGTGGTGGGAACTGGTGTGGGTTGACCCCCGGGTAATTATGCGTGCGTAAGTCAGTGCGTACTGCGCCCGGATGCACGCCATTCACTCGGATCAGACGATCACCGTCTAATTCATCCGCCAGAATATGCAGCAAGCCCAGTTGCGCCTGTTTGCCGACCCCATAGGCGCCCCAGTAGGCACGCTGGGCGTCATCCACGCTGAAAACAATACTGGCATCGGGGCTTTTTTTAAGCAGCGGTAAGCAGCTGCGTGTCAGCAGATAGGGGCTGTGCACATGCAAGTTGATTAATTTCGTCCACGCGCTGAGTTCGATATTAGGCAAAGGCGTCAGACCATTCACGCGCCCCGCATTTAACACCAGACCATCTAAATGACCGTATTGTTCAGCAACAGCGTTGGCAACGGTGTGATAATCATCGGCGCCTGCCATCTCCAGATCAATATTCAAGATCGCTGGGGTGGCTTTGTTCAAGGCCACAATCTCATCATAAGCCTGTTCCAGACGTTTGAGATCTTTCGCCAGCATAATCACGCGCGCACCTAGGTGCGCACACGCAAGTGCCAACGCTTTACCAATGCCGCGACTGGCACCGGTTATTAAAATCACACGCTCTGCCAGATAATCCGGCGGCGCTTGATAGGCAAATAGATCGGCTGAATTTTTATTCGTCATGGTCGCTATCAGTCCGAGGTATGAGCGGGATATCACGCGATTTTTTGTCGATCTCATCCAGATGTGGCAGTGGCTCCTTGATCTGCACACCCAGCTCAGGGAACTTACGAACATTCGGTAATACCTGACGTTCCAGTGAGCCGATTGCTTTGTTGTAATGGCTGACACTGTCATCCAGATTTTTACCAACTTTTTGTAAGTGGCCGGTAAATGTGGCGAGACGTTTATATAAGTCTTGCGCCAGATCGCGCACTTGCTCAGCATGCTGAGACATCTGTGCTTGTTGCCAGCCATAGGCCACTGAGCGTAGCAGGGCCACTAAGGTGGTTGGGGTGGCGAGAATGACGCGATTGGCAAAGGCGTCTTCCAGCAACTGCTTATCATAATCCAGCGCCGCGGTAAGAAACTGCTCGCCGGGAATAAACAAAATGACAAAATCAGGCGACTGACTGAACTGCTCCCAATAGGATTTACTGGCCAGCTCTTTCATGCGCTCGCGCACCTTGCGCGCATGATGGCGCAAATAGTTTTCACGCTCGCTGGCATCATCCGTTTCAATCGCAGAGAGATAAGCATCCAAAGGCGTCTTAGCGTCGACAATTAATTCGCGTTGTTCCGGCATGCGTACCACCATGTCGGGGCGGACATTTTTACCGTCACCCTTATCCGCGCTCACTTGTTCTTCAAAATCACAATGATTGACCATACCCGCTAACTCAGCCAAGCGTTTGAGTGTCAGCTCACCCCATTGACCGCGTACTTCAGGGCGGCGTAAGGCGCGCACTAATTGTTCGGTTTCAGACTGTAAACCCTGCTGCGCCTCATTCACCATTTTTAATTGATGAGTGATGGAGCCATAAGCCTCTTTGCGTTCTTTTTCAATTTCGAATAATTGCTTTTCGGTTTTCTCCAGCGCGGCATTGACGGGCTTAAGCAAATTCTCAATGGACTTTTCTTTTGCGTTTAAATTGGCCTGTGCCTGAGATTCGAACAAGCCTAATTTCTGTTGCGCCAGTTGTAAAAAAGAGGCGCTGTTTGCATCCAGCGCACTTTGGGAAAGTGCGCTAAAGCTCTCTTTCAGCTGTTCGCGTGATTCATTGAGCGCTTTAATTCGCTCTTGCGTTTGCGCCTGCTCAACCTGCAACTGGGTGACTAAGGCTTGTTTTTCTTCACCATATTTTTGCAGTCGAGTTTGATAATACTGCCGCGTCAACAGCACAGCCAACAGGGCACTGACGGCCGCAATAATCAGGATTACAATCCAACTGAGTTCAAACGTTGCAGTCACGACCTATTGTTTACCTGAGTGATTATTGAGCTGATTATTATTCACCTGAGTGAGCCTTAAGCGCGTATAAATTCTATGTGCTGGAGGACATCCAAGGGTTTATCGATACAAAAATCAGCGCCCCATAGGGCGGTATCGATACCGCTTTCGATGTAGCCATAATTTGCTACACAAGTATACATGCCCGCCGCATTGCCTGCAGTGATATCACGTGGATCATCGCCCATATAAAGCACATCCTGCGGCGCAATATTGATAGTTTTACTGGCCAGTAACAGCGGTGCTGGATGCGGTTTTTTGACCTTGAGAGTGTCGCCACTGACGACACATTGGCTGCGTGCAGTCAGGTCGAGGCGTGCAAGCAACGGGTCAGTCAGATGACCGGGTTTATTCGTGACTATGCCCCAGGGTATGGCTTGTGACTCCAGCGTGCTGAGTAAACGGTCCATGCCCTCAAAAAAACATGTTGCCTGACACAGACACTGTTCATAGCAGACTAAAAATTCCTGGCGCAACGCTTCGAACTCAGCCTCATCGATCACTTCCGGAAAACCCAATCGGGTCAGTGCAATACTGCCTTGGGATACCGAAAAACGTGCCACGGCATAGGGAATAGGATCACGCCCATGTGCGCTCAGCAGATTATTTAAAGCCAGCACGAGATCCTGCGCTGTATCGAGCAGGGTGCCGTCGAGATCGAACAGAATTGCACGGATGGGATGCGTGTGGGCAATCACAATAGCCAAATCAGTATGAGATTAAGACGTTATACGTTGTGAGGCTATTGACCGCAAGGCTGACGACGACCCGCCGCATGGTACAGGTCGACGCTACTTGTTGACGCTACTGGCTGACAATTCTGGCTGCAGGCTCAGCAGACTTATTCCACCGCCTGAGTGGCTGCGCATGACTAGTGGCTTATGGCGGCCCGCACCGGTGATAAATCAGCCAATTCCTCATCTGTAAACAGCCGCGATAGCACAATAAAGTGCAGGTCCAAAGGAATCTCCAGAGAAAAGCTTGAGCTTCTGCCATCAACGACATCCACCGTTAGGTGAGTATGTTGCCAATACTCAAACTGATCTTTACGCATATAAAATGGACAGGTATGAATAAAGCCTAATAACACATCACTGCTACCGACCCTGAAATCATCGACGCTGAAACACATGGGCGACGAACCATCGCAGCACCCGCCGCTTTGGTGAAACAATAATGGGCCGTGTTCCTCACGCAGGCGGTCGATGACCGCGAACGCGCGTTCGGTTAATGTCACTCTGGAGTAAGCCATGCGTCGAATTACAGGTGCTTAAAAGAAACCTAAAGCATTTTTATCATGCGACATAATGATGTTCTTGGTCTGACGATAGTGATCAAGCATCATGCGGTGGTTTTCCCGACCGATACCGGATTTTTTATAGCCGCCAAAGGACGCATGGGCAGGATATAAATGATAACAGTTGGCCCACACGCGCCCTGCCTGAATGCCGCGCGACAATGCCTTCATCTCATGCACATCACGCGTCCACACACCCGAGCCTAAGCCATACAAGGTATCATTGGCGATTTGCAGCGCTTGGTCCTGATCTTTGAAGGTCGTCACCGAGACCACTGGGCCGAAAATCTCCTCCTGAAAAATACGCATACTGTATTTGCCACGAAATACGGTCGGCTCAAAGTAATACCCATTTTCCGCGCCGGCGACGGTTCTAGACTTGCCGCCAGTGAGTACTTCCGCACCTTCCTGTTTGCCAATATCAATGTAGTGGGCAATTTTTTCATGCTGATCTTTGGAGGCCTGGGCGCCCATCATAGTATTCATATCCATGGGGTGACCTAAGTTGATCGCCTGCACACGTTCGAGCGCACGCTGCATAAACTGATCATAAATAGATTCATGGATCAATGCGCGCGAGGGACAAGTACAGACCTCCCCCTGGTTTAACGCAAACATGACAAAGCCCTCAATGGCTTTATCCAAAAATGCATCATCTTCGGCGCACACACTGGGCATGAATATATTGGGAGGTTTACCGCCCAGTTCCAGCGTCATAGGAATCAGATTCTCGGCAGCATATTGCATGATCAAACGTCCGGTGGTGGTTTCCCCGGTAAAAGCAATTTTTTTGATTTGATCTGAGGTGGCGAGTGCTTTGCCAGCCTCTGCGCCGAAGCCATGCACGATATTGACTACCCCCGGTGGCAATAAGTCAGCAATGATTTCCATTAAACAATTGATCGAAGTCGGTGTTGGTTCGGCCGGCTTAAGAATGACGCAATTACCCGCTGCCAGTGCTGGGGCTAATTTCCAGACCGCCATCAATAATGGGAAATTCCATGGAATAATTTGACCA
>DDIE01000051.1:65444-65704 GCA_002338385.1 Proteobacteria bacterium UBA1858
TGGGAAATTCCATGGAATAATTTGTCCGACTACACCGTAGGGTTCATGCACCTCCATCGAGGTGGTGGTGGTATCAAGTTGGTTAATTTCACCGGAGTCGGCCCGGATAACAGCACCAAAGTAACGGAAATGATCGACGCATAGGGGCAGGTCAGCCAGAGTCGTCTCGCGGATCGCTTTACCATTATCCCAAGTCTCTACCGCGGCGAGTGCTTCCAGGTTCTGCTCAATTCTGTCAGCGATTTTCATGAGCGTATTGC
>DDIE01000038.1 GCA_002338385.1 Proteobacteria bacterium UBA1858
GCTTCGATCTGACGAATACGCTCACGTGTAACATCGAATTGCTTGCCTACTTCTTCCAACGTATGGTCGGTATTCATATCGATACCAAAACGCATGCGTAATACCTTCGCCTCGCGTGGAGTGAGTGAGGCAAGAATTTCTCGTGTTGCTTCGCTCAGGCCTACGCCTGAAGCAGCTTCTACCGGTGATTCTATATTCGCGTCTTCAATGAAATCACCTAAATGTGAGTCTTCATCGTCGCCAATCGGTGTTTCCATAGAAATGGGTTCTTTGGCAATCTTGAGCACTTTACGTACTTTATCTTCTGGCATTTCCATGCGTTCGGCAAGCTCTTCGGGCGTCGCTTCGCGTCCCATCTCTTGTAGCATCTGGCGTGAGATACGATTAAGTTTATTGATTGTCTCAATCATATGAACCGGAATTCGGATGGTGCGCGCCTGATCAGCGATAGAACGGGTAATGGCCTGGCGTATCCACCAGGTGGCGTAGGTTGAGAATTTATAACCACGTCGATACTCGAATTTATCAACAGCCTTCATCAGGCCGATATTGCCCTCTTGAATGAGGTCCAAAAACTGTAAGCCACGGTTGGTGTATTTTTTAGCGATAGAAATCACCAAGCGCAAGTTCGCTTCGACCATTTCTTTCTTGGCGCGACGGGCTTTTGCTTCACCAATGGACATCCGCCGGTTGATTTCTTTTATTTCAGCAATAGTTAACTTTGAATTTTCGTTAATGGAACTCAGTTTATCCTGTTCTTTGCTGACCTCATCTTGCACTTCTACCAGCGCCTCTGAGTAGGCGGCTTGTTTCTTAATGAGAGCAGGCAACCAGTCTTTGTTGGTTTCATTCTCAGGGAAGGAGTCTATAAATACTTTCTTGGGCATGCGGCAGTAGTCGACACATAAGGCCATAATGAGACGCTCATGATTACGAATGCCTTCGACTGTGGTGCGTAAACCCGATGCGAGCACATCAATAATCTTCTGGTTGAGTTTGAGACGCATAAAATACTCTGCCAACTCGACTCGAGTGGCTTCCATCTTCTTGGCACTTTTTTGTACGGCAGCAGATTGTGATTTCTTGTATAAGGAGGCTAACTCCTCAAAGTGCTGGCGTGCCTCTTCCGGATCTGGTCCGGTATCAATTTCTTCTTCCTCATCCTCATCTGAATCGGATTGATCACCATTTTCTGCCTCAGCTGCGACCGTTTTATCGGCCTGGTTGACCACTGTAGGCGTAGATATTTCGTCTTCCGCATCTGGGTCTATAAAACCAGTGATTAGGTCAGTAAGACGCATTTCTTCATTTTCAACTTTTGCGTACAGCAACAAAAGCGTCTCAATTGAACGCGGGTAGTGTCCGATCGCAAACAGGACTTGAGCCAGTCCCTCTTCAATACGTTTGGCGATTTTGATTTCACCTTCGCGTGTGAGCAGGTTAACTGTGCCCATTTCACGCATATACATACGCACTGGATCAGTCGTCCGACCAAATTCGCTGTCAACAGAGGCAAGCGCTGCGGCCGCTTCTTCTGCTACATCCTCGTCAGTTGCAGCTGCATCAGATAATAATAATGTCTCCTCATCAGGCGCCTGTTCATGAACAACGATACCCATGTCATTGATCATGCTGATAATATCCTCTATCTGCTCAGGGTCTACAATAGAGTTCGGCAAATGGTCATTGACCTCAGCGTAGGTTAGATAACCCTGCTCTTTACCCTTAGCAATCAAGTCTTTAAGGCTGTATTCTTGATTTTGTTGTTCGTTGGTAGATTCAGATTCCATAAACAGTCAAATAATTATGAGGTGTAACCGACCATTATAGCCAATTGAGTGGATTTACACACCTACCAAATGAGATGTACAAATCGCTTGGCCAGCCACCCACCCTTATGTTTATGTGGGATCTTGTTCGATAAAACTGTCATATCCAATCCGACGGATATCCTCATTAAATCGTTCCATAGTTTTTCGAAAAGACAATTCACGGTTGTCCATGTCTGGCAGCTCCCAGAGGATTAATTTCTGCAGGATCGGATACTCCGGGCGCCCATGAAAGCGCTCAATGAGGGCACTAGACGTGAGTGATGTTTCAGCCTGAATAATATCCAGGAGTTCAATCAATAAGGGCACTCCGGGCGTGGCTGACAGCTTATTAAGCTGATCTTCTGCTAAAGCATATTGTGCCAGCTGCGGTTCGCGCAGTAGCAGGGCAATGGCCAGACGGGTTTTGGTATATTTTGGATGGCGCCCCTGTGGCATGCGTGGGGTTTGCTTACTCCTGGACTGCAGCGCGGGTTGAGTGTTAGTGATTGATGTCCCGACGCGCTGATTGAGTTCTTTAAACATCAAATCCCGAAACACTATCTTGGGAAGTTTATTCATTAGAGGTTGGGCTGTATCTGCAAGTTTAGCCCTACCATCCAGAGTACTGATATCTATTTCAGCACAGAGTTTAGTGAAGAAATATTCGGACAGTGGCATGGCCTGTTTGAGATGTGTCTGAAAGGCATCCTTACCTGCTGAGCGGATTAAAGAATCAGGATCTTCGCCTTGTGGCATGAAAGCAAAACGGATATCAATGCCATCTTTGTATTCTGGCAGTATCTGTTGCAGTGCTTTCCAGGCGGCGTCTTTTCCTGCTCGATCACCATCGAAACAAAAAATAAGCGACGCGGTATAACGTAATAAATTACGAATATTCTGGCTGGTAGTTGCTGTGCCCAAGGTAGCAATAGCGTTATAGACTCCGTGTTGTGCTAGTGCCACCACGTCCATGTAACCTTCGACGATAATCAGCTGTTTTATTTTCCCCAAAGCCTGGCGTGCTTCATACAGACCATACAGGGTGCTACCTTTATGAAACAGCTCGGTCTCAGGACTATTAATATATTTAGGCATACTGCCATCAATCTCACGCCCACCAAAGGCAATCACACGACCACGTGGGTCCTTAATTGGAAACATAATGCGGTGACGGAACCGATCATAGATTTTGTTTGGCGGTTTCTCAGATAACAGACCTGCTTTTATCAGCAGTGCCGCAGTAATCGTAAGATTGCTTTTCAGATTATCAAAGCCCGGAGGTGCAAAGCCGATATTGAAACGTTGGCATATCTCACCGCTGATACCTCGTGACTTGAGATAATTGATGGCATTTTGATTGTGCCGCAATTGTTGCTGGTAATAATGGCTGGCTGTCTCCAATGCTGAGTATAGGTCAGCCAGACCATCATGCCGTTGCGAACCTTGCTCATAGCTCACTTCCAGACCCAGCCGCTGGGCGAGTACCTCTATTGTCTCAACAAATTCAAGACCTTCATGTTCCATCAAAAACCCAATTGCAGTGCCATGGGCGCCACAGCCAAAGCAGTGATAAAACTGCTTCTCTCGATTGACCGTGAAGGAGGGTGTTTTCTCGCCGTGAAATGGACAACAGGCTGTGTACTCTTTACCTTTTGGTTTGAGGTCGATATAGCTGTCTATCAAGTCGACAATATCGGTCTGATTTACAACTTGATCAATGAAAGATTGTGGAATTTTACCCGCCATGATGGCTCTGCATGGGTTACAAAGTGTCAGTAGAGGCTACCCTTTGAGGCGGGCATGTCAATAGGCGATGCCGAGTTGAACTGCTAAATAATACGTCAGTAAAACCAATATCGTAACTAAGCCGATGATAGTAATAGCGGTGAGGCGTGTGGACTTGCGGGGCGGTTGCGTGAGCGGTCGGCGTTGGAGCTGATTGAGTGCCTCAATACTAGCGGCATGAATTTTAGTAAAATTGCCACGCGAAGCTTTATACACTGCATCCAGCGCGGCATGATCCAACAAATCCTCTGCCGGGTGATTGGCGTCTGAGGCGGCATTACTCAGCCGGAACCTGACATAGCGATGTGTTTGCTCACGGTTGAGTGGGCGGATATTGATTTGGTAGTTGGCGCTGCAGGACGGGTTAGCCTCCTCCAGGGTGATGATTTGTAATTTGAGCTTGTGATCACCAGTCATAAGCAAACCCAATGCATGGGGATGAGTCTGTTCAATTCGATGTTTAAGTTGGAGTAATTGTGCCAACGAAGCAAGATCTAACTGATCAGCATCATCAATGAGCAGGAGTAACTTGGGGTGTTTTTGTAAATAACAAATCACATGGTTCTCGATGCTTAATTCAGCAGGTGCTTCTGCGCCGTCGGGGAGTGACCATTTTTGTTTGATTTTAGCGCTGATCTGCTGAAATGTTTGGCCCGCGCCTATGCGGCATGCGCATGACTCAATATCGGCATGTGTGATATGGAGAATTTTACGCAGAAATGTAGTTTTACCAGCGCCAGATTCAGCAATCAGAACAATGGCTTTGGCCTCGTTGGCGAGTGACTTCAGGACAATATTGGTGCTCATTTCCTGATGACTATCGTTATACAATAATGCGGCATCCTTGGGCGTAATGAATGGCTCATAAGCCAATCCAAGTGCGCTCAGCTGAGTTGCGCTCAGAAGAGAATCATTTGCAGGAGTATGATCTTCCCTCATGTCGAGTTGTCGACGTGGAGACGTTTGTATTCAGCCTCTGCGTAGCGATCTGTCATGCCTGCAATATAGTCCGCTGTGACCCGGGCAAAGCCAGCGTCTCCCAATTTATCTCGTTTGATATGCGCCTTGTGTTGGTGTTCCGCGGGTAACAATGAGGGCTGTTCAAAATAACGCTCAAACAACAGCTTGATCGTTTTTCTGGCATTTTCACTCATCACATTAACCTGTTCATGCTGATAGAGATTGCTATGCAGGAATGACTTTAGTTCTGCCATTTTTTCCTTGATATCAGCACTGAATGAGACTAGGGCGCGAGGGTTACTGCGAACTTCTGAAAGTGTATGGATGCCGTCATGCGAGATATTCGCTTGCGTATTATCGATTAAATCTGTCACGCATTGGTCGATAATGTTGCGTATAGCCGCTTGTGCTTTTCTTTTGTCGGACAGCGCTGGATATTTTTTTTCCACAATGCGGTAGTGAGTTGCAAATAACTCTACCTGGGACAGTTGAGACAGGGTGATTAGGCCGGAACGTAAGCCGTCGTCAAC
>DDIE01000078.1:0-2958 GCA_002338385.1 Proteobacteria bacterium UBA1858
CAGCGGCTTTGCCCGCATGCTCAGCTTTCTTTTCTTCAGCGGCTTCGCCACCATGCTCAGCGGCTTTGCCCGCATGCTCAGATTTTTCTGCAGCGGCTTTGCCACCATGTTCAGCGGCTTTACCCCCATGTTCACCGGCTGAGACCAGCAGTGGTAGGGCGATGAGTAGTGCAAATAGTACTTTCATGTTGACTCCTTATGGCGTTTGCCATTTAGTTGTGTGGTTGATTGTTACGAATGTTCAGATTACGTGCTTTCAATGGTTCACTCAGTACCGCCAATGGCTTAAATGCCAAATCACGTCCCTCAGTGAGGCCTATACTATGGTTGTCATGTTTTAACTCAAGCGCTTGAGGTGGTTTGCTGTAGGTGCCAAAAAGTTTATCCCAAATTGTAAAAATGGTAGAAAAATTAGCGTTACCGTATTTTTGCTCGACGAAGTGATGCGCGAGGTGATAACGCGGTGTCACCAGAATGCTCGCCAATGGCTGCTCTACAGAATCTGGAAAATCGATATTGGAGTGATGAAATTGAGCACACAGACTGACTAGCATTTCGAATATGAACCAAGCCACCACGGTCGGCCCCCAGGCCAGTATCCAGGTGGCTTTGACAATGGCGGATATGGCCAGTTCGCCGGGATGGAATCGGAGTGAAGTCGTCACATCCATCTCCGTGTCAGAATGATGGGCTTTGTGAAATCGCCACAAGAAGTTGACCCGGTGATTGGCGCGGTGCCAAAAGTAGTCAAACAGATCCAGCACGATGATCGAGAGGATTATCTCCGTCCAGCCATACAGGCCCAGCATGCGCGATAGTCCCCAGCCTTGTTCGTCCACTAGCACGGCCCACAGTAAAAAAGGGACGTAAGTAAAGACACGGATGGTGACCGAATTAAAAGCAGCAACACCGATATGAAAGGACAAGCGCTGCATTCTAGGACGCTGCAGATTTCGCTTCGAGATAAATGTCTCGAGCAGAAAGAATAGTAAGAAACCCGCAATAAATACGTAGAGTTTGCCAGTATCTAAATTAATATCCATTGTTAAAGGCCTTGTTGAGCGCTATATCGCATAGAAATTATGACACATGTTGCAGTCAAAAGTGCCAATGAAAAGTTAGTTTTTTGCACTTCGAATATCGACTGAAAAACCTATATTGTTGATGAGATTGGCAAGGTTAGCAGGTATCTCAGGTGGTTCTTCAGTGTGAGTGAATACAACTGTACAATCTTGATCGCGAAGCTGCTGCGATAGCAGAACCATGCTGGCGAGATTGTAATTGATGAACATGTCGCAATCTGTGGACTGAGAATGCAGGGTTTGCCCGCTTGAGATCCCGATTCTGAGTTCGTCTGCAAGGACATCAACCGGTTGCGTGAGCCCAAGTGACATGAGCAGACTGGCCGGCGTTTCAGCCTGATTAAGTTTGAGGTAGCATGTATTCATGCGCGAATGGTAGTGAATCCTGCTGGCTACGTCACTTGATCCGCTGGCTGTTCGAGTATTTTGATTTACAATGTTTAGACATAGCCTCTACATCGGTATTGCTGCACACATCATGCTGTAATAATTGCTGCATACGGTCGTCGATCTAACTCTTGCAGGATCAATGTTTTGCTACTCACTGTCACGTACACCAAGCGCATGAATCAACCCAGCAACAGGGGAGGGCTGTTTATTTGCCGCTTTCTGCTGCTGGTTCTCATTTCGATGAGTGTATACGCCTCGGCTGAGAGCAAAATCAGCGCCAATAATTTGCTGTATCTGAATTACCTGCTGCAGCGCCATCCGACAGTGCGAGTGATTGTGGGCATCGATAGCCCCATGCTGGCCACTATAGAAAATTCTGCTGTCAGTGCCGATCAGGCCGAATTGGTGCAGGCAGAATTAATGCGCGTCATCGCCGAACTGAATATCACTGACAGTCAAATCCATCGCACCTATCAATACATACCTTATATGGTGCTCAATATAGCGGCTCCCGATTTGACAGCGATACTGCAACATCCTGATGTCATCAAGGTTGATCCGGATACCGCCAAGCGCATTGAGCTTAAGCTGGATGCAACTCCGAGTATTGTCGAGGCAAGTCGATACTGCAGCGGTGGTTATTGTGGGGCGGGTCAGACGATCGCGGTGTTTGATACTGGAGTTGATTACACGCACACCATGTTAGCGGGTAAGGTTGTTGATGGCGCGTGCTTCTCAAATAGTTTCTGCGCAGGGGGTGTGTCAGAACTGACGGGCAGTGCGGCTGCTGGAGATCGATGCTATGCCATCAATACCTCTGCCAGCGAGTGTTATCACGGCACCCATGTGGCTGGCATAGCTGCTGGACGATCAATATCGGATGGTTACTGTAATGGTTGCAGCGGCATCGCCAGGGACGCGGATATTATTTCAATTCAAGTTTTTTCAGAAGTATTCGATGGCACAGATTCCAGCTACTTTCTGGGCATGTACTCCTCGGATGAATTATCAGCATTTGAATATATTTACTCCCTCAGAAATACATACAGTATTGCGGCCATCAATATGAGCTATGGTTCCAGCTATGACAATGTCGACAATGCCAGTGACTGTGACTATGCCTACAGCAATTTGGCGAGGCAATATATCAGCCTGCTGAACGCAGCACAGATCGCAATAATTGCCGCGAGTGGTAATGATGGCCAGACATCCCATATGTCCGCTCCTGCCTGTCTGAGTGATGTCATTTCCGTGGGATCGACAACCGATTCTGATAATGTTTCATCGTTCACTAACTTATCGGTCGAGCTTGATTTTTTGGCGCCTGGATCAGGTATTAAATCGGCCATCCCTGGGGCAGATAGCTACGCCGCTTATAGTGGGACGTCGATGGCAACACCGCATGTTGCGGGTGCATATGCGATTATGAGGCAAGTTCAACCGGACGCCACAGTCGCTGACATAACGGCCGCTTTAAAAGCAACGG
>DDIE01000078.1:3267-3492 GCA_002338385.1 Proteobacteria bacterium UBA1858
TCGGCAGAGCCTGTGGCAACCCAGTCTGCAGCCGGCACCGTTGGTAGAATAAACATTTCCAGTGCAGCAGATTCGATATCCGGTAGTGTGTTAAATAATTCACCTCAAGCGGTTCGTGTGCCAGCACCACTGTGGTCGCACAGCGTGTTTTTACTTGCCATTTTGGTGATCGTCAGGAATCTCCACAGGTTCAAATAATCACGCTATCAATTGAAGGCTGGGCCT
>DDIE01000073.1:0-1669 GCA_002338385.1 Proteobacteria bacterium UBA1858
ACAAACACTGTCAGACCTACCCATATTGGCGCCGTGACAGCACCCAGACTGATATTGAGCACGAGTAGGGCTGCTATACCCGCCATGACTGAACCAAAAATACCGCAAGTGATAGTATTTTTGAGTGCATCATTATCCGCACCATTATTGAAATATACACCCCAGGCAATGAATATCGTCCAAATAGTGACTATTTCGGCTAAGGGGCCTAGCGCTAACTAAGTTGCGATTGAACCTAAACCACCAATACTTAATGCTAAAGCGATTAATCCTGACATATTCTTATTTATCCATCTAATTATGAATAAATAGTCCAAATAACATGGAGGCTACGCGTATATATCTGCCCTAATTACGTGTTGTTTGGACACGCTATACGATCAGCATACGCGTGAGCATATGCATCACGATCATTAATAAAGCATATATATTGCGTTATATAAAGTTTGATTATGTTAATTAATTGCGCGCACTGGCAGTGTCATTGCATCAATCTGGCTTCTGAATGGGCTTATTGTGACCACGTGCTGTATTTTTACGGAACAAAAAGGTTAAAATTAACGAAATTTAAGTTGAGATCTCGCAACTTTTGAACAAACGTGCAAGCATTGTTGGGCAGATTTATTGCCTAGACATGCTAAGTTTTATTGGCTAGTGTGATCGGTGACTTGATTCAGATCGTCTATGATGTGCTTTTTTTCTTACTGATCGTGCCTGCTCATGCGCCATAAACAAAGTATTATTGTCACCACTATTGGCTTGTTTATCGTGCTATTCATTGTTGTATTCACTGATAACGATGAGCATGTCACGCCAAGATCTGCTAGCTTTCATTTTCAACACATCAGCATAGCTGAGCAACCTAACGAGAATGAGCAACAAACTATTAAAGAGCCGATTGAGGAGCAGATAGAAGAGGCCCCTGAAGAGGACATTGTTGAGCAAGCCGTAATTGAAGAACCACGAGTGGAACAACCGATCGATGCTGAGCTTATTGAAGTCATCAGTAAGCCCGTCGCAGTGGTCACCCCAGCGCAAGAAATAGCCAAAGCCATAGTCGAGCCGCTCAATAACACTCCACCAATGAGTGAGCATAGCGCGACGATGACCTTGCCGGTAGACACTGTTGACCTATTTGATTTTGAACAGCTGAGTGTGAGCTACAAGCAACAACTGAGCGCCTGGTTAGAAAAATATAAACGCTACCCAGCTATCGCTCAACGCCGCGCTTATCAGGGCATTGTCGTGGTAAAATTCTCGATCAATAATGAGGGCAGCTTACTTAATCATGAGATTACCCAAGCTAGCAAGCACAGCAGCCTAAATAACGCGGTGATTACAATGCTGAAAAACGCGACCCCTATGCCAGCGATGCCTCAAGAATTACAAACAGCTGTGGGGTATTATGAGTATGAAATACCAGTCCGTTTTGAGCTGAGTGATCGTTAGCGAGTTATTTTTTTTCAACCAGTATCCTAGCTTTAACCATACCGGTTTTTTCTGACTTGCTTATATTTGCCTCAGCAACATTGATATAACCGTTTTTTTCTAACTCTCCTAGCATGGTCATAAGCGCATCAAAGTTTATTTCATCCATCGACAAAGTTGCGCCATGCTGGCCAACAGGCTCTATTTGCTGGATCGCGCTGCGCAAGCCCAACTGGCTGGC
>DDIE01000073.1:1986-11621 GCA_002338385.1 Proteobacteria bacterium UBA1858
AAACTATCAACCGTAGCCAGTAGTGAGCGAGAATTAGCGGTCTGCAGCGCATTTGGGTTGGCCAGCTTGATCTGTTCAATCTGTCTAGCCTGAGTCTGCATCCAGGTCAGCAAAGTTTGGTTATTCTGCACTTGAACGCGTTTGCTGTCTCTGGCGACTATTAACGGATTCCACAGCAGGCTATAGCTCAGCAAGCAAGCAAGCAGAACTGTGGCAACAAGGACTAATTGCTGCTCTCGGTCGTGTAATCCATGCCACCATTTAAGCATTATTGTTCCTCCACAATGATACGTGCCTCGACATGTTGAGCTTCATTTCGGGCAGTTTGGACTTCAACATTCATTTGTTTGCTTTGCATAGTGGTCGTGAGTGCTTCCAATACTTGAATCGTCGGTACAATTATATCCAAGCTTAATTGAGAGGCTTTGTAGTGTATGTCGACAATAGCACTATCAGCATGTGTGCGCATTGAGTCAGCACTGTGATGTAACAGCTTTAAAAAGAGCGAGCGTTGTTTTTGCTGGTTTTGAGCCGCAATATCAGCCATGCGTTGCTCCATTTGCACGCGTGGATTAACAATATTTACTACCTCAGGAAAGGCTTGCCTGAAGGTCGCTTCAACCGCCTGATTGAGTTGTTTATCCAATTTGTTAAGACGGGCAACCTCTATGACGTTACCGAGCAACATCAACATTACCAGTGTCACCGTCAACGCGAATGCCGTCAGCCAAGGCTTAATGCTAGTTAATTGAGTCTTTTGTACTGCAAACTCTTGTTGCAGCAGATTGATGTGAGTGGATTCAAATTGTTGACAGACAGACGGAGTATTGTGCAGCTCTAGCGCTATCCCTGCTATGTCTGTTGTCAGGCCCGGGGTATCCGCAGCGGCATAAATCCGCAGCTGCTCTGGTGTGTGCTCAGTGTGTTTGATGCTTAAGTCAATATATTGGCTCAGCTCACTGCAGGCGCAGCAGAAGCCGTCAGCCAGTGCAGTTCTGACTAGCGCATGCTCATGTTCGATCAAACACGACCAACTGCTCGCGTCTTGCCAAGACAAATTATAAATATCTGCCGTTATGATCTCGGGTGTGAGTTGATATTGATTCAGTAGATCATTTAATTCTTGTAAACGTGCACGGTTCATTACCATAACGCTGGTAACGCCACTCTGGCTATGTGTATTGAGGGCAAAATGGAGTTGTTCTATATCTTCTGACAATTCCTCCTCAAGCGCGTAGGGCACTGCCTGGCAGAGTTGCTTCTTATTGGTCGTTTTGAGTGTAAGCTGGGTCAGATATACTTCGGCCACAGGCACTAAGAAGACACAGCGATGTTGCGTTGTCAGTTGATAAGCTGCGAATAAGTCAGTCACACCCGATGCCAGTATTTGATATTCAGAATCAACCTGCTGCCAATGCAGCGCTGTATCTGCATTTAAATCACGCAAACAGGTTGGCATCGGTAATCTAAAAAATACTGTGTCCATGCTATTGTCCGGTTAAGCGTTTGATGACTGCAACTTGAGTATTAGCGCGATGCATTAAACTGCTTTGCTGCAGATAGCTTTTCTCTATCTGAACCTCACTACTTAGGGTGAAAAAATCGCTCTTCACAGCTAAATCCTCGGCGTCCAATTGTAGATTATTTAACACGACTTGGCTGATAAAATCTTGAATATGCTGATACGGCTCACTCTCTCTGATGCGCACAAAATCTTGCGCTTGACTCACACTCATATCCGGCACAATGGCTGCCAATACGTGCGCTGATGCAGTATTGAGATTCACGTTAGTGCGCAGCGGCAAGGCCGTCAGATAAGGCTGTAGTTTGGCATAATCCTCGGCCGTGACACCCTTAATCAGGCGCAGTTCAGAAATATCATGGATCGATTGGCCCGCTGTTAAATAGGGGCTGGCAAGTTGATTGTAATATTGATCCTCAGCACCATATGGCAGGGTCGGGGTGATGTCCGGATCCATCCAGTCGATAATGGCATCGACAATATTAGGATCGACTGCCAACAGACTGAATATGCGTTGCAGGCGTTTTTTACAGACTATATCAACACCATCATCGGTAAGTAGATTGTTGATATTTAATTTTGCTTGTTCATCCCTTAATTGAGCGGATATCTTGCCCACCGGCAGCGCCATCGATGTCAAAGGCATAGCCCAGTCTTCCTCGTTATGATCAAACACATCCACATCGTCCGGACCCGATGCCATGAGATCGCGTCGTAACACCGTCTTGGCCCAGTTTTCCGCGGCATACTGATACGCCCAGGCATTACTGCCAAATACGCTGTTCTCCACCCGACGCATAAATAGTTGATGCTCAGAGCTGATCGAGGTGGCAGCAATTACCGCCAGAGCCAGCACTAGAATAGCGGTAATCAGAGCCACTCCCTGTTGTTTAGCGCGCATCAATGGTCTCATTGTGGCAGGGTAAAGATACGTGCGATGTCACCCAGCGACGGACTGTTGACAGTCAACATCACTGCGCGTGGCAGGCTAGCAGCAGTTGGCTCAAGGTTGATCGGGGGCCATTGATTTATCCAATCATTATCATGATTAAGAAATTGCCATTCGAGATACTCTAGATCATTGATCAATACTAATTCTCTGGCATTAACCTCGGTGGCACCATCAAGTTGATTCCAGTTATGCCGGACTAACTGATCAGATTCAAACTGGTAGGCCACGCGTTGCATAGCACTGCGTGCCTGTTGCGCGGGATTACGCACCCCACTATAGGTAAAAGCCATGATCTGATCACCATCAGAACTGAACATGGGCTGAAAATCGCCATATTGATCACGAATAGTGCGCGCCAACGCTTGCTTGAGATCTCGCTCCATGTATTTAAAACTCAGTTGCAATTCAACAATATGCTGATTTTTTTCCGCCAGTGCGGATTGCGCATTGAGGACTGTATTTAAACCCGTGAAGGCGATACTGCCCAATATCGCAAATACACTCAGGGCGACAATAATCTCGATTAAGGTGAATCCCTGTGGTCTCATCATGGCTGATCTTGGGCGTCGAAATAGACTACAAGGCTGCTTAATTGTGCCAATACATGGCTGGCTCTGGCCTCTTGTTTTGTCACTTTGATATCGACTCGCCGGATGTTCTGATCGTCTGTGGGATGCAACGTCTTTTCCCATAACCAATCAATCTGCGCAATCGTCTGCACACCTTGTGCGTCTCGATCCTCGTTATCGTCTAAATTGAGCGCATGTTGTGCGAGTGCATTTTGAGCCACCCAGGTGGCAATAATACGCTCGTTCAAAACCGCCGTATTGTGACTCACGCTGGCGACAGTATTGATTGTCGCGGCCAAGCCAATTGCAATCACGGCGACTGCCACAACAACCTCAATCAGGGTAAATCCCTCGCTATGCCTAAGTCTGATCATATGCGCTCATCCTGACTGGTGATAAAACTGCTGGCATGGCTATAAGCAAGTTGATAATTGAGATCATTATTATTAGTGATAGTGATCTGGAAGGGAGTAACTTCACCATCCGAGTGAATAAATATTTGTGGCCCTTCAAAGTCAGTGTCGAGTTGGACGCGGATACCATCCAGATAGAGCTTGAAATTCAGATCCTGATTTAATTGGCGTGCGCGCAATAGGGGGTCGTCGTCGATGAGCTGCCAACCCGATGCAGTTAATTGATAAAAGGCATAGCCAGTGGTGACCACAGTGAGCGCATAATCCTGACCGTTAAAGATAGCTTGTTCGAGTGCTAACTGAATAAGCGCGTTGAGGCGCGCACTGTGTTGCTCGATCTGTTTTTGCTGCGGGTTGCCAAAACTGATTGTTGTCATTGCCATAGTAATACTGATAATTGCAATCACGATGACGATCTCAATCAGGGTCAGACCCGTGTCATTTTTCCTGGCCTGATATGTGCCGAGCTGAAAATTTTTGCGCAAGCACATCTATTCTAAGGTCCAGTTACCAATATCTTGATTTTCATCACTGCCACCCGGGCGTCCATCCGCACCCAGAGTATATAAATCAAAATCACCATGCTGACCTGGACTGAGGTATTGATACGCGTTTAACCAGGGATCTTGCGGTAATTTTTTTATGTAGCCGCCTTTTTGCCAATTCTTGGCTTGGGGCGGTATGGTTGGGCGTTCAACCAGCGCCTGCAGGCCCTGATCAGTTGTTGGGTACTTAAAATTATCTACCCGATAAAGCTGCAGAGCACTCTCCAGAGCACGCAGATCCTGTTTAGCTTTGACGATTTGTGCCTGATCTGTCCGGCTGATGACATTAGGGACAACAATAGAGGCTAGAATACCTAGGATTACCAGTACTACGATTACTTCGATCAAAGTAAAACCTGTGTGCTTATGCATAGTGAGTACTCCTTATCCTACAAGTTGATTCATTTCAAAAATGGGTAACATGATCGCTAACACGATAAATAATACGATCACCCCCATAAACACAATCATTAACGGCTCAAATAAGCCTAATGTTGTGGCGATGACAGTTTTTAATTCTCTTTCCTGCTGGCTGGCCGCGCGCTCCAACATGCTCTCTAGATTGCCACTGGCTTCTCCGCTGGCAATCAAATGCAGTGTCATCGGTGGAAAGTAGCGCGATGATTCGAGTGAGCTATGAATGGCCGCGCCTTCACGCACTTGGATCGCAGCATCATGCACGGCTTTTTTCATAGGCAAGTTGGGTATCACATCAGAGGCAATGCGGAGTGCGTCCAACACGGGCACACCCGAGGCCGTAAGAATGCTCAAGGTACGCGCAAAACGCGCAGTATTGAGGCCGCGAATAACTTTTCCAGCAATCGGCAAGCACAGCTGTAAAGCATGCACGCGATACTTAAAAGTAGGGTTCTTCAGCAGCACCTTGAAACCTGCCACTAAGGCCACTAGGGTCAACAGCATGTAGACCCATGTGGTTTGCAGTAATTCGCTGGTGGTCAATAGAAAGCGGGTAGGCAAGGGCAGTTCATTGCCCATATCGGCAAATACATTCACTACCTGCGGCACGACATAGGTCAACAACCCTGCCACGACTAAGACACAAATTATTAATAGGATAATCGGATAGATCAGCGCCAACGATATATTCTGCTGCATCTCTTGGCGGGTCTCCGTATATTCAGCCAGACGTTCCAAAACAGGATCTAGATGACCTGATTTTTCACCCGCGGCGACAGTCGCACGATACAACTCCGGGAAGGTATGCGGAAAGTCATTCAAACCATCCTCTAAAGTATGCCCCTCCGTCACCTTAGAGCGGACCCCAAGAATGGTACGTTTGACACGTGCGCGCTCAGATTGTTTCGCGACCGTTCGGAGTGCTTCTTCCAAGGGCGTACCTGATTGCAACAGGGTGGCCAGCTGGCGCGTAAACAGGGCCAGCTCAGTCGCATTCATGCCTTTGCCCAGCTGCCAGAATGAGGCTTTAATAGTACTGTCTTTGGTTTTCTTTACGACGGTTTGAACATCCAGCGGGGTCAAGCTCTGGGCGCGCAACTGTTGTCGAACCGTCTTAGCACTATCACCCTCGATGACGCCTTTTTTTTGGCGTCCCTGAGCATTGAGTGCAGTGTATTCAAACGCGGGCATAGTGATTAACTGGGATAGCTATTAATTCTCACGCGTGACCCGCATGACTTCTTGCAATGTTGTTTTACCGGCCAGCACTAAACGGTAGCCATCTGCACGTATGCTGGCTGAGTGGGTGCGCGCATACTCCTCCAAACTCTGCTCTGAGGCATCATCATGCATCATGCTCCGAAACTGGCTATCCAATTCAATATACTCGTAGATACCGCTGCGACCGACATAGCCCGACTGGTTACAATGAGCACAGCCCATGGGTGCATATAAGGTGGGCACGGGCTGATCGTCTGCCAGCGTAATATTGAGTTGTTGCAGTTCCTGCGCAGTCGCGGCATGGCCCTGTTTGCATTGTTCGCATAATATCCTCACCAAACGTTGCGCCATCACACCGAGTAAACTGGAAGCGAGCAAGAAGGGCTCGACGCCCATATCACGCATACGTGTAATTGCGCCTACCGCCGTGTTTGTATGTAAGGTCGAAAATACTAAGTGCCCGGTTAAACTTGCTTGCACAGCGATTTGTGCAGTTTCGACATCACGTATTTCACCGACCATAACCACATCGGGATCCTGTCTCAGAATAGCGCGCAAGCCGCGCGCAAATGTCATATCAACTTTAGTATTCACTTGCGTTTGACCGATGCCGTCTAGGAAATACTCAATCGGATCCTCAACTGTCAGTACGTTGCGCGTGGTGCTGTTGAGTTCACTCAAAGCAGCGTATAGCGTGGTGGTCTTGCCCGAACCTGTTGGTCCGGTCACCAGAATGACACCATGGGGTTTATTAATGCTCAGTGTAAGCTTATCGTAGAGTGGCTTGGTTAAACCCAGGTGCGATAAATCGAGACGACCAGCTTGTTTATCCAGTAAGCGCATGACCACGCGTTCGCCGTGGCCTGAGGGTAGGGTAGAAACACGCACATCGACTGGCCGACCGGCCACCCGCAATGAAATACGACCATCTTGTGGTAAGCGCTTTTCCGCAATGTCCAGATTGGCCATTACTTTTATTCTCGAGACAATCAAGGTGCCAATATTTTTGGGCGGTTGAATCGCCTCGCGCAGCACACCATCTACGCGTAGGCGTATTGACAGGCGTTGTTCGAATGTTTCGATGTGAATATCAGAGGCATTTTCTTTCACCGCTTGAGACAGTAGCGCGTTAAGCAGGCGGATAATGGGAGCATCATCCTCGGCTTCCATCAAGTCTTGCGGTTCAGGCAAAGCATTCGCCAAGCTGGCGAGATCCAGATCTTCCCCAATGTCTTCCATCACCGCGAGTGACTCACCCGCGCTGCTGTCATAGGCTTGGGTCAGACGCTGTTCAAATTCTTGTTCTGATAGCGTCTGGATAGTAATCGAGCGCGCCATTAAGCGACGAATTTCTTGCACTGCTTTAAGCGAGGTATCTGGCCGCTGATAGACTGTCAGGCAGTGATCTTGCAGCTCACCCACCAATACCCCATGACGTTTTGCAAAGCTGTAGCTCGGGCGTCGTTGTGCTGCTGGCTCACTCATGATCGGGGGCTTACTGAGTAGGAGGTTGTGGCATGAGTTGGTTATTGGAAGGCACCTTGTTCTTTACACTCTCAGGCATCTGGATAACCAAGTCGTTCAAGTTAGGCAAGGGAGACATGTGTTTGTTTTGATTAACCCCGGCACCGCGCGTCTGAGCTTCTAGCTGGCTCGCGCGCAAGAATTCATACTTTGATTCGGTTGCTAGGCTGGCATTGGCGGCATTACGTAAAATCACCGGCCGGATAAATACCATTAAATTTTGTTTCGTTTTAGTGGTGCTGTTAGAGCGAAACAAACTACCTAGCACGGGCAGGTCGCCCAACAATGGTGTCTTGCTTACAGTCTCACGATAATCATCCTGAGTCAGACCGCCCAACACTAATATTTCTCGATCATCGATCATCACTGAAGTACTGATGCGCCGCTCATTAGTAATAATGTCACTGGCAACGGATGAATTAGAGATGCTGGAGGATTCTTGTTCAATTTTGAGCTGAATACTATTACCTTCATTGATTTGTGGGGTAATCGTCAGCGTTAGACCCACATCATGACGTTCAATCGTCTGAAATGGGTCGGTACTACCCGATTCATTGCTGTAAGAACCTGTTATGAACGGTACATTCTGCGCGACCACAATCTCAGCTTCTTCATTATCTAGGGTCACCAGGGTAGGGGTGGATAGAATATTAGTGGTGGTATCGGACTCCAGTGCACGCACTAACAATCCCCAGCGGGTGCCACTGGTAAAGTTATCCGCTCCCACAGTCAGGCCTGCAGTATCGGCAATATTTGCAGCATTAATAGTCGACAGGGTAATGCCATTATCGCTGTCACCTGTGGGTCGCAGGAAGCCTTCTACCCCCAGCTCTTTAGTTAGATCGGTAGACACCTCAGCAATAATTGCTTCCACTAACACTTGCGCGCGTCTGACATCAAGCTTGTCTATCACGCGTCTTAGGCTCTCAAACTGAGCAGGCGGTGCGGTGATGATCAGTGCATTATTCGTATTATCCGCCTGAATGTTGACATCATTGCCCGCAGAGGCTGTGCCTTCACCCGTCTCCAGACTGGATACACCCTGCAGAATTGGTGCGATGGCCTCAGCTTCGGCATAGTGCAGATAAACCACACGCGTGTTACCCGTGCCCTCGATTGGCGTATCTAAGTGTGCAATCAGCCCACGCACGCGGACTTTTTGCTGATCTTCACCCGAGAGTAAAATACTGTTGGTGCGGTCGTCCGCCGCCAGGGTCAAATTATTTGGGCTTTGCGGGGTTGCTGCCAGACCCAATTTTAAGCTGTTAAGAATGCTTACCACTTCACTGGCAGAGGCATGCTGGAGTTGAATGACCTCAATGTCTTGCACACTCGGCTGGTCTATTTTGGCGATAATGCGCTCCAGGCGACTGATGTTGGCACCGCGATCAGAAATGATAATGACATTGGTCTGTGGATAAGCTGCCAGATGACCCTGCTGAGGAATCAGTGGACGCAGAATAGGCACAATCTGACTTGCGGCAATGTGCTCCAACTCAATGATGCGCGTGACAAGTTCGTCACCTTTGATCGCCTGAGTAGCGACCTGACCCGCCCCCTGTTTGGCATTCACATCAGGCAAAATCTTGATGATCTCACCCACCTCCACGGTGGCATAGCCATGCACTTGCAAGACAGACAGGAATACCTGATAGATTTCCTGTTTATTCATGGGGCGGGCTGAAATGACAGTGACTTTAGCCTTAACCCTCGGATCTATGATGAAATTTTTACCGGTCAACTCAGACACGGTTTCGATCAACGTCTTGATGTCGGCATCTTTCAGATTGAGGCTGACTTGTTGATCGCTGCGCGCAGCAGTCATAAGTGTGAGCAACAATAAAACAGTCAATAAAATGTGGGAGAGGGTAAGTTTGAATACAGACATGGCACTAATTACATAAGTTATATGACTACACTATCGCAAAAAGATGACATATTGATTGCATGATATTGAACTCATTATAATTATGCCTGAGCGAGTGAACCACCTAGGCTTGAATATCACGCGCAGGGTCTGCGCTCGATGGCGATGTGTCTAGCGAAGTGAGCAGATCATTCTGCGCCTTGGGTAGGGCTAGTTTCTCCTGTCGTCCTGCCCGTGATATAAGTACATAGCGGTCGAAGACCGAATGTAAAGTAACACCTGAGATTATTTCACTATCTATATGATATAGAACGTCTTTCCTGTTTTTCCCCTGGATAATTGCATAGCCCTGACCGTCCCCTAGGGCCAAAACACCATGCAGCTTTAAATTCAGTTGTGTGAGCGGCGCATCGGTCTTTTGCGGTAATTTCGCCTGGCTGGCATTACCCATTACATGCATGCGCGCCAGTTGCAGACCGTAAGGCGTGGTATCACGTGGTGTGATGGCTGTATTTGGCGGCATGTCTGCCGGTGAGGTTGATACCGACTCCGAGGGAAAGCCATGCAGGATTGATTGGGCGAGTTGGGCACTCACTATGGCCAGT
>DDIE01000059.1 GCA_002338385.1 Proteobacteria bacterium UBA1858
GCACGCAGTATTATTGCCGAGGCATTACTTAACTATTTAGGCGACAGTAAATTCTCTGCCTATAGTGCAGGCAGCAATCCAACCGGTGAAGTCAATCCACGGGCAATAGATATTCTTCGGCGGATGCGTGTTCCTATCAATCAACCTGCCAGCAAGCATTGGGATGAATTTGCCAAGCCGGACGCTCCCGCGCTGGATTTTGTCATTACTGTGTGTGATCGTGCTGCAGGTGAGCCCTGTCCCATATGGCCGGGACAGCCTATGAACGCGCATTGGGGGATTGCAGACCCCGCCGCAGAGGAAGGTGACGATAAAGCTCAATTAGCCGCATTTAGGCGAGCATTTTTAGAACTAGAGAATCGCCTCAAAATATTTGTCAATTTGCCTATTGAAAAGCTGGATATAATCTCTCTACAAGACAAGCTGAATAAGATTGGCGATACCACCGCGATTGAAATTTCAATGGGGGTAGATGCTATTCGCTAAGCACTTGCGTTAGGATTAATTTTTATCGTCTCGAATGCGGCTAGTGCGCGCTCACGTGCAAAGTGATGTTCTACAATGGGCTGTGGATAGTCTTTGCCCAACTCAACGCCTGCTTCTTGTAATACCGGTGCTGGAGCACCCCAGGGCGCATGTATGAATTTATTGGGCAGATGCTGCAGTTCTGGTAACCATTGTTTGACGTAGATACCATCGGGATCGAATTTCTCACCCTGTAATTGTGGATTGAATATTCTGAAGTAAGGGGCTGCATCCGCTCCACAGCCTGCCACCCATTGCCAGCTGGCAGAGTTATTAGCTAGATCTGCATCGACTAAGGTATCCCAAAACCATGCCTCGCCATGACGCCAGTCAATTAATAAATGTTTGATTAAAAAGGAGGCCACTACCATTCGCACGCGATTATGCATCCAGCCAGTCTGCAATAACTCACGCATGCCGGCATCGACGATAGGATACCCAGTTTTGCCGTGTTGCCAGGCATTAAGTAACTCACTATCGTTTTGCCAAGGGAAATCAGCAAAACTATCTTTAAATGATTGGTCGGGTAAATCTGGCCAATAATGCAGTAAGTAATAGGAGAACTCGCGCCACATCAATTCTTTCAGGTACGATTCATTGCCAGGCTCAGAGCCTTTATCGGAGTGAATGACATCATTCCAGATTTGCCGCGGGCTGATCTCACCAAAGTGTAAATGGGGGGATATACGTGAGGTACCAATGAATTCGGGACGATTTCTAAGAATGTTATATTTGTTCAGTGCATGCATAGTGAAAGCATCCAAGTTTATTTGCGCACCCTGTTCGCCAGGCACCCAGTTTTTCTTGAATTCTGCTCCCCACAGTGTCTCGTCAGGCAATAGCTGCCAAGCGTCTAGATCGTCACTCGCGATCGTTGCAGTATAGGCATCAATTTCATTCGGCGCGGGCAGCGGGTCAGCTACCTGCAGTGTCGCCATCGCGGCTTTGTAGAACGGGGTAAAGACTTTAAAAGGTTCATTGGACTTATTGAGGACTGTTTCCGGCTCTACCAGCAAATTATTTTTGAACCGTTTAATCGTGAGTATGTCTTTAAAGTGAGCATTAATTTTATTTTCCAACCCTGCTTGATACGGCTCATAGTGGCGGGAAAAATATAACCCCTGTGCATTTGTTTCATTGATAAGGTTCTCCAATACCTCCAAGGTAGCACCACGGCGTAATATCAAATCAGTCCGGTAATGTTTTAAATTGCCCGCGAGAGAGGCGAGGCTATGATGTAACCACCATTGCTTAGCAGCGCCCATGGTCCATTTTTGGGCTAATTCTGGATCATGTATGAAGACGAATATTATTGGTGCGTCAGTTTGGCAGGCATGGTGGAGTGCTGCATTGTCGGTCAAACGCAGGTCCTGCCGGAACCATACAATAATCGGCTGTTGCTCATTCATAGGAGATAATTAATAGATGTGTTAGATTGCCAGATTATAGTTAATTCGAAACTAAGCGTTGAATAATGTACAGGACGTTAGCCACTCTATGAGCAGTTGCTGTAATACCCCAGAATCGGAGCAGAAACCAACACGAGTCTCTCTCGACTACCTACTCTGGGGTTCGCTGCTGGCTACGATTATTTTTTATGGCTTACACCTGAGTGAGCAACTTAACCCCTTGGGTAAGCTGGCTGTGCTGAGTAGCTCAGTGTTTGAATTGGTCAATATTGTCTGGTGGGGCATATTGCTGGGTATCGTTATCCTAGCAGCCATGGCTAAGGTGCCACGCGAGTTTGTTATGTCGCTACTGGCAACAGGCAGCGGTTTCAAGGGTATCATGCGGGCTACTATAGGCGGTGTTCTGCTTGATCTGTGTAGTCATGGTATTTTGATGGTCGGCGCTAAGCTCTATGAACGTGGTGCTTCACTTGGTCAGGTGATGGCTTTCTTGATCGCTAGTCCTTGGAACTCATTCACACTCACGGTCATTCTTGTGGCGCTGATTGGATTACCTTGGACAATAGTATTCATTATCACCTCAATGCTGATCGCCCTTATCTCTGGAGTCATATTCGATGCCCTGGTCGGACGCAAGGTGCTGCCTGAAAATCCATACAGCTTTGATTTGCCTGAGGACTTTCAGTTTTGGCCACAAGCTAAACAACGTCTGGCAGAGACTCAGTTTGATAAAGTAATGATTCTAAGTATGCTCAAAACAGGACTGGTGGAGTCCAGGATCGTGGTGCGTTGGATTTTATTTGGCATCCTTATCGCGGGTCTCATACGTTTAGTATTGGATGTGGATGCTTTTCAGCAGTATTTCGGGCCGACATTGCTGGGTTTGGGTTTAACGATGGTTGCAGCAACCATAATAGAGGTGTGCTCTGAAGGCTCAGCACCGGTAGCGGCAGACTTAATGACACGTGGACAGGCACCGGGGAATAGTTTCGCTTTTCTAATGGGCGGCGTGTCCACCGACTATACTGAAATCATGGTACTCAAAGAGTCGACTCAGTCTTGGAAAATTGCACTATTTCTACCTTTGGTGACGCTACCGCAAATATTATTGATCGCCTATTTATTTAACCACTACTCGATCTAACCAGCGTTAGATTTAATCCGGCCCAAGTTGTTATCCACACCACTAAGCTTGGGTGTATTGACACCGTCTATGGTGATTTTCTTATGCTGTCGAATATGCTCGGCTACCTGATCCCACACTGGTGCGCCAATGGCCCGACGATTGACCGTGGCCCAGCCGGCCACGGTGTAGGTTTTTGTGGCCTCAATTAATTCGCCATTATCGAGACGCATGGCATCGATGCGATGACCAATCTTCTGTTTTGGCTGACAGTGATAGTTCATCCCACCTAGCCTAACCATATCGCCACCTTGTTGATAATAGGGATTGGGATTAAACAAATTGTCGCACACGTCTTCAAGGATAAGTTTCAGTTGTGCCCCAGTCATTTCCTGACGATAGGTCTCAGGATAAGTCATGCAAGTTTGATCCAATACATGTTCCATAGTGATCGGACTATTGACAGGGACAGTGGTGCCCCAACGAAACCCGGGTGACAGGGATATTTGAGTATCGTTTTGTTCGCGTAGTGCATTACAAATGAGTTGATCAAAAGTACCATTGAAATTGCCCCGGCGATACAAAGTAGACTCAGTGTAGCCAAGTTCCTCCTCTAGCCAGGGTCGAAACGGTTGGCGAACTCTCTCAATATGCGCAAGCATTGCCGTATCTGCCGGCAGCAGGTTGGCGAATACAGGCAGAAGACGGTAACGATAGTCACGAATTTTGCCGCCACTGATGGCAAGATCCATCACCCCAAGGAATTTACCGTTCGAACCCGCATTAGTCACCAGAGTGATGCCTTGGGGATTTTTTATTTCTAGTGCATGGGGGATGCCATCATGCGTATGGCCGCCTAGGATCACATCAATATGGCTGACTCTACTGGCCAGCTTAATGTCTACATCAGCACCATTGTGAGATAGCAACACAATCACATCAGGCATATGTTGAGCGCGAATCTCATCAACCAGTGTTTGTAATTCTTCTTCTTTGATACCAAATGTCCAATCTGGAATGAAACGCTTCGGGTTAGCCACTGGGGTATATGGAAAGGCCTGCCCAATCACCGCGACACGACTATCTGCAAGTGTTTTGATCGTGTAGGGAGGGAACACATGGCCACTCTCGGAATCGAATACTGGACTATCTGCAAACAATGCTTCTTCGGTGGCATGCACATTCTGGGCGACAAAAGTGCCGTTAAAGGCAGCTATATTGGCTAGTGTTTGATGATCTTGATAAGTGAACTCCCAATGCCCCGTCATCACGTCAACGCCGAGCAGATTACATGCCTCAACCATATCCATGCCCTGAGTTTTGTAAGCTGTACCTGAGCCCTGCCAAGTATCACCCCCATCGAGTAATAACGTTCGTTGCGCGCCCATCTGAGAACGCATTTGTTTAATCAGTGTGGCCAAATGAGCAAAGCCACCTACTTTGCCGTACTTCAGGAGGGCTTGCTCATAATTAACAGCAGTGAACGCATGTATTAATCTCGGATCAGTAAGCTGAAAATGATCCAACATGGCCTGAGCAACCAAATGAGGAGGTCTGTTAGTGGCTTCAGCTAATCCTATATTGACATCCGGTTCGCGATAATAAATGGGTAGGAGTTGGGCGTGACAATCAGTAAAGTGCAACAAACGCGTATTGCCGAAGGGCTTGAAGCCATACAAGGACTCTGTGCTGGCAGCTGATAGCGGGATGTGCCCGCACAGTGCGGCACTGCTTAGCAGCTGGAGGAACTCTCTGCGAGTGAGCATAGTGGTGTTATTTGAGCCGGTTGAAAATGTTTAAGTTCATGTATTTATTGAGATTAATTAGGTTTTACAGCACCCTAGTCTGAACCTATCAACAGGTCTTTGATAGTCCAGGCAAGGTCAGTGTTAACCTATCATCTCGGGCATGGTTTTACACCCAACAGATGCGGCAATTGTCATCGCGACTAATTATTTAGCTCCAGAGGGTGCGCTAGGGTATCTCACAGGCTAGAATAGCTCGCTGACCCAAGAAACTGGGCAGTGTGCTCGCCGCGAATAAATTAAGCTGAGCGGTGCAAGTATTATGGTGATCTGTGTCGGTTCCTTTGCAGCGATAGATTGTGAACCCCGCCAGGCCTGGAAGGGAGCAACGGTAGCAGTTGATTCGGGTGCTGAGATCCAACTGGCATAGATTGCCGCCTAATACAGCCAACATGACTAAACACAATCATTAGCCAACATGTCACACCAGGTATTAGCAAGAAAATGGCGGCCACAGAACTTTACTGACATTGTCGGTCAAGCACATGTGGTAACGGCTATGGTTAACGCTCTCAAAACGAGTCGCTTGCATCATGCGTACTTGTTTTCAGGCACGCGAGGTGTGGGTAAAACAACGATTGCGCGTGTCTTTGCGAAGGCGCTGAGTTGCGAAACAGGCGTAACTCCAGAGCCTTGTGGCACCTGTGAACATTGTCTGGCTATTACTGAGGGCCGTTTTGTTGATTTAATTGAAGTCGACGCAGCCTCACGCACGCGCGTGGAAGACACGCGTGAGTTGCTTGAAAATATTCAATACGCACCTACTCGTGGTCGCTTCAAGATTTATCTCATTGACGAAGTTCATATGCTATCAGGGCATAGTTTTAATGCGTTGTTAAAAACCTTGGAGGAGCCGCCAGAGCACGTTAAGTTTTTGCTGGCCACTACTGATCCTCAGAAGTTACCAGTGACAGTGCTCTCGCGTTGTCTGCAATTTACCTTGCGACATATATCTAGCCCACAAATAGCCGATCAACTGACTAAGGTTTTAGCAGCAGAACAGATCAGTCACGAACACGCCGCATTGATCCAGTTGGCCGAGTCGGCCAGTGGCAGTATGCGCGACGCACTCAGTCTGCTCGATCAGGCCATTGCCTATTCAGGGGGAGAAATAACAGAACATCGGGTCAGCCAGATGTTAGGCACAGTCCCGAGTGAACAAGTTGACTTGCTAGTAGCCGCATTGTGCTCATTCGACAGTGCACAGACTATCAATCTGATCGAAAATCTGACCAGTCTTAATGTTGATTTCGGCAAATTACTTGATCAATTGATAGTGATTTTTCATGCTGCTGCAATCGCACAGGCCGTACCTGAATACAGCGAGCAAGTGAATTTATTTGCAGCCACAATAGATACGGTAAAAGAAAAAATATCGGCGCAGGATATTCAGCTGTTTTATCAAATTGCTATTACAAGTCGGCGCGATTTACATCTCGCACACTCTCCCAAAGCCGGTTTTGAAATGGCCATACTGCGTATGATTATGTTCCGCCCGGGAGATGGCGATACGCCAAAAAAGTACAGTAACAAGCCCGTTAGCGAGGCTAAACATGCATCTGCACAAGTGATCGCGCCGGCAGAGGTGGCGCAAATACAGCCTCGAGACATGGAGCCTGTCGCCAGTCAACTAGCACCTCCAGAGAATACTCCTGAACAGATATCAACTGCGTTGCAGCGACTTGATGTTGACCAATGGCCAGCATTAATAGAGCGTCTTCAACTAGTCGGACTGGTCAAAGAATTGGCCGTACACTGTAGCTTTGTTGAGCACCAACAAAACAAGCTTGTGCTTGCGCTGGCTGCTCAACATGAGAGCTTAATGTCAGCTCAGTCAGTTACCAAACTGAGCTCAGAACTGCAGTCTTTATTTGGTGATAAACTCGTCGTAGATATCAAAATTAGTCAAGATAGAGTCGCCAGTCCTGCGCAAGCAATTGAAGATACTGCACAACATGATATAGCGACCGCTGAGCGCAGTATCGAGAGAGATGAATTCGTGCAAATGTTGAAGCGTGATTGTCAGGCTGAGCTGGTGCCAGGATCAGTGCAATCAAAATCAATGCAATCTAAACAAGAGGGAAAAGAATGAAAGGTGGAATTGGTAATCTTATGAAACAGGCGCAAAAAATGCAGGAGGATATGCAGAAAGCGCAAGATGAAATCAAACTTATCGAGGTTGAGGGTCAGTCGGGTGGTGGTATGGTTAAGCTCGTCATGCAAGGGACCCACGAGGTCAAGCGAGTCACGATTGACGACAGTTTGTTGGCTGATGATAAAGATATGTTAGAAGATTTAATTGCTGCGGCAATAAATGATGCAGTGCATAAATTAGAACAGACGACCAAGGATAAGTATGCTGACATCACAGCAGGAATGCCTCTGCCACCAGGTATGAAGCTACCTTTTTAATCCAGTGGCGAGAATGTGGCTGAACAAACACCCTTACTAGATCAACTGATAAGTGCACTCAAACTGTTACCTGGTGTAGGCCAGAAAACAGCACAACGTATGGCTTTCCACTTGTTGAAAGTTGACAAGGATAAGGCGCGCGCACTCGGTACTACCATCGTGCAGGCTGTCGACACCATACGTCATTGCGAGCGGTGCAGAAATTATACTGAAAATCAGATATGTGACATTTGTGCCAGTGCCAGCAGGAAAGTCAGTCAGATGTGTATTGTCGAGACACCAACTGATGTGATGGCCATAGAAAATGGCACCAGCTATAACGGCGTTTATTTTATTTTGATGGGGAAGCTATCACCTCTAGATGGCATAGGCCCTGATCAGATTGGTTTAGATCAATTAGAACACCGTCTTCAATCCGGTGATTTAAAAGAAATCATACTCGCGACCAGTTCCACTATGGAGGGCGAAGTAACGGCTCATGTGATCGCAGAAATGGCGGCCAAATATGAGCTAAAAACTACCCGCTTAGCACAAGGTGTGCCGATTGGCGGTGAGTTGGAATATTTAGACTTGAATACGCTCGCTCAGGCATTTAATACACGCACCGATTATCAATAGTGTATTAAGCGCCAGCCAGTTCCTCACAGATGGTTGTATAGCTGGCATAACGACTAGCTGCTATTTTATGTGCAGCCGCTGCAGTTTTAATTGCACAATCTGGCTCATTCAAATGCTGGCAGTTGGCAAATTTACAGCTACCAATATATTCATCAAATTCTTTAAAGCCAAGAGCAACCTGATCCATGCGGGCGAATGTTGGGGAGAAGCTCCTCACCCCCGGAGAGTCAATGATTTTAATTTCTGCTTGGCTGGGAGAATTTATCGGATGGGCATAGGCGTTGGTGGTGGTATGACGTCCTTGTTGGATTGACTCGGACAAGGCACCAATCTTGATTGTGCTGGAATCGAGTAGGCGATTAATTAAAGATGATTTGCCGACACCTGACTGGCCAACCAATATGTTAGTGTCTTCAATCAGTACTCTTCTGAGTGCATGAATACCGTAGCCAAGCTTTGCACTGGCGATGATAAAATGGTCAACCACAGGCGTGTATGTAGCAGCCAAGGTATTGATGTTTATTTGTTGCTCATGCAAAAGCTCTGCCTTATTCACTATCAGAGTCACTGCGCAATTATTCAATCTTGCGCAGGCTAGATATTTATCGATCAATAAAGTTGAAAACTCAGGCAGTGCGGCAACCACAATCAACATCTGATCAATATTGGCAGCTAATGTTTTTTCGCGTTTAAAGTTGTCGATACGTGTGAGCTGATTAGTACGAGGTTCTATCGCAGTTATAATGTCTTGGCCACGGCTTTTAGCTTCACATACCACTCTGTCACCACACACAGCTTCTTGCGCCTGACTGCGAACATGACACTGATGTAGCTTGTGCTCGGCATCTTGAACGATGAATTTTTTCCCCTGTCTAGCGATAATTCTGGCTTTATACATCGGCAGGGTAGTATTTAAAAATGATAGTGACTCTGATTCAAATAGTCGACTACAGATTGAATTTGAGCGTCATCCCAGCCGGTCGCGGCACCTGCGGAACAACGTGCTGTCTGATATTGCAATGCCGCCAGTGATTGCACGATACGTTCTTCACGCTCGTACAGCACTGTGCCATCGCCGCCAGTCATCCGACTATGACAATCTATGCAGGCGGATTGATGCAGTTGTTCGCCTGTATCTGCCATTGCTATGCTAGTAAGCGCAATGAGTAGGGTGATGAGTAATAACTTGAGCAACTGTTGCATGGTTTAGTGTATATAATTAGAAAGTTGGCCTAACATATCAGAAAACAGACGGTGAGTGGACTCATGCAGGATGAAAATAATTTAATTTGGATTGATTTGGAGATGACTGGACTGGACACGCAAAACGATGAAATTATCGAAATTGCCACTGTTGTTACAGATCGACATCTCAATGAACTGGCGGTAGGTCCAGTGATAGCGCTGCAGCAAGCACAATCTCGTCTTGATCAAATGGATAGCTGGAATCAAAATCAACATACCAAATCGGGTCTCATCAAACGTGTCTTGGCAAGCACCTATTCGTGCCAGGCCGCTGAACAGGAGACTATCCAATTCCTACAAAAATATGTGCCCGCGGGTGTTTCGCCGATGTGTGGCAACAGTATCTGTCAGGATCGTCGCTTTCTGGCTCGCCTGATGCCAGATTTGGAGGCCTATTTTCATTATCGTAATCTGGATGTCAGTACGCTCAAAGAGCTGGCCAAGCGTTGGTATGCCGGCAAGGATGTGGAATACAGCAAGGACTCTGATCATCTCGCTTTGAGTGATATCCGTGACTCAATAGAAGAACTGGCTCATTACCGAGACAAGCTGTTTGTTGATTGCGACGGCTAGGCAGGAAGTGAGTGAGGATGCGACTCACTATGCACTTTTGAATCTGGTGTCAAAATAGTATTCACTTGATCCAGGGCGGGGTCAGTATCAGGATAGTCCAGGGTGTAATGCAGGCCACGGCTCTCTTGACGCGCGAGCGCACTGCGAATGATTAAATCCGCGACGACAGCGAGATTACGCAGTTCAATCAGATCGCTGGTGACTTTGAAATTGCTGTAGTACTCATCAATTTCATGCAATAGCAGATCGATTCGATGTTGTGCTCGTTGCATACGTTTTGTTGAGCGTACAATGCCGACATAATCCCACATGAATCGACGCACTTCATCCCAGTTATGAGCCACTACAATCTCTTCGTCCGAGTCAGATACACGACTCTCATCCCAAGCAGGAACGGATAAATTCTGATTGTCAGAGGCGAAGCTGGTATTAATATGCTCACCCGCAAAGCGTCCATACGCGAGACACTCTAATAAGGAATTGCTGGCCATTCGATTCGCACCATGCAAGCCCGTGTGAGCGACCTCACCAACCGCGTATAGATGAGGGATATCCGTCTGACCATGGTGATCAGTCAGTATTCCACCACAGGTATAGTGCGCGGCGGGCACTACCGGGATGGGTTCTTTGCTCATGTCATAACCCAGCTTGTTACAGCGAGCATTTATATTCGGGAAATGTTTGGCTATGAATTTAGCCGACTTGTGGCTGATATCGAGATAGACACAATCATGGCCATGTTTTTTCATCATGTAGTCGATCGCGCGTGCCACAATATCCCTTGGGGCGAGTACCCCGCGAGGATCGAAGTGGTGTAAAAATTCACTCCCGTCTTGTAGGATCATTTTACCCCCCTCACCACGAATCGCTTCGCTTAGTAGGTATGATTTCGCTTTAGGATGATACAAACAGGTTGGATGAAATTGCATGAATTCCATATTGGCAACCCGACATCCGGCACGCCAAGCCATTGCGATACCGTCTCCACAAGCTCCGTCTGGATTACTAGTGTAAAGATATACCTTGCTGGCACCACCGGTCGCTAAGATGACGAATTGAGATCGAAAAACTTCTACACGGCCAGTATCTAAGTTGAGGATATATGCACCCACACAACGCTCTTGCTGATGACCTAACTTACCTGCAGTGATCAGGTCAACGGCAATATGATTAGACAGTAAATCAATCTGTTCACGCTGACGTACCTGGGTTATTAATTGATTCTGGACAGCATCACCTGTGGCATCAGCCACATGGGCGACACGTCGATGGGTATGGCCACCTTCCTGAGTTAAATGTAAGTGATGCCTGTTGTGAAACGCTTTTTCACGTGTGAATTCAACCCCGATAGACAGCAGCCAGTCGATCACTTCCCTGCCTTCAGAGACCGTTTTTTCCACGACTTCAGGATCACACAAGCCCGCGCCTGCCGAGATTGTATCTTCGATGTGTTGAGCGAGTGAATCATCACGGTCAAGCACGGCAGAGATACCGCCTTGTGCCCAGGAGGTATTACCACTGTTTAATTCCGCCTTCGAGATGACGGCGACGCTTAAGTGTGGCTGCAAATGCAGTGCAGCACTTAAGCCCGCGGCACCGCTGCCGAGAATTAAAACATCATATTGCTTAGTCTTAGATTGGCTCATATGCGTTATTCTGTCATAAAACATGTGACCTCGGTATCATCACTGGTTAAGATACGTTCAATTACGTCCACTACAATTGTACAGAACTTATTGTTTTGGCAGTGGTCTGAAATTCTGCAAAACAAAGAGTCAGCATGAGGAGAGCGCCCAATATGGGCAGCAACACTGATAACGATAAAGAATTAGTTGCCCGCGCCAAGGAGGGTGATTCTCGTGCCTTTGATGTTTTGGTACAGAAGTATCAATTCAAGGTGATCAATTTAGTGGGGCGCTACGTGCAGGGGGATGAAGCACAGGATGTTGCTCAGGAGGCGTTTATCAAAGCCTTCAGAGGGCTTAAGAATTTTCGCGGCGACAGTGCATTCTACACCTGGCTGTATCGCATCGCGGTGAATTCGGCTAAGAATTATCTGATGTCATCAAGTAAAAAGAAGAGCAGCCTACAGGTGGACATAGATGACGCAGAATATTTTGATGATGCAACGCTGATGCGAGACCAACACACGCCAGATCACATGTTGCAGACAGAAGAATTACAACAGCGGGTATTTCAAACTATTCATGAATTACCCGAGGACTTGAAGACGGCTTTGACATTAAGAGAAATGGACGGGATGAGCTATGAAGACATTGCTGAGACCATGGGTTGTCCAATTGGAACGGTGCGCTCTAGGATATTCAGAGCACGGGAAGCCGTTGATAAAGTCATTAAGCCACTCATGGACTAGATGAGAAATGATTGAGGGTAATAACTGGAAAGCATGAGTATGAGTGAATCAAAACGTAAGCAACATGATTTAGAACTGTTAAGTGCGAGTCTGGATAATGAATTATCAGAATTTGAGCGTCGTCGACTTAACAATACTATTCTGTCTGATCAGCGAGCAGTGCAAAAACTCAATCGCTATGCGCTAGTGGGGGCGATCATGAAGAAGGAGTGTCCAGCAAATATGAATACTTCTTTCGCATCAGAAATTATGTGCGTGATCGAGCGTGACAGACAATCCTCAACTATTACAACGACTTCAACTAATCCATTTATCAAGCAAGTCGCCGGACTCGCAATAGCTGTTTCAGTCGCGCTGGTCTCATTCACAAGTTTTCAATATTTCACTCAGCCTGATAGCAGCTTAGATTCGCTTACTGCTGAGCGTAAATCCAGTCCAGCTTGGGACAGTCAGGCGCCCATGGCCGATGATTATAAGAATAAAATTTCTCCGCGCGTGCAATTTGCGCCAGCCCAGCTCAGCGCCAACGCAGCCAACAGGCAGGCTCAAGCACAAGAAATTGAAATCTACATTTATAATCACTCTGGGTATGGGAGCGAGAGAATCATCTTACCTTATGCTGAAATTACTGAGCTACGAGAAGTGGATGAATAATAACACTATTACACGACTGCTACTGTGGTGTGCGCTCGTCGCTGGCATAAATGTGCATGCCAGTGAAGCGATCCCGGTTGATGATTTGCTGCTTAAAATGAAGCAGGCGCAGTACCAACTGAATTACCAAGGCACCTTCGTTTTCAAGCATGCGGAAAAACTTGATGCCATGCAAATTGTGCATGGTCTTGTTGATGACAAAGTGAAGCAGCGCATCGTCTCGCTTAACGATGTGGCACGCGAGGTGATTCGTGATGGTGACCTCGTTCGATGTATCTGGCCGAGGAAGCGTCAAGTCGTAGTTGGGCCAACCTCTTCATATAATGGTGTGCCCAGCATCGTCCCAAAAGATCTGTCTAACGTAAGTGCGGTATATCGGATTGAGTCAACCGGCTTCAATCAAATTGCGGGTAAGGCATGTCAACTTGTCTCGATCATGCCGGCTGATAATTACCGTTATGGCTATGAGTTCTGTATCCAGCCACAAACTGGCATGTTATTGAGATCTAAAGTCATCGACACAAACACACAAGAAGTTCTGGAAGAGATGTTGTTCACTGAGGTTAGATACATGGACTCAGTTGAAGCACATATGTTTGACTCCCAGTATGATCTTGCAGACTTCAAATGGAAGCAGTCGCTCAGCAGCGAATATGAAACAATCAATCGGGCTATGCCGCAGCATGCTCTCACAATATCTCAGCTGCCGCAGGACTTCGTGCTGAAGAATATAACTCAACGCAAGATCCAAATGAGTGCAAAGCCTGTACGTCACATGGTCTACAGCGACAGTATTGCCTCGGTATCCATTTTTATCTCAGAATCTGGCGCTAAGGATAGACTCAAGTCCAGACTTACAGGACGAGGCGCAATTAACGCCTTTACTAAAAGTAATGAACGTTACAAGATTACTGTACTGGGTGAAGTGCCCAGCGAAACAGTGGAGTTAATTGGTGCTTCTGTCACACTCAAATAGAAGTCTCTCAACTATAGCTGCAGTCTCAGAGCAACATTTTTACATCATATAATCACAGGGGAATAATGTGTTTGGACATAGAGTTAACATAGTCATATGGGTGGTATTTTTCACAATCAGTTGTGTCCATGCAAAACAAGGATTGCCCGACTTCACCGAACTAGTAGAGGCACACTCTGGTGCGGTGGTAAACATCAGCACTACTAAACAAGAAACCAGTCACCCTAAGTTGCCACCCAACGTAGAGATTCCTGATTTTCCAGAGGGTAGTCCATTCAATGATTTCTTTGAGAAATTTTTAGGTGAACAAGGTCCAAACCAGAAAGATTACTACAATTCCAAATCACTGGGTTCCGGCTTCATAATTTCCGCTGATGGTTATGTTGTCACTAATCATCATGTAGTTCGTGAAGCCGATGAGATTATTGTCAAACTCAGCGACCGCCGTGAGTTTGTTGCGGAGATCATAGGCAGCGACCCGCGTAGCGATATTGCCTTATTGAAAATAGATGCTCAGTCTTTGCCAGTAGTGGAGTTCGGTTCTGCAAATGATCTTAAAGTCGGCCAGTGGGTGCTAGCCATTGGCTCACCTTTTGGTTTTGACCATTCAGTGACCTCCGGTATTGTCAGTGCCAAGGGACGTAGTCTGCCAAACGAAAACTATGTGCCCTTTATCCAGACTGACGTCGCCATTAATCCAGGCAACTCGGGCGGACCATTGTTCAACATGGCGGGTGAGGTGGTTGGTATAAACTCACAAATCTATAGTCGTACTGGCGGTTTCATGGGCTTATCGTTTGCGATTCCAGTCGAAGTGGCCATGGAAGTGGTTGAGCAACTCAAAACAACTGGCTATGTTTCGCGTGGATGGCTAGGTGTCTACATCCAAGAGGTTACCAGAGAGTTAGCTGAGTCTTTCGGCATGGAGAAGCCAGCAGGTGCACTGGTAGCCAAAATTATGGACGCTAGTCCTGCCATTGATTCTGATCTCGAGGTGGGCGATGTGATTGTCAAATTCAACGATCAGGAGGTCGCTAACTCCGCCGCCTTGCCGCCGATGGTGGGTCGCGTGCGTGTTGGTGAAGAAGTAACACTTGAAGTCATGCGCAATGGTAAGACAAGAAAAATCAATGTGGTCATAGGTCAGTTACCCGACAGTGATCAGAATACCCAGGCGCGTATCGAAAAAGAACTCAATGGTGTCTTGGGTATGGATTTAGAACCGCTCACTGAAGAGGATAAAAAAGCCACGGAGTTGAGTTATGGCTTGAAGGTCACCGCTATTTCACAGGGCCCAGCCAAAACGGCGGGCGTGCGTGCCAATGATGTATTGCAAATGATTAATGGTGAAAAGATTGAATCCGTGCAGGCCTTGAAAGACATGCTGGAAAAACTACCCGCCGGTAAATACGTTTCACTCTTGGTACAGCGTCCTAGCGGGCCACAATTCCTGGCCATGATGCTGCCACCAGAGGATGACTGACAATAAGTAGCAGTTAGCCGTAACATCACGCATAATCAATCATCACATACAAAGCGGGCTCAATGTCCGCTTTGTCGTTTACTCTATCAGCAGTTGAACTCGTGTCGTCTATGAAATACATCCGCAATTTCTCCATTATCGCCCATATTGATCATGGTAAATCGACCTTAGCTGATCGCTTTATCCAGCACTGCGGTGGGCTCGACGAACGCGAAATGAAGTCGCAAGTTTTAGATTCTATGGATCTGGAGCGTGAGCGTGGCATAACTATTAAAGCGCAAGCCGTTTCGCTGCCTTATAAAGCGCGCGATGGCCACACCTACCAATTGAATTTCATTGACACTCCCGGACATGTCGATTTCTCTTATGAGGTATCACGTTCACTTGCCGCTTGCGAGGCTGCCTTGCTGATAGTTGACGCCTCACAAGGGGTTGAGGCGCAGAGTGTGGCTAATTGCTACACCGCCGTCGAATTAGGTCTTGAGGTATTACCAACGCTGAATAAGATTGATTTGCCAGCCGCAGACCCTGACAGGGTAGCCAATGAGATTGAAGAAGTGATCGGTATTGATGCTACCGATCCGTTACTCGTGAGCGCGAAAACAGGGCAGGGCGTGGAGGATGTTTTGGAAGCGTTGGTCCAACATACACCTCAGCCCAAAGGTAATCCAGAGGGTCCGTTGAAGGCGTTGATTATTGATTCCTGGTTTGACAGTTATGTCGGTGTTATCACTTTGGTGAGAATCTTTGAA
>DDIE01000081.1 GCA_002338385.1 Proteobacteria bacterium UBA1858
TACAGTTGGTTGGGCAATCTACCCGATTGGTTATGTGCTCGGCTACTTCGTATACAGTGATGGTAGTGCTACTGAGGCGCTTAATGTTGTCTATAACTTAGCCGACCTAGTCAACAAACTAGCGTTCGGTCTAGTGATCTGGGCAGCGGCGACGTCTGAGAGTAAGGCGACGTCTTAGAGTAACTAGAACTGTTGCTATTTACCGGGGTCTCTGCTGAGGCTCCGGTATCTATCGGCACTGACACTGATCAGTTACAAAAAACCAAAAGTGCTTTTGCCAAGATGAGGTGCAAACTATGCAAATGCATGATTTAAACACTATCCCTCACGATCTTGAACAACTCGAATATCGTTTGTGCCAGTATGGTTCGGATGCTGTGCAAAGCGAAATCAGTCTTAATCAATTATTTCAGAATCATCTTGCTGCAGGTGGAACGCGCACGCGTGCCATTCTCGCGCTGGCTGCTGGGCATGCTGTTAATCTTCCTGATGAGGTCCGCTACATCATTGCCACAGCGGTTGAATTGTTACATCAGGCTTCGCTCATTCATGATGATATCCAAGACCGAGATACGCTGCGACGTGGGCAGGCTTCGGTCTGGTCGGTAGCGGGAGATTCGTCAGCAATTTGTCTGGGCGATGACCTGATTGGCGCAGCTTTTCAAGAATTAGCCAAGCTACCCGCTGAGTATGCTGACAAAATACCGGATTTGATTAATCTGTTAGCCGCGGCGATCAGCCGTATGGCTGCTGGACAAACCTTAGATTGCCAATGGCAGCAGGACCGTGACACGACCTTTAGCCAGTATGAGCAAATTGTTCAGCACAAAAGTGGACCCTTACTCGGTTTACCGATCGCGATGGTGATGGCCATTCAAGATGCCAGTGCCAGTGACATCAAACATGTCATGACCGGCGCGTGCCATATAGGAGTAGCCTATCAACTGGCGGATGATCTCAGTGATAGATGTGAGGATCAGGGCACACGCTTAAATGGCTACTGGGTGCTTGCCAGTCAGGCAGCCGGGGAAATTGATGCCGAACAGGCGCTGCGTACTGAATTTGAACGTCAACTCACGCATGCGAGGCAGAGTGTGTGCCACTTGCCATCGTTTTGCATACAGTCTTTTGAGGTACTTATTGAAGCACTACATCAGAAATATCCTGCATTCAGAGTTGCTGCTTGATGCCTAGCGCTGTTGTGATCGGCTCCGGCTTTGGTGGCATAGCTTCGGCACTGCGCTTGAAGTCACTCGGGTTAGATGTGCACCTGGTCGAGAGACTCGCCAGTATTGGCGGTCGAGCGCAATTTTTTGAGCATCATCAATATAAACATGACGCTGGACCAACTGTCATCACAGCGCCGTTTTTATTCGACGAGTTATTTGCACTATTTGGTGAACAACGTTCTGACGCAATCGAGTTCAGAGAGCTCAGTCCCTGGTATAGATTCATCTACCCAGACGGCGATCATTTTGATTACGGTGGCTCAATCGAACATACCTTGGACCAAATCAAACGCATTTGCCCACAGGACTGTGCTGGCTATCAAGCCTTAGTCGATCATTCTAAAGCGATTTATCAGGTTGGTTTCGAACAACTAGCCGACCAGCCTTTTCATCATTTCAGTAGTATGCTTAAACAGATTCCTCGGCTTGCATCTTTGCGCTGTGATCGCAGTGTGTGGGACGTAGTGAATAAATATCTTACCCACGACAAGCTTAAACAAGCTTTTTCCATCCAACCGCTGCTAGTGGGTGGCTCGCCGTTTGATACCACAAGTATCTATGGCTTGATCCATTATCTGGAGCGTGCCTATGGTATTCACTTTGCAATGGGGGGGACGGGTGCATTAGTTAAAGCACTGGAAAATTTAATGCTGCGCCAGGGTGTTTCGATTCAAACTAACGCGACCGTGTCCGAGATCATCTTCTCTAAGCGACGCGCATGTGGAGTGAAGCTTGCCACGGGTGAGCAGATCGCCGCTGATTATGTCGTCTTCAACGGTGATCCGATGCACATGTATAGGAACATGATCGCAGATCCACTCCTGCCCATGCAAACGCGTCTGAAACGTGATACCAGCAAACTCTCGATGGGACTCTATGTTTTATTTTTCGGTACCGATCGGCAGTATCAGGATGTCGCACATCACACAATTTGGTTAGGCAAGCGCTATAAAGAGCTGCTTGATGATATTTTCCACCGGCAAATACTGGCGGATGACTTTTCTCTCTATATCCATCGACCGACAGCGACTGATGCCTCGTTTGCCCCCGCAGGACATGACAGCTTTTATGTGTTGGCGCCAGTTCCTCACCAGGGGGCTAACATCAACTGGCAACAGCAGGAGCCACAATTGAGGGAGCGTATTGTGCATGCTCTGGATGCCACGCTATTGCCAAATTTAAAGCAGCATATTCAAGCCCCGTTTGCGATGACACCGGATGACTTCGCCAGCGATTATTTGAGTCATTTAGGGGCAGGCTTCTCTATTGCACCGCTATTTAGACAATCTGCTTGGTTCCGATTCCACAATAAGGCAGAGGGGTTTGAAAACCTTTTTCTTACTGGGGCAGGGACTCATCCAGGTGCGGGCATGCCAGGCGTGATTTCCTCTGCTAAGGTGGTGGCAAGACTGGTGCAAGATGCGATGGAAAAAAAAGCTGCCTGAGGGTGCATAACTGATGAATGATTCAAAATTAAAAAAACATGCCAGCACATTCTACTTTGCTAGTCAGTTTTTAACCGCTCAACAATTAGACACGGCGGCGGGCTTGTATGCGATCTGTCGTGAAATCGATGATATTGCTGACCAAGCCAGTCATCTAGATGCGGCACGCAGCAGGCTGTTGGCACTCAGGTGTGCCTTGCATAGCCGAGACCTCAGTTGCGCGCTGGTGAAGCAAGCCATGTCGCTGCAACCGCAAATAAATATCGACATACTCATTGAGTTAGTCGACGGCGTTATTCAGGATACACACCCCGTGCGTCTCGACACTGAGTCTCACTTGTTGAGCTATTGTTACCGTGTTGCTGGCACTGTTGGGCTGATGATGTGCGATATTTTTGCTGTCCATGATGCCAAGGCTCGCCATCACGCGATTGATCTGGGGGTTGCCATGCAACTGACTAATATTTGTCGTGATGTATTTGAGGATGCCCAAGCTGGACGACGTTATTTACCTGCAAGTCTGGTCGGTGAGCTCAGCCCTGAGCAGATTCTTGAGCCAACTCAGGCGCAGGCGGAGACGATCAAACGAGCGGTATCTAAGTTGCTTGCAGCAGCTGATGTGCGTTATCAATCAGGGTTTATGGGACTGCCTTTTCTGGCCACTCGGCCACGCATTGCCATACTTATTGCCGGTTTAGTCTACCGCCAAATTGGTACCATCATAAGTCGACGCGAGTGTGATGTCTGGCAAGGACGTGCTTACACCTCCAAAATATGCAAAGTGAGAATCGCGACAGGTGCGCTTATGACGTATTTATTTTCTTCCAAATATCATCATTACCGTGGCCATCATGATGCTTCTTTGCATACTGGCATGAAGCATCACCCCGGTGTTCATTTGGCTTCTTGAGTGCAGCCCTGGGTTCATATCGTCGGCGGTGGCTTAAGTGGCCTGTCATTAGCGTACGCACTCAGCCAATTTGATGAGCTACCCGGTGATGTTGTCATCTCCGAGGCGCGCACCGGTTACCGTAATGATCGCACCTTTAGTTTCTGGTTTGATGACAGCCAGCGCGCTCTGCTGCAACCTGAGTATGAGTATGCCAGCTGGTGCCTGTCACTCCAGAGTGAAGCGATTCAACATGATGGGCAGCAATTAAAATATGGTATTCGTACAGCCGCCTCGGTCTATCAACAGGCTTTGGACGCGATTAGCAAGCATCCACAAATAACTATTCAACAGCAACGCCTGCAATCGAAACCAGAGGCTGAGCATGTATTTGACAGTCGTCCACCTGCGCTGACTGATTTTCGTTTAATCCAGAGCTTTGTGGGCACTGAAATCCTTCTGCCGCAAGAGCATCAGCTCAGCGCAGTGCAATTGATGGAGAATTTAACGACCACTGCCAACGGGATTGAATTTCGATATGTGCTGCCACTGGGCGCGCATAAATTGCTAGTTGAGCATACTGAATTTACCCGTCAGGCAGGAGATTTCGACAATCTGCGAGCGCACAACATCACTTGGTTAGAGCAGTCTTTCGGCCCGCAATATCAAATCATCCGTGAAGAACAGGCACACATTCCTATGGGGATCAAAACCTCGCAACAGCATTGGGGTATTCCTCTGGGGGCACGGGCGGGTATGACGCGTGCGGCAACGGGCTATGGCTATGCCACTATCATGCAATGGTGTCATCAAGCGGCACGCTCGCTGGTGATTGATAATCAATGTGTTGCCTATAAAACATCGGCACTATTTGCTTACATGGATGCTCTATTCCTTAATCTCATCCAACAGCGGCCCGATACGATCCCTGCCATCCTCATGCAATTAGCCCGCGGCCTAGACGCAGATAGCTTCGCAAGTTTTATGATGCGTACCCGCCTCGCTGATGCGCTGCGAGTGATATATCATGCGCCGAGCAAACCGTTTACTTACGCGTTACTAGGGAAATATCAGTGGATTTGAGTGTTGTGATCGCTGCGGGTTTGATTGCAATAATGGGTGTGCCGCATGGAGCACTTGATCCATTTGTGGCCTACCGCTCCGGGCTGGTGAACAACCTGTTCACTGGGGTAAGATTTATATCAATTTACTTACTCATCATGCTGGCAGTAGTGGCCAGCTGGTTGCTGCTGCCTGAACTGACGCTGATCACTTTTTTATTATTGTCAGGCGTGCACTTTGGGCGTGACTGGCGGCAGATCGTGAACTGGCAGGGTCTTGGCTATGGTGCATTGGTCGTTGGTCTGCCTGCGCTCACACACACGGATCAAGTCGCACAGATATTCAGTTTTCTCCTATTTGGTGCCTCTCCTGACCTGTCTATTCAGGTCCTGCAAATTATTGCAGTAGTCGGTGCGCTGCTAGTGTTAGCAGAACTAAGACGTATCAATGGGTGGCAACGCGCTGAAATCGTGGCCTTGATGTTGGCCAGTGTAATATGTAGCCCTTTATGGTACTTCGTGGGCTATTTTTGTCTGTTGCATAGTCCGCGCCACTTAGTCGATGAGATTGCCAAAATCCCACAGCAGCAGCGCAAAAAAGTCATGCTAGTGACGCTCATAACACTTGTGACTACCTTGGCTATTTTTGCATCAGTGGCACTGGGCCAGTGGCACAAAGCGCCCGATATCAATGCATTTATTTACCAGCTATTATTCATAGGCATGGCAGCACTCACGGTGCCGCATATGTTTCTTTTGGCGTGGGCTGACAGAGGGTGTGCTTAGCGTGACCCAAGCCTGAACTGAACGGATATGTACATGCACTTTATTTTTGTTCGAACTTAAAA
>DDIE01000041.1:0-665 GCA_002338385.1 Proteobacteria bacterium UBA1858
GTCTACCAATTCCACCACATCGGCTAAGTCTGTGAAAATATATTGTCTGTGTGTTGTAGCTTGATTACCAAGCCAGCTCAAGATGCTATGGGCTTGTTTCAGGCTCGACAGCAGGCACATCACTCTCCGCTTGGTTTGCGATTTCCTGTTTAATGATATCCAGCATGTCCTCTGCTGTCGCGCCCTCTGGGAGATTGATCACTCCCGGTATATCTGGCGCTATCTCAGGATTGTCATTTTCCTGCACCATAGGAATACTCTGAATAACACTTTTCACTTCGGTGCGATGACTGGCGAGGTAAGCCAGACTGATGCTGTTAACAAAAAACAACAGCGCGAGAATTGACGTCATTCTGGTCAGAAATGAGCCTGATCCACGCGCACCAAATACCGTGCCAGAAGCTCCTGCACCAAAGGCAGCGCCCATGCCTGCACCCTTACCTTGCTGAATTAATATCAAGCCGATTAATGCGGCCGCAATCAGTACATCCACTGACACTAAAATACTATATAACATGAGTTAAATACCCTGTCTGTTGACTATTGTGTTGTTTCTAAATTAGGTACTGAGGAGATTATTTGATTGAACTGCTGTGCATCAAGCGCTGCCCCACCAATCAAACCGCCATCAATATCTGCTTGCAAAAAAAGCTCAGTCGCACTGT
>DDIE01000041.1:969-3112 GCA_002338385.1 Proteobacteria bacterium UBA1858
CTCAGTCGCACTGTCTGGCTTGACACTGCCACCATAAATTATGCGACAGTTAGCCGCGAGCAAGTCGGCGTAATCGCGCAACTGTGCACGAATAATTGCATGCACCTCCTGAGCCTGTTGCGGGGTTGCCGTCTGGCCTGTACCGATCGCCCAAACTGGCTCATAAGCAAACGTACACGCCTGCATTCTGTCTATTCCTACGGCGTCGATGACAGCACGTATCTGCTCAGTGATAACCCGACTGACATTATTATGCTGCCTTTCCTGTAAGCTCTCACCCACACATAGTATGGGTTTCAAGCCAGCGTCCAGCGCTCTGGTCACTTTTTCGGCAACCATACCGTTGTCCTCGGCGAAGTACTGACGACGCTCAGAGTGGCCGATAATCACGTACTCGCAGCCTGCATCTCTGACCATGGCAGCGGCGACCTCTCCCGTAAATGCGCCCTGTTCCTGACGGGCGATATTCTGCGCCGCAATATGTATATTGTCAGCAACTATGGTGTGATCAACTGCTGCCTGTAAATACGGATAAGGTGGTGCCAACACAATCTCAACCTGGTTATGTTGTTGCGCGTGCTGCACTATCTCTGGTAGCAAGCTCGCCAGCATCGCAAGACTGCCATTCAACTTCCAATTTGCTGCTACTATTGGACGACGCATAGACTTAACCGATTGACCAGAAATAGCGCGCCAGCTTACCTAGCAGTGTCCAGAAAATCAATGATTCACCTGACAAACATCCGCGACTAGCGAGGCGAGCTGCTCGGCTATCAGTGTCACTTGCTGACTATGTTGACCTTCAACCATCACTCTCACCAGTGGTTCTGTGCCAGAGGCACGCAGTAAAATCCTGCCTTGTTCAGCCAGCTCAGATTCAGCCTCAATCACAGCCTGTTGAATAGTTGCTGAATTCTCAATATCGATTGGTTGAGTCATCGGCACATTAATCAATACTTGGGGATATTTGCAGAATCCCTGTTTGGCCTGATGCAGCGTCTGCGCCGACTCTAGTATTGATTCAAGCACTTGCAGTGCGGCCACGATGGCGTCGCCGGTAGTCGTTTGATCGAGACAGATTATGTGTCCCGAAGACTCTCCACCGAGACTCCATTGTAATTGTTGCATCATCTCCAACACATACCTGTCACCCACCGCGGCACGCTTGAATTCAATAGCATGTTGCTCGAAAGCGCGCTCCAGCCCTAGATTAGTCATTTTGGTGCCAATCACACCACCACTCAGTTGGTGTTTAGCCTGGCGCGCAGTAGCGATAATAAAAAGCAGTTGATCACCATCCAGCACCGCTCCCGTATGATCAACCATAATCAGGCGATCACCATCGCCATCAATGGCAATACCAACATCCGCTTGATGTTCGAGTACAGCCTGAGATACTTGTTGTGGTGCGGTGGCGCCGCAGTTGTCGTTGATATTGAGGCCATTGGGATTAGAGCCAATAGTGATCACGTCTGCACCCAGTTCTCTAAATACGTTAGGCGCAATATGGTAGGTCGCACCATGGGCACAATCGACCACAATTTTTAGGCCCTTCAGGGAGGTATGATCCGCTATCGTGCTTTTACAAAACTCCAGATATCTCCCGGCAGCATCATCGATACGCTCTACCTTGCCCAGCTGCGCCGAATCTACCGTTACCAGTGGCAATTTCATTTCTTGTTCAATGGCATGCTCAACTTCATCGGCTAGCTTAGTGCCCTCAGATGAGAAAAACTTCACACCATTATCATAATAAGGGTTATGTGAAGCGCTGATAACAATCCCAGCAGAGGCTCTCAGGGTACGCGTGAGATAGGCAATAGCAGGGGTAGGCATAGGTCCAAGTAAGCGACTATTGACACCTGCCGCCGACAGGCCAGCTTCCAAGAGTGACTCCAGCATGTAACCTGAGATACGAGTGTCTTTACCGATCAATACCAGATTGTGACCCTGTTTACACAGCACCCGACCTGCCGCCCAGCCCAGCTTTAATACGAATTCTGGTGTCATGACGCCGTGACCAACCCGATCTCTGATGCCATCTGTTCCGAAATATTGTCTTTTCATACACTTTAATTACGTTTAAATAAAAACGGCTCGCAGAAGCGAGCCGTTGTAGGGTAACACTTTATAACTAAAGTTT
>DDIE01000041.1:3389-9171 GCA_002338385.1 Proteobacteria bacterium UBA1858
AGAAGCGAGCCGTTGTAGAGTAACACTTTATAACTAAAGTTTATGCCATATGCAGCTTAATGCAGGCTTGCAGGGCCACCGATCGGTCCAGTGCTGTCGTCTGAACTGACATTTTTCTTGGATCCTTTGTCACCCGGCTCGTCGTCTCCCCAATCTTTAGGAGGACGTGGAGTTTTACCTTCCATGATGTCATCAATTTGGTCTGTATCGATGGTTTCATACAGGACTAGCGCTTTTGCCATCTCATGCAGGATGTCTAAATTCTCAGTCAGGATGGTATTGGCACGTTGGTAGTTACTATCGATGATTTTTCTGACTTCCTCATCGATGGAGTGTGCTGTTTCGTCCGAGACAGTTTTTGTTTGCGTGACCGAACGACCGAGAAATACTTCGCCATCTTCCTCATTGTAAGCTAGTGGGCCCATCTTTTCCGACAGCCCCCACTTAGTCACCATGTTACGCGCAAGTTCAGTGGCACGCTCGATATCATTTGAGGCCCCGGTTGTCACTGCATCAATACCGAAAATAATCTCTTCCGCTAGACGCCCACCAAACAGACTTGAAATCTGGCTTTCCAGACGCTGTTTGCTGTGGCTGTAACGGTCTTCCTCGGGTAGGAACATAGTGACACCTAGCGCGCGCCCACGAGGAATAATTGAGACTTTATAGACTGGGTCATGTTCAGGAACCAAGCGACCAACAATGGCGTGACCGGCCTCATGGTAGGCGGTGAGTTTTTTCTCATCATCGCCCATCACCATTGACCTGCGCTCAGCGCCCATGATGATTTTATCTTTCGCTCGTTCCAGCTCATTCATCTCGACATTACGCTTGTTAGCACGGGCGGCAAACAGTGCTGCTTCGTTCACTAAGTTAGCTAGATCCGCACCCGAGAAGCCTGGGGTGCCACGCGCGATTACATCTGCGCGCACATCACTGCCCAGCGGCACTTTGCGCAGGTGCACTTTCAAAATCTGTTCGCGACCACGCAAATCAGGCAATGGTACGGTGACTTGTCGATCGAAACGACCGGGTCGTAATAATGCCGGATCGAGTACGTCGGGACGGTTAGTTGCAGCAATGACAATGACACCTTCATTACCATCAAAGCCGTCCATTTCCACCAACAATTGGTTAAGTGTTTGTTCACGTTCGTCGTTTCCACCGCCTAAGCCTGCACCACGATGGCGACCGACAGCGTCAATCTCATCAATAAAGATAATGCATGGTGAATGTTTCTTAGCTTGGGCGAACATGTCGCGCACTCGCGAAGCACCTACACCGACAAACATTTCTACGAAATCCGAACCAGAGATGGTAAAGAATGGCACCTTGGCTTCACCGGCAATGGCTTTCGCAAGCAGGGTTTTACCTGTACCTGGGGAACCGCACATGAGGACACCTCGTGGGATCTTACCGCCCAGCTTTTGGAACTTGCTTGGGTCACGTAAGAACTCGACTAACTCAGACACCTCGTCTTTGGCCTCTTCTACCCCGGCCACGTCAGCGAAGGTAACTTTAATCTGATCTTCACCCATCAAGCGTGCTTTGCTCTTGCCGAAGGACATAGCGCCACCACGGCCACCGCCGCCGCCTTGCATCTGACGCATCAGGAATATCCATAATCCGATCAGTAGTAACATTGGGAACCAGCTGATAAAAATATCCACTAATAATGATCGCTTTTGCGACGGACTGGTTTTGATCTCAACATTGTAGTTGAGTAGCTCATCGACTAGTTTGTTATCGCCGGGGCTGAATGTGGTGAATTCTTCACCGGAAAACTTGTGCCCAACGATCGTCCTGTTATCAGAGTCTATGTTGACATCTTTAATTTGACCTGACCGTACATCCGCAATGAATTGCGAATACGAGATTTGCGGAGTCTGATTAGTGTTGCTACTGAAGTTGTCGAATACGGACATCAGTACAACCACGATTACCGCCCATAAAATTAAGTTTTTCACCATGTCATTCATATATAACCCTTATATTTTGTACAGTGTACATACGTGAAACTACCCTCACTATAACCCAAATCCCCTTGCTACCGCGTACATCTCTTTGCTCTCTTTGCGCGATGCCTTAGGCTTGAACGTGTTGACTTGCGCGAAACATGACCTCAAATCTTCAATGTACTCAGGATATCCTGATCCCTGAAACAGTTTGACAGCAAAACTGCCACCAGAAGTGAGATGTTGCTTGGCAAAGTCCAAGGCTAGTTCTGCCAAATACATTGATTTTGGCTGATCAACTGCCTTATTACCTGATATATTGGGGGCCATATCGGATAATACAAGGTCTGGCTGACTGTCTGACACTACAGTAACCAACTGTTCGAGAGTATCCAACTCTGTGAAGTCCCCTTGTAGTAGACAAACCCCGCTAATGGGCTCCATTGCCAGCACATCCAGGGCCACCACTTTAGTCCTTGGTTGAGCCGTATTGTTGACAACATACTGTGTCCAAGCGCCTGGCGCTGCCCCAAGATCAACCACACAATGCCTAGACTCTAGGATATTGTATTTGTGCTGTATTTCCTCTAGCTTGAAGACCGCACGCGAGCGATATCTCAACGACTTGGCTTTGGCTACATAGGGATCATTACTCTGACGAGCGAGCCATCTCGAACTACTCTTACTCCGCGCCATACCGCACTCTAGGGGAGTTATCCAGAACTAGACATAGCGCACGTCTAATATTTCGAATTCCTTATCGCCACCAGGAGCATTAACCACCGCGATGTCTCCGCTGTGTTTGCCGATCAGCGCGCGTGCAATCGGCGATGCGATGGATATCATATTAGCTTTAATGTCGGCCTCATCTTCGCCTACGATTTGATAAGTGATCTGCGCACCGGTGTCTTCGTCTGCTAAATCCACGGTAGCTCCAAATACAATCCGGTCTCCAGCATTGAGCTTACTGACATCGATAATCTCAGCATTTGATAATTTGCCTTCGATTTCCTGAATGCGACCCTCAATGAAGCTCTGCTGCTCACGCGCAGCATGGTATTCGGCATTCTCTTTGAGATCACCATGCTCGCGCGCAGTGGCAATCGCATCGATAACATTAGGTCTGGCAACTGTTTTCAGTTGTTTCAGTTCAGTGCGCAGCTTATCTGCGCCACGAGTGGTGAGCGGGACCTTATTCATACTGTGTCATCCTAATTCATTCCTGCCAGACTTTGTACTCAGTGGCTGAGTTGGGCATGCAGCTGTTGCAGCGGATAGACATCTTTAGTGCTCTCCATCTCGATTGCTTCCTTCATCGCCCAGGCGCCAGTAATGGTTGTGGTTGTGCATATTTTTTGTTGTAGCGCCTTGCGCCGAATAGTAAAGGAATCGGCAATGGCTTGTTTGCCCTCTGTGGTATTGATAATGAGGTCTATTTGTTGATCAATAATCATATCGACAATGTGCGGCCGCCCCTGGCGAACTTTATTCACATGTTGACAGGCAATATTCTGGGCATCGAGATAACTCGCCGTACCATCCGTTGCCACAATACTAAAACCGAGTTCAATATAGGCCTGCGCTAACTCAGCAGCAGCGGCTTTATCGCCATTACGAACACTGATGAATACGCACCCGCTGGTGGGAATATCGACCCCGGCAGCTAATTGCGATTTGGCGAAAGCCTCACCAAAAGTCTTACCCACCCCCATAACCTCACCCGTGGATTTCATCTCTGGCCCCAGTATCGGGTCTACGCCCAAGAACTTAATAAATGGGAAGACTGCTTCCTTGACAGAATAATGCTGCGGGGTAATTTCATGCTTAATGTTCTGCTCAGCTAAGGATTGACCGACCATACAACGCGCGGCAATTTTTGCCAGAGGCAGACCAATTGTTTTGGACACAAAAGGCACTGTGCGCGATGCACGTGGATTAACTTCTAGCAGATAGATGTCCTGATCTTTCACGGCAAACTGAATATTCATCAAGCCAACCACATTAAGACCAACCGCCAGTTTGCGCGTCATAGCTCGAATTTGTTCCTGAATTTCTTCAGCCAGTGTGTGCGGAGGGAGCGCGCATGCTGAGTCGCCCGAGTGGATACCGGCCTGTTCTATGTGCTGCATAATACCGGCAATAAATATCTCTTGGCCGTCACAGATCGCATCAACATCAACTTCTATGGCATCGGCCAAGAAACGATCTAGTAACACAGGTGCATCGTTCGATACCGCTACTGCAGTATTCATGTAGTGCGTTAAGTCATCATCATTGTAGACAATTTCCATAGCACGACCACCTAACACATAAGAGGGTCGTACCACCAAGGGATAACCAATTTGGTTGGCCAGAGGCAATGCTTCCTCGGCGCTTTTTGCGGTTGCGTTCGGGGGTTGCAGTAAGCCCAGTCTGTTGACCAATTCCTGGAATCGCTCTCTGTCTTCAGCCAGATCTATAGAATCGGGTGTAGTACCAATGATAGGTATCCCCGCAGCTTCCAGATCGCGTGCCAGTTTCAAGGGTGTCTGACCACCAAATTGGACAATCACACCATCGGGCTGTTCAACCCGGCAAACTTCTAATACGTCTTCCAGCGTCAAAGGATCAAAATAGAGACGATCCGAAGTGTCATAGTCCGTTGAAACCGTCTCCGGATTACAGTTCACCATAATGGTCTCATAACCATCTTCGCGCATTGCCAACACTGCATGTACGCAGCAATAGTCAAATTCAATCCCCTGACCGATTCGATTAGGCCCCCCGCCGAGCACCATGATCTTCTTTTTATCGCCAGCCTGAGCCTCGCATTCAGTTTCATAGCTGGAGTACATATATGCAGTATTGGTGGCAAATTCGGCGGCACATGTATCAACACGCTTGTATACCGGATGGATTTTGTTGTGCGCGCGATATTGACGCACATCGTCCTCCGTTGCATTGCTCAGCATTTGACTGAGACGACGATCTGAAAACCCTTTTTGCTTAAGGCGGTAAAAGTGCTCAGTGGCTAGATCCTGCAAGCCAAGTTCAGCAAGTTCGCCCTCCAAACTGATGAGCTCATAAATTTGGCAAAGGAACCAGGGATCTATGGCAGTCATGTCAAACAATTTATCAATGCTGTAGCCCGCGCGCATCGCATCCGCCACGTACCATAGTCGACTTGGCCCCGTCTCTAAAAGACGCTCATCCAACTCATGCTGCCAATCAGATTTAGTCCGATCTAACAGCGGATTGAGACCATCCATGCCGGTCTCCAGACCGCGCAAGGCTTTTTGGAGGGACTCTTGGAAGGTCCTACCCATTGCCATCACTTCACCAACAGATTTCATCTGAGTGCTGAGCAAAGCAGGAGCTTGAGGAAATTTTTCAAAGGCGAAGCGCGGTACTTTTGTCACCACGTAATCGATGGAAGGCTCAAACGACGCAGGTGTTTTACCTCCAGTAATTTCGTTGGCTAGTTCATCCAAGGTGTAACCAATAGCCAGTTTTGCTGCCACTTTGGCAATTGGAAATCCGGTTGCTTTGGAGGCTAGCGCAGATGATCTCGATACCCGAGGGTTCATTTCAATGACCACCAGACGACCATCTTTAGGATTGACTGCAAATTGCACATTCGATCCACCTGTATCGACACCGATTTTGCGTAATACCTCTAATGAAGCATTGCGCATAATTTGATATTCCTTGTCCGTTAATGTCTGGGCAGGCGCTACCGTGATGGAGTCTCCAGTATGCACGCCCATCGGATCTAAATTCTCGATAGCGCAAATTATGATGCAATTGTCAGCGTGATCACGCACCACTTCCATTTCAAATTCTTTCCA
>DDIE01000041.1:9453-35369 GCA_002338385.1 Proteobacteria bacterium UBA1858
ACTTCCATTTCAAATTCTTTCCAGCCCAATAACGACTCTTCTAACAGGACTTCAGTGGTCGGTGAAAGATCTAATCCACGTGCCACAATATTCTGAAATTCTTCGATGTTATAGGCGATACCACCGCCACTTCCACCCAGGGTGAAGGAGGGTCTGATGATCGTTGGGAAGCCGATCTTGGGTTGAATGTCCAGGGCCTGCTCCATGCTGTGAGCGACATAGGAAACTGCTGATTCGAGACCGATTTCATTCATGGCAACTTTGAATTTTTCGCGGTCTTCTGCAGTATCAATCGCCTGCTTGGAAGCGCCGATCATCTCTACCTGGTACTTTGCCAGAATACCCTCACGATCCAGATCCAGGGCGCAATTGAGCGCTGTCTGACCACCCATGGTCGGCAACAACGCATCGGGCTGTTCATACTCGATAATTTTTGCCACAGTCTGCCAGGTGATAGGTTCAATGTAGATGACATCAGCCGTATCGGGATCTGTCATTATGGTGGCTGGATTAGAGTTCACCAAGATGACTTTATAGCCCTCCTCACGCAGTGCTTTACATGCTTGCACACCAGAGTAATCAAACTCACAGGCTTGGCCGATAATGATAGGGCCAGCACCAATTAATAAAATTGATTTTATATCTGTTCTTTTAGCCATCAGAATGAGGCACCGCGTCGTGTTTGCATAGCTGCAATAAAAGGTTGAAATAACTCGCGCACATCGTGTGGCCCGGGACTGGCCTCAGGATGCCCCTGAAAACCATAAGCAGGATGATCACGGTGGCGTAGACCCTGCAGGCTGCCGTCAAACAAGGAGCGATGGGTAGCAATCAGCGTTTCTGGCAATGAGTTCTCGTCCACTGCAAAACCGTGATTCTGGCTACTAATCATGACCTGACCGGTAGCAAGATCTTTAACCGGATGGTTGGCTCCATGGTGTCCAAACTTCATTTTTACGGTCTCTGCCCCACAAGCTAGGCCAAACAACTGATGCCCCAGACAGATACCGAACGTAGGGATATCAGCAGTAACGACGTGCTTAATCATAGCTATAGCATAATCACAAGGCTCCGGATCACCCGGGCCGTTGGATAGGAAAACACCTTCTGGCTTGAGTGCCTGGATATCAGCAAAGCTCGTCTTGGCGGGTAATACTTGGATGGCACAACCCAAGTCTGTCAGCAGCCGCAAAATATTATGCTTAATTCCATAATCCAGTGCCACTACTCGGAACGCATCTGCTGGCGACGTTGGCGAGCGGTGACCATGCTTTTCTGACCAGGATGTTTGTTGCCATGCATAGGCTTTATCTGTCGTGACTTGCTGGGCGAGGTCCATCCCTTTCAGACCGGCAAAAGCCTGCGCCTGAGGAATTAATTCTTGAGGATCACATGCCCCGCTGGCAATGACGCCATTGAGGGCACCTTTCTGTCTTAATCGGCGAGTCAAACTGCGAGTATCAAGATCAGCGATTGCGACGATATTATGGGCGCGCAGAAAATCTTCCAGTGTTTGTTGGCAACGCCAGCTTGAATGTGCGATTGAGCTATCTCGAATAACTAGACCCGCGGCATGCACATGCTCTGATTCCCAGTCTTCACTGTTGACGCCAACATTGCCAATATGAGGGTAAGTGAGGGTGACGATTTGTTTGCAGTATGAGGGATCTGTCAGGATTTCCTGATAACCCGTCATGGCAGTATTAAACACCACCTCGCCAGTGGTTGTATCGTCAGCACCGATTGAGCTTCCTTGGAAAATGGTTCCATCTTCAAGTACCAGATACGCGGGCAATCTCAACCATTTCCTCCTAGTCGTACATGTAAAAAACGGGGCCTCCTGCTAAGAAGCCCCGCTTATTATAATTTTAATGTCGCTGATTGTACTGCAAGTTAGCGTTTGCCGATAGAGAATTTTATGTCTTCAAGTGCAATACATCTTGCATATCATAGAGCCCGACGGGTTGGCCCGATAACCAATGTGCCGCACGCATTGCCCCCTGAGCAAAAGTCATTCGACTGCTGGCTTTATGCGCAATTTCTATCCGTTCCCCGATCCCTGCAAAAGTAACTGTGTGCTCGCCTACTATGTCGCCCGCGCGCACACTTTGAAAACCGATCGCACCTTTTTTACGCTGGCCTAGGTTACCATGGCGGACAAATTCGGCGTTGTCTTGCAGCTCCACATCAAGGGCATCGGCCACCACTTCACCCATGCGCAACGCTGTCCCTGAAGGTGCATCGAGCTTGTTTTTGTGATGGGCCTCGACGATCTCGACATCGTAGTCTTGGCCTAAGGTCTGCGCGGCAGTTTTGAGAATACTCAGACATAAATTAACACCTACACTCATGTTCGGGGCAAACACGATCGGAATAGTATGACTGGCATCCTCAATCAAATCTTTTTGCTCAGCATTCAACCCGGTGGTGCCGATCACCATGGGCACTCTCTCCTGCGTACAAAAAGCGAGCGCGTCCAGAACGCCGTCAGGCAACGTGAAATCAACCCAGATATAGGGTTGTTGTGGAATAGCGCTGCGCTCACTGATGACAGCAACATGTTGTTTGTCGATGCCTGCGACAGTTCCCGCATCTTGGCCACAACAATCCGCTGTGGCGCGTGCCATTGCCGCTAGCAGGGTAGTATGTTCGCTGGCACAGCAAGCTTGCACCAGAGCACGCCCCATTCTACCGCCTGCGCCATTGATCGTGATATATGTTGTCATAATTGAGCTAATCAACCCTGCTTATTTTGACCAGAATTTTAGATCCTCAAAGAAACTCTTCACACCTGCTCCCCAGCCGTCAGACTTAGGACTGTGTTTTTCACCACCCTGCTGGAGGGACTCATCAAATGAAGCCAGAATATCTTTTTGTTTTTTGGTTAAGTTAACGGGTGTTTCTATCAATACATGCACATATAAATCGCCTTGCGCGCCCCCTCTGACAGGCTTCACTCCGCGACCACGCAGCCTGAATTGTTTCCCTGTTTGAGACTCTGGGGGTATTTTAAGCATAATTTTGCCATCTAAAGTAGGAATTTCGACCTCTCCACCCACCGCAGCGGTAACAAAACTGATGGGGATTTCACAATGCAGATGCTCACCATCACGCTCAAATATAGGATGCTTGTTGACGTTTATTTGCACGTAGAGATCGCCAGCCGGGCCGCCATTTTCACCCGCTTCACCTTCATTAGCTAAGCGAATTCTGTCCCCGGTATCAACACCCGCCGGTACTTTTACAGACAGAGTACGCTTACGTTCAACGCTGCCTGAACCATGACAGCTAACACAGGGCTCAGTAATGACTTTGCCACGCCCGTGGCATTTAGGACAGGTTTGTTGAATGGAGAAGAAACCTTGCTGCATGCGAACTTGTCCAGAACCACCACAAGTGGAGCAGGTCGCCATCTTGCTACCTGGCTTAGCGCCAGTGCCAGAGCAAGTTTCACAACTTTGTTTGGACGTTACATTTATTTTTTTTTCGGTACCAAATACCGCTTCTTCTAGAGTGAGATTAAGGCGGTATTGCAGGTCTGCACCGCGGTAAGCACGGTTTTGCCCACCGCGTCCGCCGCCGCCACCACCACCAAAAATATCCCCGAACATATCGCCAAAGACATCACCGAAGTCGGCAGCTCCCTGAGCCCCACCAAAACCGGCTTGTTGGTCAACGCCCGCATGTCCGTATTGATCATAGGCTGATCTCTTCTGACTATCAGAGAGAACATCATAGGCTTCCTTGGATTCTTTGAATTTAGCTTCTGCCTCGGCGTTATTTTCATTCCGGTCAGGATGATACTTCATCGCCAGACGGCGATAGGCCTTCTTCAAATCAGCCTCAGTCGCGTCCCTGTTGACACCAAGTACTTCGTAATAGTCTCTTTTAGCCATGCGTATATAATTCTAAAATTGTTTTCCAGATACAAGAAAGTCCGAAGTCAATGAATTAACTTCGGACTCATCTCAAAAAGCATCACCATGCAGCAGTCAGACCAGCATAAAAAGCAAAGCGCGTGGTGCTGATTGCTGGGTTGCTAGTGACAACTACTTGTCGTTTTTAACTTCTTCAAACTCAGCATCCACGACATCATCAGCATCAGTGGATTGTTCTTGTTCGGACGGTTCTGCCTGAGCGTCGCCATTATCAGCATACATTTGCTCAGCCAGCTTACCAGCCACTTCAGTTAAGGCTGCAGTCTTAACCTCGATAGATTCTTTATCATCGCCATCCACAACCTCGCGCAGATCTTTGATCGCCGCTTCAATACTGGTTTTATCATCAGCACTGACCTTATCTCCAAGATCTGTCAATGATTTCTCAGTGGCATGAATCATAGCATCAGCCTGATTACGCGCAGTCACTAATTCTTCGAACTTGCGATCTTCCTCGGCGTGTATTTCAGCATCTTTGACCATCTGATCTATTTCATCACCCGACAGACCACTGGAAGCCTTAATGACAACAGATTGTTCCTTGTTGGTCGCTTTGTCCTTAGCGGACACATTAAGAATACCGTTGGCATCAATGTCCAGACTCACTTCAATCTGAGGAACACCACGCTGTGCTGGTGGTATGTCAGACAAATCAAATTTACCGAGTGATTTATTATCCGCGGCCTGAGTACGCTCACCCTGAAGGACATGGACTGTCACAGCGGTTTGATTATGCTCAGCAGTGGAAAAGATCTGCGATACCGAGGTGGGTATGGTGGTATTTTTTTCAATCAGCTTGGTCATAACACCTCCCATAGTCTCAATACCGAGGGATAATGGCGTGACATCCAGCAGTAACACATCCTTAACGTCGCCACCAAGCACGCCTCCCTGGATGGCCGCGCCCATAGCCACAGCCTCATCAGGATTAACGTCTTTGCGTGGCTCTTTGCCGAAGAAATCTTGCACTGCTTGCTGTACCTTAGGCATGCGGATTTGACCACCCACTAAGATAATGTCGTCGATGTCTGAGGCAGTCAGACCTGCATCTTTGAGGGCGACCTTACATGGCTCAATGGTGCGCTGAATCAAATCATCTACCAGAGACTCCAGCTTGGCACGGGTCACTTTAATGTTTAAATGCTTAGGGCCGCTTTGATCGGCCGTGATGTATGGCAGATTGACTTCCGTTTGTTGCGATGTCGATAATTCTATCTTGGCCTTTTCAGCGGCTTCTTTTAAACGCTGCAGCGCCAACGGATCATTGTGCAGATCAACACCCTGATCTTTTTTGAACTCATCAGCCAGATAATCGATTAAGCGTAGGTCAAAATCTTCGCCACCAAGGAAGGTATCCCCATTAGTTGATAGTACTTCAAACTGATGCTCACCATCGACCGCCGCAATCTCGATAACAGAGACGTCAAAGGTACCACCACCAAGGTCGTAAACGGCGATCTTACGATCACCCTCTTGTTTATCCATACCATAGGCTAATGCTGCTGCGGTGGGCTCATTGATGATCCGTTTGACGTCCAGACCTGCGATTTTTCCTGCGTCTTTAGTGGCCTGACGCTGTGAATCATTGAAGTATGCCGGCACAGTAATCACCGCTTCAGTGACCTCTTCAGCGAGGTATTCTTCAGCTGTTTTCTTCATCTTCATGAGTACGCGTGCGGAGATTTCTGGGGGCGCCATCTTGTTACCATGCGCCTCGACCCATGCATCGCCATTATCAGCTTTGATAATTTTATATGGCACCAATTTAATATCTTTTTGCACTGCCTCTTCTTGGAAATTTCGTCCAATCAGGCGCTTAACAGCAAAAAAAGTATTTTCTGGGTTAGTGACTGCTTGACGCTTAGCTGACTGACCAACTAACACCTCATCATCACTAAAGGCCACGATCGAAGGTGTGGTTCGATCGCCCTCGCTGTTTTCGATTACTTTTGACTTACTACCGTCAATCACCGATACACATGAGTTAGTAGTACCTAAGTCAATGCCTATGATTTTTGCCATATTTGCTTGCTCCAAAATTATCTATTCGGTATGAATGGTTGTGCACACACAGCCCATTCAGTTGTCATTTGTATGTTTTTTAATATCGGGGCAGTGCTTGATATTTCAAGCCCTGAGTATATAAATTTGCCTGTTTTAATCGTCAGCCTTGGACACAATCACCATGGCAGGACGTAATAATCGATCATTCAACTGATAGCCCTTCTGCATTACTGAAATAACCGTATTTGGTGGATGCTCGGAGGACGGCTGCATGGTCATCGCCTGATGCTGGTTAGGATCAAATGTCTCACCCACCGGGTCGAGTTCCACAATATTGAATTTATCCAGCACTTGAGTGAGCATTTTGAGGGTTAATTCCGTGCCCTCACGGATTTTCTCGACATCAGCATCTTCCACGCTCAGACCTAACTCCAGGCTGTCCTTAACTGCCAGCAGGTCAATACTGAATTTTTCTAAGGCGAATTTATGCGCCTGCTCAATATCCTTTTGTGCACGTCGTTTAACGTTCTCCAACTCAGCGAGTGAGCGCATATGCATATCCCCGTTAGCGTCGGCTCTATCATTCGCCTCTTGCAGCGCTTGTTCTAATTCCGCCACTGCTTGCTGGTCGGCTTGTGCCTTGATCTCACTATCATCAGGCACTGGTTGCAGATCAAGTTCTATATTGTCTTGTTGATCATTATCAACGTCACTTGGTGTATCAGGGGTATTAGACATACTGCCTCCTTGGAATTGATGCCTCAGGTAATCCAGAAGGTGGGGGCTTTCAATCTAAATTCAAGGCTTCACTGAGCAACTTTGCGGTGACATCCACTATCGGGATGACGCGATCATAGGCCATCCTGGTCGGCCCAACCACTGCCAAGACACCTTTAACATCTGGCTTGACCTGATAAGGCGCGGTGACTACGCTGCAATCATCAAATACTTGATAGCCCGACTCACTGCCGATAAAGATCTGCACGCCAGTGGCACAAATACAACGATCTAACAAATGCAGCACTTCTTTCTTATGGTTGAAGGCCTCAAATAAGCCACGCAGAGTGTCCACACTGGAGAGTTCTTCAAACTCCATTAAGTTGGTCTGTCCGTCGACAATATAGTTGCCCGATGCATCCTCTTCGTCAGCAAATATCTTCTCACCCAGAGTGATTGCATTACGCATCAGCTGATCCATATCATGGCGCACATCGTCCAGATCACGTAACAGCACTTTGCGAACATCCTGCAACGTTCTGCCAGCAAGAATTTCGTTCAGGTAGTTGGCAGCCTCACGCAACTCACTGGAGCTGTAGTCTCGCTCAAGATCAATAATACGATTATGTACCTCTTTCTTATCGACGACTAAAATCGCCAATACCCGTCGATCAGATAAGCTCAGGAACTCAATTTGGCGAAAGGCCGCCTTTTGATACTGCGGCACTGTCACCACACCTGCCATATGCGTCATGGAGGATAACAGGCTGGTCGCCGTTTCCACGACACTTTGAGCGCTACCCTGAGGCGAGTTCAGGCGTGACTTCAGACCTGATACCAATTCTGAGTTAAGCGGTTTGACTTCCAACATGGTGTCGACAAACAAGCGATAACCCTGAGCAGTTGGCACCCGCCCAGCCGAAGTATGCGGTGAGTGTAAATAACCCAAACATTCCAGATCAGACATTATGTTACGCACTGTCGCTGGGCTTACATCCAAGTCGGAAACACGCGCGAGCGTTCTGGAGCCTACTGGTTGTCCATCTTGAATGAAGCTCTGTACCAGCACTCTGAATAAGTGCTGCGCGCGCACATCCAGCTGTTGTTCCATCGGACCGATCTCTCCTTAGCCATGCATGATCGCCATGCATCGAATATTTCTAATGCCAACACATCAATCTTATATTACATTGACAGAAAATTGGATACTTAACTGAATCTAGGTAATGTATGCGTTATATTCATAGTTATTAGCGCAATAACCGAGCATATTTAATCTGTGACTACGCAATTTAAAACAATTGGCATTATCGCCAAACACAACGATCCTCAGGTTATCGATACCGTTCGTGCCTTATACACGCTGTTGGCCGCCCGCAATGTCAAACTTGTGATTGACGAGAATGTGCTGGCCTGTATGCCGCAGGACACACTTAGCTGCGTCGATGTCCAGGATATGCACACAGAGATTGATTTGGCGATTGTAGTGGGTGGTGATGGCACCCTGCTGGCAGTCGCTCAGTCGATGATTAGTCACGATATTCCGATCATCGGGATTAATCGCGGCAGGTTAGGCTTTCTGACCGATATCTTGCCTGAGAATATGCAGCAAGATCTTACACAGATTCTTGATGGTGAATATTTTGAGGAAAAACGTGCGGTACTGACCGCAACTATTCGTCGCGATCAGCAGCTACTCACTCAGCGTTATGCGATTAACGATATTGTTGCCCATGCCCTCACAGGCGTGCGCATCATAGACCTAGAAACAAATATTAACGGTGAATTCCTCAACGCTCTGCGAGCAGATGGCTTGATTGTATCTACACCGACAGGTTCTACTGCCTATGCATTATCTGGTGGTGGTCCAATTGTGCACCCTACCGCTCAAAATACCATCCTGGTACCAATCTGCCCGCACACTCTGAGTAATCGCCCGATCGTGGTGGATAACAGCAGTCAGATCGAGATCATATATTCAGCGACCAATACGCTTAAAGGGGTGGCCGCGATTGATGGCCAAATCGTATCTGAGCTTGAGCCCAATGACAGCATAACCATAGAAAAGTCGGCGAAACCGTTAATCCTAATCCAACCCAACAGCTATTCTTTCTTTAATGTGCTGCGCAAGAAATTAAATTGGAGTCAGCAACCTTAGTATTATGCTGAAATCGTTACACATCCAGAATTTTGCCATTATCCAATCGCTCGAGCTGCATTTCTTTAGTGGTCTCAGTACGCTTACGGGTGAAACCGGGGCCGGTAAATCCATCATTATCGATGCTATCGGCCTTGTGTTGGGTGATCGCGCTGATAATGGATTAATTCGAGCAGGCGAGAACAGTGCGGAAATCGTCCTAGTTATCGAACTGGCAGATGACTCAAACATCCTCAATTGGCTGATCGAAAATGACTTCGAGGCGGAGTCTGAATGTATCCTGCGCCGGGTAATACGCAAAGATGGTAAATCAAGGGCTTACATCAACAACACGCCAGTACCCTTAAAGTCGTTAAAAGAATTTAGCGAACGTATTATCAATATCTACGGCCAGCATGCGCACCAATCTCTGATGCATACTTCCACGCAACGAGAGTTAGTCGATCAATTTGCTGGCCACAGCGATGAGCTTACGGCATTAAAGAACTTACATCACGACTGGCAAATTTTGCAGCAACGCGTGCAACAATTACGCGACAATGCCAGCGAAATTTCATCCCGAATAGAGCTACTGAGTTATCAGGTAGAAGAACTTGATCAGTTGAGTTTAGCCGAAAATGAATTTGCCCAACTGGAGCAAAATCTCAGTCGACTGGCTAACGCAGAGCAGCTCAAACAGGTCACTGCCACAGCCGGACATCGTTTGCGCAATGATGATAATGAGGATATTAGTAGCCAACTCAATCAGCTTAGCAATCAAGTCGAACAGTGCTTGGCAGAGGATCCATCACTGACTAATACCCATCAAGCATTATTGGAGGCGGTGACATTAATTGATGAAGCCGCCAGCGAGCTCAGCCATTATGCTGAACAAGTCAGTCTGGATCCTCAAGCGCTAGCGGACACTGAGGAACGCATATCGATCATCGATCAGATTTCACGCAAACACAAAATAGCGCCCGCACAGATTCCCGCCTTACATGTGCGGCTCAGACAAGAGTTGGACAGTCTAACGCAGCCTGATTGTGACTTAGATAGCCTGACCAGCCAATTACAGCAAGCAGAACAGCAGACTATGGCATTGGCTGAAAAGATCAGTAACAACAGATCTGCAGCCGCTGGAAAATTGAGCACCGAAATCACCCAAGCGCTGGCAAAACTGGGCATGCAGAAAGCCAAACTTGATATCCAGGTGAGCCCTCTCAAGCAGCTGACCAGCTCAGGCCTGGATAAAATCGTGATCAATATTCAAACTAATCCCGGTCAAAATATGCTGCCACTCACTCAAGTTGCCTCTGGGGGCGAGTTAGCACGTATCAGCTTGGCCATACAGATGATTGCCGTAGATAAACTTGAGGTGCCCGTATTAATTTTTGACGAAGTTGACTCTGGTGTCGGAGGTGCTGTTGCCGAAGTCGTAGGAAAGGCATTACGTGATATCGGCGCGCATAAACAAGTCATGTGTATCACTCATTTAGCGCAGGTAGCCGCCAACGCTCATCATCATTATCGGGTCAATAAATATTCTGAGGACGAGGACACTGCCTCGGCCATAGAGTATCTCGAGCATGAGCACAGAGTGACAGAGCTTGCGCGTATGATTGGTGGTGTTAAGCTAACCGAAAATACTTTTCTGCATGCGCAGGAAATGCTCGAAACTGCGACTCAATAATCTATCAACTCGATAAAACTCAACAATATGGTCAAACTGATTCCCTTCATTCTACTTATTAGTGCTGTCATCAGCCTACCCGCTTGTGAGAGTAGATTGTTCACCATCCACAAAATAGATGTTCAACAAGGCAATGCGATTGATCCTGAAAAAGTCGCACAACTTGAAGTGGGCATGGACAAGAATCAGGTTAAGTTTTTGATGGGTAGCCCACTAATCACCGACGTGTTTCATCCAGATCGCTGGGATTATCTGTATTTCTTGATCCCAGATTATGGCACCACCGAGCGTTACCATCTGAGTGTATTTTTTGCGGGTGATAAAGTTGTAGAGGTGAGGAAAAATAGCCTGCCTGACGCACAATCAACATCTTCCGGCAATGCCACTGACGCGCTGGACTAATCTCAACCCGCGCTAGCCTTCGCACGCAGACGTCTGGCCTGCATAGGATCCATGACCAGATCGCTGTAAACCTCGACTCGATCACCATCCTGCAATACTGTATCGAGCGTAACTATGCTATTGAAAATACCGATACAGAGCGTGTTCAGAGTGAGGTGCCTGCACTGCTCCAGAATACCCGACTGACAAATTGCCTGTTCCACATTAGCCGCCTGCGGCAGTGCTACAGACTTATAAAATTCGTGCTTGGGTGCAATATAGATAACGTCGACAAGCATGCGCTGAATGAAGTAGTCGGGCGACTAGTAAAGTTGGCGAGCACGCTCAACAAATGAACTAACCATGCGATCACATAGTTGATTGAAGAACGCCTCCAGTGCAATTTTTAGCATGGGATTAGAGAGCTCAAACTGAAGCGCCAGCTCAACGCGTGAGCCGATATCATCAATATCGGTGAACGTCCAAGCGCCATGTAATTGTTTAAATGGGCCATCCAGTAATTGCATAGCAATAATCTCGCCTTCCGTCAGCGTATTACGCGTAGTAAATGCTGTCTTAATGGTGCCACGCGAGAAATGTAAGGTCGCTTGTTTTTGGTTATCTGCCAGCATCTTGAATTCACTGCCAGAGCACCATGGGACGAATTCAGGATAGTGCTCGACATCATTCACGATCGCGTACATCTGCGCAGCACTGTGCGGCACCAGTGCACTTCGACTAATAGTTGGCATATTAAATTATCCCAATTGCACTCAGAAATACGACTACCAAACCGATCGGCGTGAAATATTTAAGCAATACACGCCATACCTGATAGACCATCTCCTGCTGCAGGTTGATTTCTTCTCTCACTGCTTGCTCACGCATCACCCAGCCGACAAATAGTGCGATTAACAGCCCACCAAGAGGCAACATGATATTGAATGTGAGATAGTCCAAACAATCAAATACAGTCTTGCCAAATAGAGTGATGGAATCCCAGTGATTAAACGATAGCACTGTGCCCAAACCAATCAACCAAGTGACAATACCACATACTATACTGGCTTTAAGTCGACTCTGTTTTTTTGTCTCAACCAGCCATGCCACCGCCGGCTCTATTAGGGAAATAGAGGATGTCCACGCCGCAAATACAAGTAACAGAAAAAATAAGGTGCCAAAAATTATCCCGCCTGGCATTTGCCCAAATGCTAACGGCAAAGTATTGAAGATTAGACCCGGTCCCTGAGCAGTCGCTAGATTATTGACAAAGACAATAGGGAAAATAGCTAGGCCAGCCAAAATCGCAACACTACTGTCTGCAATGGCTACAGCTAGAGTGGTTCTACTGATAGAAGCTGTCTGTGGCAAATAAGAGCCATACATCATAATTGCCCCCATGCCCAAGCTGAGCGAGAAAAAAGCCTGGCCCATGGCATCGAGCAGAACATCCCCATTGAGCTTAGAGAAATCCGGCGTGAACATGAATTGTAAGCCTTGCAGAAAACCACCCTGAGAGATGGCATAGGCAATTAGAATCAGGATTAAAACGAATAACATAGGCATCAGGAATCGGACAGCAACTTCTAAGCCATTACTCACACCGCGAGCAACCACCACCATGGTCATGAACATAAAAATTGAATGCCAAAAAACCAGTGTGACCGGATCAGATAATAAATTAGTGAACAAGTCTTCTGCCGCCTGTTCCTGGATTGCCAGTAATCCACCAGCGGCACTTTCCAGCACATAAAACAAAGACCAGCCAGCGATAACACTGTAATACGACAGAATCAGCACACCGGCTAACATCCCACTCCAGCCAATGACACTCCACAGCTTACTGACCTGCTCTTGTTGACATAGCGATTTGAGAGTATTGATTGGACTCTGACGACCACGTCGTCCCAGCAGCACTTCTGCCATCATTATGGGCAAGCCAAATAGCGCGATGAAAGCCAAATAGACGAGCACGAATGCGCCTCCTCCGTTCTCCCCCGCCATATAAGGAAACTTCCAGATATTGCCCAGGCCGACAGCAGAGCCTGCGGCGGCTAAGATAAAGGCTAGGCGTGACGACCATTCCCCATGGATCGAGCTATTTTGCGTCGGCATAACATTAGACGATTGAAGTGAGCGACCATTTTGATGAATTTTGTGCGCACACTCAAGCGACAATCGCACTTGCTCAAGTTGCAGCTTATACTACGCCCATGAAAAAAAATAAAAATGCGTCGCAAGAGAACATCATTGCACTCAACAAAAAAGCCCGTCACGATTATTTTATCGAAGAGACTGTAGAGGCGGGATTGGTATTGGAGGGATGGGAAGTAAAGAGTCTGCGCGCTAAAAGTATTCAAATTACCGAAAGCTATATTTTCATTAAGCAAGGTGAGGCATGGATTTCCGGCGCCCATATCACGCCCTTGGCAACAGCTGCCGCACATTTAAACATCGAGCCATCAAGAATACGTAAGCTACTCATGCACAGGCATGAGATTGATAAACTCATTGGTGCCGTCGAACGCAAAGGTTATACCTTAGTCGCTACCAAACTGTATTGGCATAAGGGGCGTGCCAAAGTGGAAGTCGGCGTAGCTAGAGGCAAGCAACAACATGATAAACGCTCAACTGAGAAAGATCGTGACTGGCAACGCCAAAAAGCACGCCTGATGAAAAATCAGTAGATCAGTGCTTATTGTGTTCACGCTGCCACAATGCATCTCCCGCACTGTCTGATATTTTTTTAAGTAATTTCTCATGCTCCGCTAATTCCTCAGCAGTAGCGTGGACTACTTTTAGTTGATGCACTTTGGCCGTTAACTGATTAGTGGCACTTCGACTATGTGCATGAGCAGACAGCTCTGATCCCAGCGTTAGGTCGACCTGACCACCGGTCATCGCCAGATACACGTCGGCTAAAATTTGCGCATCCAGGAGAGCGCCATGTAGCTCTCGATGTGTATTATCTATATCGTAACGTTTGCACAAAGCATCCAGACTATTTCGTTGGCCAGGGTGCATCTTGCGTGCCTCATACAAACTGTCTGTGACCGTGCATATTTGTTTTATGTTTTTTATTGCATGACCTACACAATGCAACTCATGATCCAAAAAACCGACATCGAATGCCGCATTATGAATAACTAGATTACTGTCTTTGACAAAGTCCAGAAATTCTTCACACACGTCGGCAAAAAGCGGTTTGTCTTGTAAGGATTCGATACTTATACCATGCACTTCCTGAGCACCAACATCTATCGCACGTTCTGGATTTAAGTATTGGTGATAGAAGCGATCTGTCACGCTACGATTGATAATTTCAACTGCACCGATTTCTATGACACGATGTCCATCGCTGACCTCCAGTCCAGTAGTTTCGGTATCAAGTACAACTTGCCTCATACTCTGCCTCGTCTAATTACCCTGAGTTTGCATTTCATCAATAGCCTGATTCGCCAGCTCATCCACTCTTTCATTCTCAGTGTGTCCACTATGCCCTTTGACCCATTGCCATTGGATATTGTGCTGCTGATTGAGGGCATCTAGTAAACGCCATAAATCTTCATTTTTGACTGGCTTTTTAGCAGCTGTTTTCCAGCCTTTTTGTTTCCACGCCGGTAGCCATTTTTCGATACCATCCATGACATAGCGTGAATCAGTTGTCAGCTTAACCTGACAGGGCTGCGAGAGCGATGCCAGCGCCGCAATTGCTGCTTGCAGCTCCATCCGGTTATTGGTCGTTTCAGCAGCATTGCCCTTGAGCTCTTTCTCGTGATCATTATAGCGCAATAGTGCACCCCAGCCCCCCGGCCCGGGATTACCTCGACAGGCACCATCGGTAAATATTTCTACATATTTAGTCATGATTATACATCTTCACATTGCGTCCTAACCCAGGATTAGGCACTTTATTCGGGAGCAGCTCATTGGCGGTCGGCCATACCCGCTTTAAGGGCGTTAAGCGCGCCACACGCTTGCGCACTACTAAAATATACACTCCGCCTGAGCGGGTGAAATGCTGCTCCAAAAATGATCTGATAGGCGCTAGCTTTTGCCATCGTTGTAAGCGTTTAAATGGAGGCAAGTGAGCAACATACTGCATGTCTATTTCTTCAAATCCTAACAATGAGCACCAATCACGCAATCGACGAGGGCTGTAAAAGCTAGCATTCCAAGGGGCTACTTTGGTCCGTGACAGGAACAATCGCCACAATCCATAAAATGAATATGGATTGAAACCAATCATGATCAAGTGACCTTCCGCAACCAGACTGCGCTCAACTTCGCGCAATATCTGATGTGGCTTACTGGTAAAATCGAGGGTATGGGGGAGAACAAAAAGATCAACACTATCACACGTAATTGGCAGGCTGGCCGGGCTGGCTTTAATGTCGGCCGAGTCTGAACGATCAACTAAAAACTTTTTTTGGATGGTACAAGCACTCAGGAGATCGCGCCCAACGAAGCTGTGACCAACCTCTATTGCTACATAACCAAACATACATGCGGTGATTTGGCGCAGGTGTTTTTCTACCGCAGATGAAATCAGACGCCCGGCCGAAGTCTCATACCAGACTCTGATAGTTGTTAAATCAAACATGCTCTACTACCCTGTGGAGACATGTGGTACCGCAGATAGTAGTCTCTTCGTATAGGCATGCTTTGGTTGGGTTAATACTTCCTGCACCGACCCTTGCTCAACAATGACGCCCTCATTCATTACTGCGACATCATCTGCCAAGTAACTCACCACAGCCATATCATGAGTAATAAACAGATAACTCATACCCAGCTTATTCTGTAAGTCCTTCAACAGATTCAGGACTTGTGCTTGCACCGACACGTCCAAGGCACTAGTGGGCTCATCACATATAATCACTTTGGGTTTGACCGCCAAAGCGCGCGCGATACAGATGCGTTGCCGCTGGCCACCCGAAAACTCATGTGGGTAACGATTGCGGGCATCCTCGGGTAATCCTACCTGATGTAAAAGCTCGTCGATCTCTGCCGAACGCTCGCTAGCTAGACTGTCAGCACCCAAGGCAATCATCCCCTCCTCAATAATATCACCGATCAACATACGTGGATTAAGGGATGAATAAGGATCCTGAAAAATAATCTGTAAATCCCGTCGTTTGTTGAGTAGCTGTTCACCCTTGAGGGCGAGTAGATTATCGCCACTGAATTCGATCGCGCCAGCAGTCACACTAAGCAACTGCAAAATACTCTTACCCACTGTCGTCTTGCCACAGCCCGACTCACCAACTAAGGCCAATGTTCTGCCAGGATTTAATTCAAAAGATACGCCATTGACTGCCTTGACATGACCGACGGTAGTTTTCAGTACACCGGCCTTGATAGGGAAATGAACAACTAGATGATCAACTTTGAGTATTGCTTGCTGACTAAAGTCGGCTGAATTCTGTTGGTCAACAGAGTGGGTGTGGTCGGACAATTTCAAGCCACGCTTTTCCATGCTGGGCAAGGCATTCAATAACTGTTGACTGTATGCATGTTGTGGTGCTTTAAAGAAATCTGCACTGAGTGCATTTTCAACAATCTCTCCATGGCGCATAACGATAACTCGATCAGCAATCTGTTGCACAACCCCCAGATCGTGGGTGATAAAAATCATACCCATATTGCGTTGCTCTTGGAGCGACTTGAGTAAAGCCAATACTTGCGCCTGAATGGTGACATCCAGAGCCGTAGTTGGCTCATCTGCAATGAGCAGTTCAGGATTGGTAGCTAGGGCAATGGCAATCATTACCCGTTGGCGCATACCGCCAGAGAGTTGATGCGGATATTCCGCCATATTACGCGCCGGCTCAGGTAACCCAACCGCATCCAACAAGCTCAAGCAGCGTTGTTTTGCTTGCGTCTTGCTGAGGCGTTCATGCAGCAGGATAGACTCTATAATCTGCTGGCCAATTTTAACGACCGGATTCAATGAGGTCATTGGCTCTTGGAATATCATGGCAATACGATTACCACGAATTGAGCGCATTGCACGTTCACTCTTCGCTAACAGATTCTCATTATGTAACAGCACCTGACCTGAGGTCACGCGACCCGCATCGGGTAATAGACGTGCAATCGACAAAGCCGTGATTGATTTACCTGAACCTGACTCACCCACTAGGGCAACTGTTTCACCCTGATGGACCTGCAGTGACACCCGCTTAACCGCAGGGATGATGCGATCCGATAATTGAATATCAGTCGAAAGATTATCGATGTGTAATAGTGTGTTCATCAATCTGAACCTGAAACTCTGGGATCCAAGGCATCACGGACCACGTCGGCGAATAAATTAGCAAACAGCACCAATACGAACATAAAAATGAAGGCTGCACTTAAAGACCACCACACGACAGGCTCTCTAGCCATCTCCAAACGCGCCTGGTTAATCATATTGCCCCAACTATTGGTGGCAGGATCAACCCCAATATTGATATAAGACAGCACGGCCTCGGCTAACACTAATCCACTGAAATCGATAACTACGGTGATCAAAACAATATGCATGAAATTAGGCATGATATGGCGTGCAAGAATCTTGTATTTGCTGACACCGAACGCAGTTGCGGCCTGAATATACTCCATTTCACGTAGCTTAAAAGTTTCAGCTCTGAGCAAACGACACAAGCCTGTCCAACTGGTAATACCTAAAATCAAGCATAAGAAAAGCAGGCGCATATCAGCACGCTCAGTCAAGCTATCAAAGCTGTCAGCATTATTGTTCATATACACTTGAATAAGTAACACTGAAGCTGCGATCAGCAATACATTCGGAATCGAATTAAGCGTGGTATAAATATACTGGATAACATCATCCACCCAGCCCCGAAAAAATCCCGCCATAGAGCCCAAGATAATTGCCACAGGTAACATCACCAGGGTGGTGAGCGCGCCAATTAATACCCCGGTGCGGATACTCTTGATGGCCTGATAAAATACATCTTGACCGACTTTGTCGGTGCCGAATAGATGGTACTGGGAACCCACCACCATACTACTAGCGATGAGCACGGCGATCAGCCCCAAGGTGACACTCACGGCGCCAATGGGATAATCACTTTTATCCTTGATCATCGTGTGCAGCTGATGCTTGAGTGCTTGGCCAGAAGAGGCCGTGCTAAGCAAAATAAAAGTCCCCATAATCACGGCCCAGCCGAATAGCCCGAGCGCGATGCCACGTAACAGCAGTTGTCCTAAATCAGCTAATTTTTCAATGCCTGGATCAGACAGGTGAGCGCCACCATATTTCAAACGCGGGTAGACATGCTCAACCCGACCATCATCGTATTGGATCATTTCTTTAGAAAATGAATATGCTGACAACGGTGCAGAAAATGTTTTTTCTACTTGCGTGCGCATCGGTGTCATGATGACATCTAACACACTGACAATTTCGTTGGCATATTGATACTCTGCGGCGACCTGCGTATCCAAGCGTGGATGAAAGTGCATTGAGTCCAACAACGCAACCGCATAGTAAGTCAACAATACACACAGTGAGACCGCGCCAGTAGATCGCTGGATGACTTTTTGCCAAGGTCGTTTTAGATGGGGTCGTGTGCGTATCATCAAAACAAAAATTACCAACACTGCAGTCAGCAGAAAAAACAGCGCATCGGTAATGAGTATGACTGGTTGGAAAGGCATAAGCGTCAGCTCAAGCGTATCCGTGGGTCGACCAGCGTGTATGATATATCCGTCAGCAATAAGCCGATGATATATAACACTGAACCGAGATACACCATGGAGCGCACGATGGCAAAATCCTGCCGATTGATCGCATCTATGGTATAGCTACCCAGGCCGGGTATACCAAAAAAGTTTTCCGTCAACAGACTGCCCATAAACAATAAGGGCAACACCACAACCACACCGGTCAAAATAGGGATCATGGCATTTCTTAATACATGTGCAAACATTACGCGCGTTTCTGAGACACCCTTGGATCGTGCTGTGCGCACATAATCTTTATTCATTTCTTCCAAGAAGATAGTGCGATACCAGCGTGTACTCGCACCAATACCGCTGATGATACCGATGATCACTGGCAATAGCAGGAACTTGATAGCTTCCAGACCAATATCATAACCTGATATTGGTACTATTCTCATGAGTTTACCGACCACAAACTGACCGCCGATAATATAAAACAGGGTGGAGATAGACATCAGCGCGACACAAATAATCACTGACCAATAATCAATGTAGGTAGCGCGGAAGAATGCAATCAACAAGGCAAAGGAAATAGTCACTAACAAGCCGACGAGTAAATTAGGAATAGCAATAGCTAAACTCGGCCACATACGCTGACTGATGTCATAACTAATATCACGTCCACTATCGGAACTGCCAAAATCAAATACAAACAGGCGTACTGATTTTTGATAAAAAATAGTCTCTTGCAACTGTGCCATGCCTGTTACTGATGGATTATGAAATAGTGGTAGGTGATAGCCGCGCTCGCGCTTCCAGTCCTCGATTTGTTGTTCGGTTGTATATTTTTGACCGAGTTGACTCATCGCCATATCATCGGGCGAATTCACTACAAAAAATAGTAAGAATGTAATGACGTTGATACCAATTAAAATTGGTATGGCATACAACACGCGACGAATAATATAACTAATCATAGCCCTGTCGCTCGTTCCCTTTGATAAAAGCCTCTGACTGCAGGCACGATTAACAACAGCAACAACAACAGCAGTGCATACAACGGCCACACGATCGGTGAATTCCACTGTTGACGAGCTTGGGCGCGTTGCTGGGCGTCGACACGTTTGTATTTCATGGTGTTGTTGGCCATCAGATTCGGTTTTACATTTTTATACCAGCTATGGCTAAGTGAGTATGATTTCGGATTAAATGCAAACACCCAGGGCGCGTCTGCGCGCACAATGTCATTCATCTTCTTGATAATCTCTAAGCGTAATGGACTATTCTCTATGTTCTTCATTTGATCAAACAAGCGGTCAAATTCAGGATTTTCATAGTTGCTATAGTTTTGCCCTTTAGAAACAAGAATTGAATTAGGCCCGTATAACAAGAAGAAAAAGTTTTCCGGGTCAGGATAATCTGCATTCCAGCCAAGTTGATAAATCTGGAAAGTACCCTGATTTAATTTATCGAAAAAGCGATTGCCATCTGTGCCACGAATAACCAGCTGGATATCAATTTTGGCGAACTGTTTAACCATCCAGTTGAGTAACGCTTTGGTATCTGCTCCACGACTTACCGTATCAAAATATAGGATCAGTGGTTTACCCGTTTCTTGATCAATGCCTTGGGCATAACCAGCCTGTGTCATCAATGCTTTAGCGTGCTCAAGCGAACGCCGCTGCAATTGATTATTGCGCCACTCATAAATATAAGGGTTATGCCCAGCCTCACCCGCTTCATAACCAAAAATACCGGGAGGTATAGGGCCTTGTGCAGGCACGCCTCGTCCATTCCTAAAAATAGAAATGAATTCGTCATAGTCTACGGCAATCGATATCGCCCGTCTGAGCAACTGCGCCCGTTCATCCAGACCGCCGACCACAGGATCACGCATATTAAAACCCAGATAGTAGAGACTGGTCGCCACGGCTGATGACAAGCTAATCCCTTTGCTGCGCATCTCATCTGTGAGCGCAAACTGACCTTGGGAATTAAGCTCAACGGATTGATCAAAACTATCAGAGCTGATCCCCGAGGTATCATAGTAGCCCTGCATGAATTTATTCCAATATGGAATACTCTCTTTCTCAAGGCTGAATACCACTTTATCGACAAAAGGCATCGCCTGACCGGCATCTTGCAATAACCCGGCCGCCAGATCCTCCGCTTCGCCCTCAGAGGGATAACGCTCGCCATGGAAATTGGGGTTTTTTTCCAAGACCATGCGTAAATTTGGATTATTCTCTGTCAACATGTAAGGCCCGGTGCCAATCGGATACCAATCAAACGACAGATTCCTCTCTTTCATCCCTGCTTGACTATAGAACTTATCAGCCTCCCATGGGATGGGAGCAAAAAACGGCATACTCAACCAATATATAAATTGTGGATAAACACCTTGCACGCGGATACTGTAGCGCAGCTCATCCAGTGCTAGCACACCCTCCATTGCAATGTCTGTCAAATCCAACCACTGCCCCGGTGTTTGTTCCATGGCGGTGAGCACCTGCTCTCGGTAATCAGCAAAACCGACAATGTAGTTCGCTAGCAACCCCGCCAGAGGTGAGTGCAAGTTAGGGTGCGCCAGACGTTTGATTTGGTAGACATAATCATGCGCTGTTAATTGTCGTGTACCCTGCACAGGTAAATCAGACAATACATGGACGGATTCTAAATCATCCATACTGAGATCATGATAGACATACTTGTCATGCTGGTCTTTCGCCAGCGCCTGATGAGGTTGATAGCGAATGTCGTCTTGTATTGTCACTACATACTCGGTGTAAGCGACCAGTGCAGGGTCAACGTCGTCTGCTAAGATTTCACCCTGTTGGTCATAATAGGTTCTGGTTGGCAGCTGCTGAGCTGCCAGAGGAATCAACTCATAGGGTCGCTTGAGAAAATGATACTGCAACGGAGGCTCGTAAATCTGGGCAATAAACTCATATTCTGCAGCATTATAGGATTTAACGGGATCCAGCTCTTTGGGACGTTCTTGAAAGGAGGTGTAAATCACATCCAGTTGCTGATCTTGCGCACGATATGGGTTATTCCACTGGGCAGTTTTGCAACCTGGCAACAGGAGCAAAGCTAAAAAGATCAGATTAATAAGTGTTCTAACTGCCATGAAAATGTTTGGCCATGTATAATTTAGAGTTTAGCCTAGATTAAGAATAAATTTAAAGTCACAGCATAATCAATCCATTAATATAAAGCGAACTGTATAGGAGAAATCATGGGCTTTCTGGAGAACAAAAAAGCACTCATTATCGGCGTGGCCAGCAATCGTTCCATCGCTTGGGGCATTGCCCAGGCCATGCATCAACAGGGCGCCGAATTAGCCTTCACCTATCAAAATGATCGACTTCAATCCAGAGTAGAAAAAATGGCTCAGGACTGCAGTAGCTCTATTGTTTTGCCATGCGATGTGGCCAGCGATGACAATATCAGTGCGCTTTTTACACAACTCGGCGAACACTGGAGTGAGTTTGATATTCTGGTTCACTCGGTGGCCTTTGCGCCCAAAGAGGAGCTTGAGGGCGACTTCGTTGAGCGCACCACCCGAGCGGGTTCAATGATGGCCCATGACATCAGCAGCTACAGCCTTACGGCATTAGCCAAAGCAGCTCGACCAATGCTGCAGGGGCATGCTAGCGCCATTCTGTCACTGAGCTACCTGGGTGCCGAGAAAGCCATGCCAAACTACAATGTCATGGGTCTGGCAAAAGCGAGCCTGGAGGCCAATACGCGCTACATGGCGTATGCCTTGGGTCCCGATGGTATTCGCGTGAATTGTATCTCCGCGGGCCCTATCAGAACCTTAGCGGCGGCAGGCATTGGTGATTTCCGTAAAATGCTGGAACATGTTGAGCAAAACGCTCCGCTACGCAAAAACGTAACGATTGAAGAGGTTGGTAATGCTGCAGCATTCTTATGTTCCGATCTGGCCAGCGGCATAACCGGTGAAGTGACTTATGTTGATGCCGGCTACAACATCGTAGGTATGAGTGGTTATTAGTCTGAGCTGTAGGCCCCTTGGCCTGCACGCTAGGTCAGCTTGGTCTGCTCACCCTCAGAGCGCGCAATAATTACTGCACCACAGGAATCGCTGAAAACGTTGACCGCAGTGCGGCACATATCCAGTAATCGATCGACAGCAAGAATTAAACCAATGCCCTCCAGTGGCAAACCCATAGCGGCAAGAATTATAGTGATCGCGACCAGACTCGCAGCCGGCACACCAGCAACGCCGATAGAAGTCATTAAAGCCAGTACGACCACCGTAAATTGCTCACCGAAGCCTAGTGCCAAGCCATATGCCTGAGCAATAAATAAGGCGGCGACACACTCATATAAGGCAGTTCCATCCATATTAATGGTGGCACCTAGAGGCAAGACGAAACTCGAAGTACGATTGGATACGCCAGCACGCTCCTGAATGCACTCCAGCGTGAGTGGTAGTGTTGCGGATGAGGAACTTGTAGAAAAGGCCGTCAACATGGCTGGGGACATGGCCCGTATATGTCGAGCCGCATGTACCCTGGCAAATATTTTTAATAATAATGGCATGACCACAAACATATGTATGAGTAGCGCACCCAGGACTACAAAAAAGAATTTTGCCAAGGGAATAAATACATCCAGACCAGATACTGCGACTACCTTAGCGACTAGAGCGAATACCCCGATCGGTGCGAAACGCATAATCAAATCCGTAATGCGCATCATGATTTCGAATACTGCTTCGAAAAAATCCTTCATTGTAGATTTGCTGGCACCTTGCAGTTGCGCCAAAAAAAAACCAAATAACAAACTGAAAAATATCAGACCTAACATCTGGCCATGAGCGGCCGCGTGGACAACATTAGTGGGGATCATTCTGAGGAAAATATCAGTGATACTAGCGCTACTGGCCTGACCAACTTGAGCGGTGACATCCGCCGTACTGGCGTGCAGACCTAATATTTCTCTGGCAGGGACACCGTTAATCAAGCCTGGCTGAAAAATTGTCACCATCACTAGTCCGATCACAATCGCTATGGCACTGGTGCATACATAATAGAAGAATGTCTTACCTCCCATCCGCGCAAATGAACCATCTTGCTTAATACTGCCTACACCTACAATTATGGAAGATATAATTAAAGGCACAATAATCATTTTCAGTGCATTCAGAAAAAGGCTGCCGAAGAACTGGTAGACTGCGGTGACGTCGATGCCGCTTAGTGCGATTAATTGGGGTGTGAATAGACCGGCTAAAACCGCCAAGGCAAGTGCTATCAGTATTTGCCAATGCAGTTTCATAAATCTAATTTAAGCTAGGCTTATAAGTTTTCAGAATAGAGTACAACTTCGCGCATCTCACGTAGGGATTGCACCATAGCATTCATTTCACGCCGCCCGTAATGACCTTGCAAAGTGATCCATTCACTGGCACTGAGCGTGGCATCTACCTCTGCTTGAGCAACACTATTGAGCCGCATGATCAGATAGCTGGAGTCAGCTGTGAGCATGCCTGAAAAAACAGGCTGCTCATGATTAGCATATTTAGTCACAAATGCTTGCTGTAATACATGGGCAGGCACTGAGTCTGAATCACGTTTAACTGGCCCGATGGCAATGATTTCTGCATTTAAGCCAGCGGCTATGTCTGCAAACTGATGTTCACCAGACTTGATCTTTAACAGGGATGTTTCACCGATTTCGACAGCTTGCTGGACGGCCAGTTGTTGCGCCAGAGTCGCTTCAATTTGCTCTCTGACAGTCGCTAGACTTTGAGTTTGTTGCTCTTGATAGTCTAACACTCTGATCACCACCACATGCCCCTCATCGAGTTCAAGCAAATCACTGTTGATACGCTCCGTGAGGACCTGTTCAGAAAACGCCACGGCACGAATTTTAGGATAGTCGGCCAATCCACCAACGCTATCAGCCTCAAGCCAGTCTGTCGTTTTGACTGCCAGCGCCAACGCCTCAGCAGACTTATCTAGATTATCGGCAAATTCGTAACTCAGTTCCTCTAGCGTCTGCGCCTGACTCACGAACTCAGTCTGAGCAGTTTGAGCACGCAGTTCAGCATCGATTTGCGCGCTGACCTCAGCAAAGCTTTTCTGTTGTGGGGTAACCACCTCACCCAGCTTGATAATCTGCACCCCGAGTTTGGTTCTCAGCGCATCACTGACCTGGCCTGTTTGCATACTGAATAATTTTTCTATGAATACAGGATTGTCGATATCGGTGCGACTCAACAAGCCCAAGTCACCATTATTTGCGGCCGAGAAAGTGTCAGCGGATAAATCCGCCGCAACACTACCAAAACTCTCACCATCAGCAAGACGATCGACAGCTTGTTGAGCTTGTTCAAAAGCCAGTGTTACCGCCTCATCAGTCGCATCCTCGCTGAGCTTGAATAAGATGTGCTGAGCTTGGCGCAATTCTTGGCTACGGTATCGCTGAGGTTCGTTATTGTAAGCGTCCAATAAATCCTGCTCAGAAATTTGTAAGTTGTCAGCAATTGCTTGCTGTTTGATTTCTATATATTCCAGCTTAACTCTGGGCTGAGAGCTAAATTGATTAAGATTGGCTTGATAGTGTGTCTCTATGGCCTGTTCAGAGACCGTAATGCCAGCAACAGCAGGCTTAATTTCAAAATAATCAAAGCTGCGTTCTTGCTCTTGTAAAGCGGCGAAGTTGAGCTTATCGCGACCGGGTAAAAATGCTGAATATACGATACTTCCGCGATATTGATTACTGGCCTCCTCTCTGCGAATTTGCGATTCAAATTGAATAGGATCGCGCCGTTGTGATGACAGAGCAAGTTGATAAGTAGCGCTATCAAAAACACCATCTTTTTGGAATTGAGGAATCGATTGTATGAGTTGATATATTTTTTGATCACTCACGCGGTAGCCAGCTTCTTCAACCTCAGACAATAGCAGACGTAACTGGATCATTTCATCCAGCACACGATTTTTAAATTGCTGATCGTCGTCAGCAAATAAATCGTCGGCAGCATCAGCTAAGATTGATTTAAGATATCTGCGTTGTTCTTGCAGTCGAGCATCAAATTCGCGCTGACTTATATCATAACCTTCAACTGTAGCTACATTAGCCTCGGCACCTCCGGTGAAATACTCTTGGATGCCCCAAAATGCGAAGGGTATGATGATTAGAATGACAATAATATAGGCAAAAATTCCCGTAGCCCGTTCGCGTATCTGCATTAACATAATTCTGTTTTCCGGGTTCTTTTATGAGATTGTTTTGAGTGTAGCTGCTCTGCGACAGAGTATACAAGAAAGGGGAAGATGATTTCTTCCCCTGTAAACAAATAAATGGCGGAGTGGACGGGACTCGAACCCGCGAC
>DDIE01000068.1 GCA_002338385.1 Proteobacteria bacterium UBA1858
ATAGTAATTTTATAGATATTATAACTATCCATTATGATCAATTTCAGGACTTACATGTGGTCTTTCTCGATTTTTGTACTATTCATTAATCTCTTGGTGTATGGGCTGATCTGGCACTTACAGGCGCGGCCTGATGGCAATAGGGATCATCCCCACGCAACCCATCTGGCACTGCCAGTGTTACACAACATAACGCAGCTAAAAGCTTATCAATACAGGCGCATAACACCGATCAGGATTAACAATTCCGGTGGCGGCAGGCTGAGTCAGTGCACGGCCTCAAATTTGCCAAAAGGCCTAGAAATACGCATCAGCGAGGATCAAGCCACGTGTGAATTGATGGGTATTCCGCATCATTATACGACCACCACTGAGGCTTTGATTATTGCTTTGAATGCAGCAGGCAGCTCATCGATACGGGTGCCCATAACAATCCACATGAATGCTTTTGAATGATAAAGTCTTACTCTGAGAAGTGATATTTTCTCGCGTTATGGTTTCATCAATGGGCGCACGACCTTAGAAATGTAATAAGATATGCAACAAGCTTAATCAATCGCTGCTGCCAGACACACCCAACAAGATGCATTCGTTGGCATTAATCACTTGATCATCAGCCGCTACTTTACTCACCACATGGGATAAGGCCTTGGCTACTCTAAGGTGATTGTTTGCCCGGTGCAGTGCTGTGATCTGGACTAAGCAGGTCTTTTAAATCTGAGTGGAACGACGATGTTATCTCTATATCCTGAAATTACAGCCTACAAACAACATCATTTGGCAGTATCCGAACACCATCAATTATGGGTTGCAGAATACGGTAACCCTGAAGGTATCCCAGCAGTATTTTTACATGGCGGTCCTGGTTCGGGCTGCGAGGCCTATCACCCGCGCTTTTTTGATCCATTACGCTATCGCATTATTTTATTTGATCAGCGTGGCGCCGGCCGATCCACGCCGCATGCCAGCCTACAGGAAAATACCACCGCGCATTTGATTGCAGACATGGAGACCATCCGCGCTGCCCTAGCCATTGATCGCTGGGTGGTGTTCGGGGGGTCGTGGGGCTCAACGCTGGGTCTTGCCTATAGCCAGGCGCACACTGAACGGGTGTTAGGATTGATTTTACGAGGCGTATTTCTATGCCGCGCGCAGGATATCCAGTGGTTTTATCAACATGGTGCCAGTGAAATCTTTCCAGACTATTGGCGCGACTATCAAGCCGTAATTCCGGAACAAGAGCGGCACGATATGGTGAGTGCGTATTATCGGCGTCTCACCAGTGACGATAATGAAGAGCAATTACGTGCTGCTCAAGAGTGGTCGATTTGGGAGGGAAATACCTCAACGCTGCAGCCTAAACAGAGCGTGAGAGCTCATTTTGGTGATCCACAAGTCGCCCTCAGTCTGGCGCGCATTGAGTGTCACTATTTTATGCACGACGCCTACCTGACGGCCAATCAGCTGCTGCAGGATGCGCATAAACTAGCCAGTACACCGGGTTACATTGTGCATGGCCGCTATGATGTGGTTTGCCCAGTTGGCCAAGCCTACAGCTTACATCAGGCCTGGCCACAAGCTAGATTGACCATCGCGCCTAGCAGTGGGCATTCGGCAACTGAGCCAGAAATTGTCGCTGCTTTGGTTCAGGCCACCAACGAACTGGCTGCACGCTTGGCATGATTGGCCTGATTCAGCGAGTAGCCTCTGCAAGTGTGGAGATCGAACAACAGTGTGTGGCTGAAATCGAGGTGGGTATAGTGGCATTGGTCGCTGTGCAGGCGCACGACGATGAGCAGAATGTTCAGCGCTTGCTGAAACGTATGATCAGTTATCGCATATTCCCCGATCCATCAGGCAAGATGAATCTGAGTGTGCAAGACATTGCCGGTGGTGTGCTACTGGTGCCACAATTTACCTTGATTGCTGATACCAGCACTGGTAATCGACCTAGTTTCGGCCACAATGTCAGCGCACAGTTTGGCCAAAAAATGTTCTCCAAATTGCTCGAATTTGCACATAATGAGTATGCTTACGTGCAGCAGGGTCAATTTGGTGCCGATATGCAAGTCGCGTTGCAAAATGATGGTCCCGTGACGTTCTGGTTAGAGGTATAATATGCAGCAAAATTACACAAGCGAAAAATGGTTATGACAGCACGCACGGCTAAAATAGAGCGCAATACCTTAGAAACTCAAATATCAGTTGAATTGAATCTGGACGGTACCGGCCAAGGCGAAGTTGCTACTGGAATTCCATTTCTGGATCACATGTTGGATCAAATTGTTCGCCATGGACAATTCGATATTCAGCTGAAAGCGGTCGGCGATTTGGAGGTGGATGCTCACCACACCGTAGAAGATTCTGGTATCACCCTAGGTCAAGCATTCAAACAGGCGATGGGTGATAAAAAAGGGGTTCGTCGTTACGGGCACGCGTATGTGCCACTGGACGAGGCGCTATCAAGAGTCGTCGTGGATTTTTCAGGCCGTCCTGGCTTGCACTACAATGTTGACTATCCCCGCGCACGTATAGGTGATTTTGATGTTGATTTGGTGATCGAGTTTTTACAAGGCTTTGTTAATCATGCTCATGTCACCCTGCATGTCGATAACCTTAAAGGTACAAATTCCCACCATATCGCTGAAACAATATTCAAGGCGCTGGGAAGAACGTTACGCTATGCCTGTGAGATAGACGAACGCATGACGGATCAGTTGCCATCAACTAAGGGCACGCTCTGAGCACAAGCCTTGTTTAATCTAGTCCACTGACTACGGAAAAAGCGTGAAAAAAATTGCTGTTGTTGACTATGGCATGAGTAATCTTCACTCTGTCACCAGCGCCCTGAAGGCGGTAGCAAATGATCAGCAGGTCATTGAAGTGTGTCAGCGTCCCGAGGATATTGATAATGCTGATCGGATAGTGTTCCCGGGCCAAGGCGCCGCCGCGGATTGCATGCAGCAAATCAGAGCAACCGGGCTAGTCACTGCGCTGCAACAAGCGGCCAGCGAAAAACCATTCCTTGGAATCTGTATGGGCATGCAGGTGCTAATGGAAACAAGTGACGAAAATGGTGGCACCGATTGTTTAGCCATGTTCAAGGGCTCGGTCAAACAGTTTGGCCCAGATATGCCAGCGGCTGATGGTCGTCTCAAGGTACCGCACATGGGCTGGAATCAGATTCGGCAAACTTTGGATCATCCTGTGTGGCACGGGATCGCGCAAGACAGTTATTTTTATTTTGTCCATAGTTACTATGTGGCGCTGGCGCATGCAAAGCAACAAGTGGGCCGCACTCACTATGGCGTGGAATTTACATCAGTGCTAGCTCAAGGTTATGTATTTGCTATGCAATGCCATCCTGAGAAAAGCGCGGACAATGGTTTGCAATTACTGACAAACTTCCTAAACTGGTCAGGTAAGTAAGACTAGCAGTATGCTTGGCTGCCCCATTAAGGTTAAATAAATAATGATTATTATTCCTGCAATAGACATTAAAGATGGACGTTGTGTGCGTTTGCGCCAGGGTCGTATGGACGATGAAACAATATTCGCAGATGATCCAGTTGAGATGGCAGATAAATGGGTGCAGGCTGGCGCGCAACGACTGCATCTGGTTGATCTTGATGGTGCCACTGAGGGTGCTCCACGTAATTTTTCCATCGTTGAAAAAATCGCAGCTAAATATCCAGACTTACCTATTCAGGTGGGTGGCGGCATCCGCGACGAAGATACCGTCGATCAATATTTAGAGTGTGGTGTGCAATATGTCATTATTGGCACCCGAGCGGTCACCGCACCACATTTTGTGAATGACTTATGTTTGGAGTTTCCTGGTCATATCATCATTGGGCTGGATGCCAAGAACGGTAAAGTTGCCATTGATGGCTGGTCCAAGTTATCCCATCATGATGTTATTGATCTTGCTCAGCATTTCGAGGCTGATGGTGTGGCAGCAATCGTATTCACTGATGTCAGTCGTGACGGCATGATGCAAGGTGTGAATGTCGAATCGACGGTTGAATTGGCGGCGAGTATTCATATTCCAGTCATTGCTTCTGGCGGCGTCACCGACCTCAATGACATCAAGCGCTTATGTGCAACTGATGAAGAAGGCATTGTCGGTGTCGTAGTCGGTCGTGCGCTCTACGAGGGGACCATCGACTTGGCTGAAGCGCAGGCGCTGGCAAGTCAACATCAACCTTGATTAGTTGATGCAATGTTAGCTAAACGAATCATTCCCTGCCTTGATGTGGATGCAGGTCGAGTCGTCAAGGGGGTAAAATTTGTCGATATTCGCGATGCCGGTGATCCAGTTGAAATTGCCAAACGTTATGATGCGGAAGGTGCTGATGAAATCACCTTTCTGGATATCACGGCCAGTTCCGATGAGCGCAATACTATGGCACAGGTGGTGGAACAAGTTGCCAGTCAGGTGTTCATACCCCTAACTGTGGGTGGAGGCATTCGTTCAGTTGACGATATTAGACGCCTGCTGAATGCTGGGGCAGATAAGGTGGGTATTAATACTGCCGCGGTAAAGCGGCCTGAGCTAGTGAAACAGGCGGCTGATAAAGTGGGATCGCAATGTATCGTGTTATCCATTGATGCCAAAAAAGTCGCGTCCTCGGAGGTACACCCTCGCTGGGAGATTTTTACTCATGGTGGACGTACACCAACCGGTATTGATGCCGTCGAGTGGGCGATAAAAATGACTGATTATGGTGCCGGTGAATTGTTGCTTACTAGCATGGATCGCGATGGCACTAAAATTGGTTTTGACCTCGAATTAACGCGTACCATCAGTCAAGCCGTTTCCATACCCGTGATTGCTTCAGGTGGCGTGGGCAAGCTGGAACATTTGTGTGAGGGTGTCACTTCTGGCAAGGCCGATGCGGTACTAGCAGCGAGTATTTTTCATTTTGGTGAATACACCATTCAACAGGCAAAAGACGCCATGCGCGCCCACAATATACCTATACGGGTCTAAATTGGAGTCTGCGCTTATGTTATTCTTACCAATCCTGTAATTATGGTTATTGAATGTGTCTAGCCAAGATACCCTAGCAGCCTTGCAACAAGTTCTCGTGAGCAGAAAGACGGCCAGTGCGGACGCCTCGTATGTGGCGAGCCTATACCAAAATGGTCTCGATCATATTTTGAAGAAAGTAGGCGAAGAAGCCAGTGAAGTAATTATCGCAGCTAAGGGTGATGATCAGCAGGCACTGATTAATGAGATGGCAGACTTATGGTTCCATAGTCTAGTTTTATTAATCAATGAAGACTTGTCTTTAGAGCAGGTCACGCAAGAACTGGAGCGTCGATTTGGTCTCTCTGGCCTGGCCGAAAAAGCCAGTCGAAGTCAGTAGACGCAGACAACAATATTGGAGAAACATGATGGGAATTAGTATTTGGCAACTGCTTATTATTCTAGCGATCGTGCTACTGCTGTTTGGTACTAAACGCTTGAAAAACCTCGGCGGTGACTTGGGTGGTGCAATTAAGAATTTTAAGAGTGCGGTAAAGAGTGAAGAGTCAGGCAGCAACAAGTCTTCTGATGATTCAAAAGATAACTGAGCACAGTTCACCTCTGACACCCTATGTTCGACTTTAGTTTCTGGGAACTTGCTATCGTATTGGCAGTGGCGCTGGTGGTTGTGGGCCCTGACAAATTGCCAGTGCTGGCTGCAAAACTGGGGCGATGGGTTGGCAAAATTAGACACATGCTGACTGCGATGCGGTCCGATATTGAGCAGGAGTTAAAAGCTGCAGAGTTGCAAGAAATGCTTGAACAACAACAAGATGAAATATCGCAGCTCAGGAATATTATTAAAGATACTCAACACACAGCCGAACAGGAAATCAATGCAATTAGCAACGATGCAGATGGCTTGAAACAACAAGCCGATATCGAAGTTGCTAAATCGACCTCAGCAGATAAATCCGGGAACTAGATGTGACTGAGTCGGCCAACACACAAGAGAGTCTGGTCTCGCACCTGATTGAATTACGTGATCGTCTGATTAAAGTCCTGCTAGGCATTGGCGTGGTATTGTTAGCGCTGTTCCCGTTTGCCAATCAATTATATTCATTGCTAGCAGAACCATTGCTGAAACACTTGCCAGCACAGAGCACGATGGTAGCGATAGACGTGGCGTCACCTTTTTTGACCCCATTCAAACTGGTCATGCTGTTAGCCGTGGTAATCACTATTCCGTGGATTCTGTATCAACTGTGGGCATTTGTCGCGCCGGGTCTGTATAAGCATGAACGGAGGTGGGTGTTCCCTTTACTGGCCTCCAGCTCGATCCTGTTTTATGTCGGTATGACCTTCGCTTATTTTATTGTTTTCCCTTTGGTGTTTGGCTTCTTTACTGCGGCCACCCCTGAGGGTGTCTCGGTGATGACCGATATCAGCCGCTATCTTGATTTTGTAACCAAGATGTTCATTGCATTCGGGATCGCCTTTGAGGTACCTGTTATCACTTTTGTCCTTGTGATGACAGGTGTGACTAACGTTGAGGCATTAGCCAGGGCGCGCTCGTATGTCATCGTAATGGCATTTGTAGTGGGTATGTTATTAACCCCACCGGATGTGATATCGCAGGTCTTGCTGGCGGTGCCCGTATGGTTGTTATTTGAGTTGGGCCTGGTCATGGCTAAATTGATCAAAGCACCCGCGATCAGCGCGCATGACGATAACCGGTTTAGACCAATGACAGAACAGGAAATGGATCAGGAGCTGGATGAAATCGAGCTGCTAGAGAGTGAACAAAAGACGTCACAAGACACCACAGACAACAATGCCAAGGAATGATAAAAACAGTATGACAGGTCGAGCCATGCTGGTGATACTGGATGGCTTTGGTGTCAATACTCAGGGCGAACATAATGCGATCACGCAAGCGCATACGCCGCGGCTGGATAAATTTTTTGCTGATCACCCATATACCACCTTGCAGGCCTCTGGTGCGGCAGTGGGTTTGCCAGATGGCCAGATGGGTAACTCCGAGGTTGGTCATATCACCATGGGTTGCGGCAATATTATCCATCAAGATTTAGTCATGATTAATGATGCTATTCATGATGGTCGGTTTTTTAAAAATAAGGTCTTGTTAGCGGCAATTAAGCGGGCGCGCAAGAAAGCTCGACCGGTTCATTTACTGGGTTTAGTCTCAGATGGTGGTGTGCACTCTCACATTGAACATCTCAAGGCCCTGCTGGAAATGTGTAAGGTGCATGGTGTCAAACCGGCAGTCCACATGATTACTGACGGTCGTGACACCAGCCCTAATACGGCATTGAGTTATCTAGAGGAGCTTAACCAACCCTTAGAAGAGGCACGCGGTGCCATTCATACTGTTATTGGACGCTATTATGCTATGGATAGGGATCGGCGCTGGGAGCGAACGGAGGCGGCCTTCAAGGCCTTGACTGGTGCCGGCGATGTGACGGTTGAGGACAGTGCCCGGCAAGCCATACGCATGTGCTATAAAAAAGAAATCCTGGACGAATTTATCGTGCCAACTATTATTAAAGGGTGTGATCGTATTCAGGCCGATGATGAGGTGATCTTCTTCAATTTCAGAAATGATCGCCCACGTCAGTTGGGCGCAGCCTTGGCCGAGCAGGATTTTAACGAATTTGAGCGGCATGCTTTCACGCCCATTAACATGTCTACCATGACCGTGTTCCATTCTTCCTTCAACAGCCCCGTGGCGTTTCAGTCCGAGCACCCGACAATCTCATTAGCAGAGGTGGTGAGCAATCGTGGGCTGAAACAATTTCATTGTGCCGAAACAGAGAAATACCCGCATGTGACTTTCTTCATTAATGGCGGTAAGGAAAAGCCCTTTCCCGGTGAAGATCGAATTATGGTGCCCTCACCCAAAGTCGCTACCTATGATTTAAAACCTGAGATGAGTGCCAAACAAGTGACTGATGAAGTGATCGCCTCGGTCGAAGCCGGCGAGCATAGTTTAATTATTGTTAACTACGCAAATGGCGATATGGTCGGCCACACGGCCGTGCCGGAAGCCATTATCAAGGCGCTGGAATTCATGGATAAACAAGTTGGTCGTTTATTGGATGCGGCGACCACACAGGGCGTCAATATATTACTCACCTCTGATCATGGTAATTGTGATGAGATGTACGATGCTTTAACGGGTGACCCACATACTCAACACACCACCAATCCGGTGCCTTGTGCGGTACTTGATCACAGTGGTGATGAGATTACCTTAGCAGCGGGCCGGGGGCTGGGGGCCGTGAGCCCAACGCTGTTAGAGTTAATGAATATTGCTATTCCCAGTGCCATGCGTGAACGCTCTTTGATTCAACGTGTTGAAATCGCCAATGAACAAAGCTAGCGGCGTGCACTAGTCAAACGGATTCCACCACTTCTTATCTTTGTCTTTTTCCTGCTTTTGTTGTTCGTAAGTCGGTTGTGAGGCAACATATTCCTCTTCCGTAGGCGGGACATAATCGTCGCGTAGAATTTTTTCGACCTCACTTTCCTGATCACCTGTTTGAATATTGCGGAACTCAGATGACAGGGTACGAATCGCATCAATAACTTCATTAGCTGAGGCTTGGCGACGCAACGGAATATCGACTTCGGTAGGATCTTCCAGAGACTCATAGCGTCGCTTCAGCTGCAGCGCTATTTCCGGACTCATTGCTGACCAGGGATCGCTCACAGCTAACTTGCGAGTGACGTTTTTACTCGACACACTGACAGACTCTTGGCCAAAGAACATCAAACCGATGCCCGATTCTCTGACCCGCAGGTCATCTCGTGAGACGGAGTAAGCGACGTCGACGCATTTTACAATACGCTTATCAAGGTCAGGGGCATTGCCCGCTTTCAGGCATAGCTTACTGATGTAGTTAATTTTATTGTCAGTGACATCGATTGAACGGCCATCAATACTGCCTTTCAAGGTTCTCACCGCACGCGAGGCTTCCTCTGTCATGCCCGGCATATAGCCTTGTTTAACGATTACTACAGGTTTTTGATAAGGCTGGTAACTAGGTGCTGGTTCCGTCGCCTGCGCACATAATTTTGTAATTTGTTCCTGATTGAAGCCTTTTTCCAGGTAGAAATTAACCGTTTCTGGCGTGCAGCCTGCCCATGCATAGGAACAGGTGGAGATTATGACTAGGCTGAGTTTTTTGAGCATGGGATTACCCGTTGAGTTAAATACTTAAGACACAGAATGGTACAAGATAGTGCAATTAAAATCAGCTTTTTATCAGGCATAAAAAAAGGCACCCGAAGGTGCCTTTTCCCAACCATAAGGTTTAAGTCTTCAGCTTAGAACCACTGAACTAGACC
>DDIE01000064.1:0-6048 GCA_002338385.1 Proteobacteria bacterium UBA1858
AGCGAAAATGGCACCCTACTGCATCGCCAAAAGCGCAGTGGTCACCCTGACCGGGAGCATGGCGGCCGAACATCAACAGGACGACATCAACATCAACTGCATCCTACCGGGCACCATCGACACCCCAACCAACCGTGCTGACATGCCAGATGCCGACTTTAGTACCTGGATCCCCTGCGAAGACCTCGCCAACACCATGCTATTCCTGTGCTCACCCCTGGCACGCGCCATCAACGGCGCAGTGATCCCGGTGTATGGGAAGAGTTAGAAAGTAGAACATAGGTGACTAATGGAATGTAATTCAATCAAAGATTTGAGATCCATCCGAGATGAGATCAGAGATTCAATTAAATCTATTAAACCCAAGGAATACCCAGACATAAGATATGGTCAAGAAAATGAATACGAAGCCAAATCTATTAAAGTTGGAATAGAGGGAATATTAAGTGACATAACTGCATTAACTAAATCACCTAACAGATGTATTCAGAAAACTACTTTTGATGAGAGAATACTTCTAAATGATCGTCTAAACAATATTCATACTTATATCGAAAGTAAAGATCTAGAAAATTTAGCAAACTCTATAAATGAAATAAAACCTATACTAAGAAATACTGGCGTCCGTTACTGGGATGAGAGATTAGAGGTTTTTGATGAGGCAACTACTGCACAACAAAAAAAAGCTTCAGAATTATCGGAAAATATCGAGAGCTTTGATGAAACGCTAAAAAAGGCAGCAACCATATTAGAAGCTATTAGCGTAATAAAAGAAGATGCAAAAAAAGAACAAACCAATATTTCAGAACTTCATCAAGAGCTAATAGCACTTACAACGGAAACAAATAATCTTAGGAAAGAGATTCAAGATGGAATAGAACAAGACACTAATAATTCATCAAAAATAAAAGATATACTAAATGAGAGCAAAACCCATTCTGAAGTAATAAACACTTTTTCAGAAAAAATAGCCCAACGAGAAATTCAATTAGAAGGCCAAAAGACAGAGACTGAAGAATATTCAAAGAAATTATTAGCTTTTGAAAAGAAACATGAAAATTACTTGGAACAAGCTGAAAACTTGATCACAGAAGCAGAGAATTCCCTTCAACTATCAGCTACTGAGGGAATTAGCAGTGCATTTAATAGGCAATATGAGGAAGCTAAGACTACTGGGCGCTTCATTTGGATCACAGGGGCAGCGATATTTGTTCTCATAGCAATCATAATCAGCTTAGATATATTCGGGTTTGTGAATATTTCCGAGCTTCTAGGCATCAAAGATACAGACGTCAAGGCTAATAACATCAATGGTATTCTCGCAAGATTCTTACTGATACCAATACCTCTTACAGTGGCATGGTTTTGTGCAATGCAATATGTAAAACAAAAAAATATCATCGAAGATTATGCTTACAAAAGCGTACTAGCAAAATCACTCGTAGGTTTTTCTAATCAATTAGCCACTGATACAAACAAAGGTGAAGATTATGCTTATTTCATTCAAAGTGTTTTTAAAGAATTACATAAAGACCCATTAAGAAAACATCATAAAGAGTTTTATGAAAGTAAAGCTTCCGAGAAAATTTCTAACAGACTAACTGAAGTGACTCAGAATAAAAGTGATAATTAAACCGTTTTCGAGGCAGGCGCGGCTAGGCGAAAAGTCGCGAGCAAACGGAGCTTACATATAGTAAGTGAGTATTGGGAGCGGCTTTTTAACACCGCCGCGGCCACGCAGATAGGTTTAAAGCTGGTTCCAACGCCTCTTACGTCGCCCTACCAAAACCATCCCCACCACCATGCCCGCAAAAAACACTCCCGCGCCAGTGATTAACCACTCGCGATCCTTGTAGGGCGTGCGCAGCGCTTCGGTCTCTTGTAGCAATACCTGATAGCGCTGTTGTTGCTGTTGGAGTTCTGTCTTAAGTGCCTGGTTGCGCTTTTCCAAGGTCAGCGGTTTTTGCGCAAGCATTTCTAGTCGATCGATTTCCTGCTGTAGGTCATTTTTTTCTCTCGCGAGCAAGGCATCAAAGTTATTCTGCAATAACTCCAGGTCTGCCTGTAATTTAACTGCCCGTTCGCGTCCGGCTGGTTGATCGATTAAGTAACGGGTCAGTACCCAGCCCTCTTTACCCGAGGCCGTACGGACACGGCTGTACTCATAGTTTGATTCCAGCACAGTTACTTGTGTACCGCTTTTTAACTGGCGCAGAATTTCATGTTGCACTGATTGGCCAGTACGCAGCATGATTTCAAATTGGTCGGTCACATATTTTGTCTCTGCCAGTACGCTATGCGCACAGGCGCATAGCGTGAGTATCAAGGCAGGTAATATGCGTGACCGCTGTTGCACGTGAATTTACCTTAGAGCTCTACGCGCGTGAGGGTGTAGCCGTCTTTCTCGACCAGTGCCAACACACCTTTGTCGCCAAACAAGTGGACTGCACCGACGGCAATAAAGGTATTGCCTAAGCGCATTGGCTTGCGCATGTAGTGTGCCATCACGATATTCCTGATCTCAATCACATGGCGCAGATAAATATCCCGCCACTGTTCGTTCTCTTTTGCTGAAGGAATGAAACGCGTACTGATGCTATGCATCGCCGCAAGATCCTGCTCCAGATAAGCGTCTAACATATCATCAATAATGCCACGCATATCGTCATAGCTGGCGACCGTGAATTTTAATAGCGCAACCTGTGCCTCGATGGGCATTTCCTGCAACGTCACAATGAATTCTTCGATAGACTCGACCTGAAATAATTCTTTTCTTTGATCGCCTGCGCGTTCCAGTAAGGCATAATCAAGAATCACATCATTACTTTCTGCACGCACCGCAAAGCTTCGCATCGCCGCCCATGGACGCAGTGTTTTGACTAGGTCTGGCTTCATGCCTAAGACATCAACAAGCACTCCCTCGATCTTCTGATAGGTTTCTTTGCCGACATAGTTCTCCAAAGAATCACCACGCTCTAGCACCATATCGTGCTTAATCAACTGACCGCCCTGGTACGGATTCCAGTAGTGATCGCTGGGGAATGCTTCCATAGCGAAACTATCCGCTTCATCCAATACCATGGACACTTTCTGGTGTAAGTCATTAATGCGGGCATCATTCATGTGTAAGGTGCCAAAGATGTGCCCGACAAATTGACCCTCTTTTTCTATCTTCCAGAACAAGCCCTCTTGGTATTGTTCTTCTGCCAACACGGCTGTGCTGATGCTCGCCAGCAGCACAAGCATGCTGACCAGTGATGTTATGTAGTTAAATCGTATTTTCATTTGTATTCCCCAGTAATCGTCAGCCACGTGTTAGCCAGTGATAGTGTATGACGATGATTAAAAAAAAGCCGCTTCAGTGACCTGAAGCAGCTTTAATTTGGTGCGATTGCTTATGTGGATTGGACATATTCAATCGCGCGTAACAGAGCGTAATGACCCATCATCATAGGTATTAGAACTTCCTTAATGTGGTCGGCACTTTGTCGTAGTTCGGATTGATCGCTTTGTGTGGGCATGCTTCAACACACGCGTAACAGCGGATACATTCTTTCTCATCAATATACAATGCGTTGTAATACAAGCCTGAGCTATGCGCAGGCTTAACTCGTTCAAACTCAGTTATGCCGTCATCATCACGCTTGAAGTTGGTCGCTTCGACAATGCAGTTCTCGGTCGCTTTAACCATTAAACATTCATCACATAGCACACACATTTGATTATCAATCACAGGTGCAGGCGAACGCATATCTTCGAATTTATCATAGTAGATATCATCCAGAGACAGCCCTGCGTCTTGCAGCGCCTGAATACCATGATCGATCATTGGCGGTGGACCACAGAAAAACGCTTTCAGATTATCTGCATTGACTATGCCGGTATCCAGATAGGCCTCTTTCATATGCTGGGTAACAAAGCCACGTGGGCCTGTCCAAGCACTGCCTTCGGGCTCTTCTGAGAGGACCGGGATATACTCAAACTTAGCCCCTGCAGGCCAGTTATCTTTGAGCGCTTGTATTTCATCATGCAAATACAAATCTTTTTCTGTGCGCGCGCCGTAAAAGAAGTAACAGTCACGCACGATGCCTTTCGCCTGTACTTCTTGGGCCAGTGCATTGACCGCACTCATGCCACTGCCACCGGCAATGCATACCATTGGCTTGGCAGACTCGTCCAAGCCAAATTTACCCATCGGTCCAGATAGTTTTACCTGCTCGCCTTCGCGATTTTTCTCAGCCAACCAAGCTGACAACTCACCACCGGGTACCAAGCGTATGAAGAAAGTGTATTCGTTTGGATTTTCTCTCTCAGGTGCTTGGGCAAACGAGTATGAACGCGGTTTTTGAATGCCGTCGACTTTAATTGTGCCGTACTGTCCAGCACGTGCACATAACTTGTGAGAACCCTCTGGGCAGGTAACGACGACGCGATAGGTGTCATCCGTTAGGTTTTCAAATTTGGTGATCACACCCTCATTAGATTGCACACGCAGGGTCTGAATGTCTGGATTAGGCTCCGGCAGAGTGCGAATACGAAAATCAAATGGGTCGTTAAATGTGTCTAGCTTAGCCATTAGTTGAATACTCCCGGGTGGATCTGTTCAGCGCTTTCAATGATTTCCTCATCAGTGGCTTCAACGCCCTGATTACGGGGATCTTCACGCCATTTTTGAATATAGCCCTGTTTGCCACCCCATTCCTGTAAGAGTGCTTGTTTACGCATATTCTCATCTGCTTTTTCAATTTCTACCAAACACGAATAGAACGTTGGGCTATTGCCAAAGTCGGTTAACATCTCTGAATTCAAGGCATTGATGTTGACACCGCCGGGGGTGTTACTGCCCTTGAATTGTTTTTGTGTCGAGCACATGCCCGATAGCATACCTTCAATGATGACTGCATAGGCATAGGTCTCACCACGATCATTATAAAGACGGCACAAGTCACCATCCTGTAATTGTCGCTGAGCCGCTTCTTCCGGACTGAGTTCCACGGTTGGGCGTGACATCATCGCTTGCAGACGTGGCACGGCTTGGAAGGAGTCACCGATGAAGTAATGCGAGGCACTACTCAATACCTGTAATGGATATTGTTTACGCTTAGGATCTTCTTGGCCTTCTATCTCCGGAACGTAAGTCGGGAGAGGATCAACCCCTTCTTCTTTCAGTGCTTCACTGAAGATCTCAATTTTTCCGCTCGGTGTTGGCCAGCCATTGTGCATGAAGTTACGCCGCTCAGATTCTGTATTAGCACGCCACCAGCCATTCTTTTTAAGGTTCTCAAAGGTGATGCCCTCCATGAGAGGATTGACTTCATCTTGGACCAGAATATCGCGGATGATTTCTTCGTCTGTCTGGGTGAATGCGTTGTCAGTGTCCTGATCGTAGCCCATCTTCTTAGCTAACATGCGGAATAGCTCTGAGTTACGCACTGACTCGCCCAGTGGCTCAATGATTGGCTCATTCATGACGTAGTACCAGTTACCGTAGGTGGCGACTAAATCCTGGCGCTCCAGTTGTGTGTCGGCGGGTAATACGATATCGGCATATTCACATGTGTCGGTCCAGAACGTCTCATGCACGGCAACAAATAAGTCATCCCGCATCATGCCATTGCGAATCGCATTTGAGTTGGGTGCACAGTTGGCAGGATCAGAGTTGTAGACAAACATCGATTTAATCGGTGGATCAAGTGGCTCTTCGTTGTAGCCGATATTGTCAGCCAACGCGCGCCCTAGTTGTACCATGCTGATTTGACGCTTGGAGGCGCGATCACCGAGATCAGGACGATGCAACTTAGCCAGATCATGGCGCAGCCACATTTCTTCCAGGTTACCAAAACTAGCACCGCCACATCGATGTCGCCAAGAACCCGTGACAGCCGGTAAAGTGAGGATGGCACGACACATCTGGCCTGAATTCTGGTGGCGATTAAGTCCATAGTTGGCGCGGATGACAGCAATCTTGGCAGAGGCATATTCAGTCGCCAGCTGTTCAATATCTGCTGCCGGTACACCCGTGATTTGCTCAACCTTATCGAGTGGATA
>DDIE01000064.1:6350-9832 GCA_002338385.1 Proteobacteria bacterium UBA1858
CGAGTGGATAGTCTGGCAGTTTAGTTTCCAGCAGTGCTTCCCAGCCAACAGTCTGTTCTTTTAAAAACTCCAGATCGTGCATGCCTTTGTCGACGATTACTTTCATCATACCCAAGGCCAGTGCTGCATCCGTGCCTGGTTTAGGTTGGATGTGCCAATCTGACATCATGGTGGTGCGGGTGCGACGTGGATCGATCACCACCAACTTAGCACCACGCTCTTTGGCTTCACGAATAAATGGAATCGCATGCACGCCCGTACTGACTAAGTTGGCACCCCAGAGGATAATATAATCAGCTTCTTGCGCTGCTTCGTGAATTGATGTGTTTGCGTGTGCCATACCATAGGTATGTAAACCCGCCCACATCGCTGCATAAATACAAATCGATTGTTCCAGACGAGCCGCTTCCATTTTATTCCAGAAACGAGAGTCCATGGTCCAATAACCCACCATGCCCATGGTGCCGGAGTACGAGTAGGGCTGAACGGCTTCAGACCCATATTTGTCGATGGTTTCCTTGAAATTATCAGTGATTGTGGCTAAGGCTTCATCCCATGTGATGCGCTCGAATTTAGCCCCGGGACCTTTAGGTCCAACACGCTTGTGTGGGTACAAGACGCGATTATCGTTGTACACGAAATCCAGATAGTGATTGACCTTATTACACAAATAACCACGCGTGATTGGATGGGTAGGATCGCCCTGCACACGCACTGCTTTACCTGTCTTGTCATTACGTGTCACCAGCATGGAGCACGAATCTGGGCAATCATGCGGGCAGAATGAATGGTGAACTGAGTGCCCCTCAGGAACTTTAATCCGTTCACTGACCTCAGTAATGGTAATCTCTTTGATGTTTTGCGACATTAGTTTAGACCTCCGCTCTCACTCATGTTACATCGGATTTATGATTATTTTTATGCGCTCTAGTATACCTTGAAACATACACCAAGCTCATGATCAGAACAACAATCGGCGAGGATATTGGCGCGCTGTATAGTAATAGACATTTTATTGAGAATGATTCACAACAAAGGAATTTGCTGGCGATGGGCATGATCTTCACTGGCGCTCAGATTCGATACCCCGACACCCAATAAGCGCACTGGTAGGTCTTTCACCAGTGCCTGTTGCAACAACTGCGGCAACAAGGTCATGATTTCCCTCGATTCTGTCAGATAAGTGGCACAGGAAATACTACGTGTCACCTGGGTAAAGTCACTGAACTTAACTTTGAGCGTAATTGTTTTACCCACGACACCAATCCGCGCACAGTCGCGGATGACCGTCTCGCTCTGTTGTTCAAGGATTGTTAACATTTGTTCGGGCGCAGCAATATCTCGGACAAAGGTGTCCTCGGTGCTGACTGATTTACGCACTCGCTCAGCCTCCACCACCCGCGTGTCGATGCCGCGTGCAGCATTGAAGTAGAATTCAGCCGCTTTACCAAATACCGGCTGTAACTCAGGCAGCGTCCAATTGAGTAAATCTGCACCGGTATAAATGCCGAGCGCATGCATTTTCTCTTCGGTCGCCGGGCCGACGCCGAAAAACTCACGCACACGCAGGGACTTAACAAATTCAGGCCCTTCTTTGGCTGAGATATAACATAGCCCATCGGGCTTATCTCGGTCAGAGGCTATTTTAGCCAGCAGTTTGTTATAGGAAATGCCAGCAGACGCGGTCAGCGCGGTCTCGCGTTTGATGCGCTGCTTGATGTCCTTGGCCATCAGGCTGCCGGAACCTAATTTTAGGGTTTGTTGGCTGACATCCAGATAGGCCTCATCCAGAGACAGCGGCTCAATTAAATCCGTAAAATGACTAAATACCTGTTGAATCTGCTGTGAAACCGCCTTGTAGACATGGAACCGCGGGCGGATAAAGAGTGCTTGCGGACATTTTCGTTTAGCCAAAGCGCAGGGCATGGCCGAATGAATGCCATATTCACGTGCTTGGTAGCTGCAGGTTGCCACGACTCCTCGTTGTTCCGGATCGCCACCGACGATAATCGGCTTATTGCGCAAATGCGGATTATCACGCTGCTCTATGGCCGCGTAAAACGCGTCCATATCGATATGAATGATGCAAGATGGCTTCATATAATGCAGTTCTTTGTCGCAGTCTGTTGGCCGGGCTTATTTATATGGCCGAGTTCGTTGACCATTGCGCCTCGAATACGTAGCATTCATGCAGTAATATTTTTGCTGATCGCAAAGATCACCACAACAAACGGAGGCATAATAAAAATGAGCAGCTCAAGTTCAACGGTACCTGGCATTATAGTCGCAGCGGTGATCGCAGCTATACTAGTCGCCGCTTACCTTAATAAAAACTCTGCAGATCACTCAGCACATGATCATGCAAGCCAAGAACATGCAGGCAGTCATGCTGAACACGCCGGCCATGCCGCTTCAGAAGATGAGCATGCAGGTTATAGTGGATCTATTGAAGGTTATTTAAAAAAATTCTCAAAGTAATCTTTACTGCACCGGTAGTTTGGCTCTTAAATCATCACGTTCAAACCACCATTGGCTACCGACAATAGCATCAATTACTTTACCTAGACGGGCAAATAGTTCGTCTAGGTTATTCAGCTCCAGCATTTCAATCCAGATTTCAATCGACTCTTCGTCCTCTATGCCACGATGACGCTTGGCAACTAACGCAACCAACTGTTTGGCAAGAAATAAAAGATTATCCTTAGCGTCACCTTGCGCTCTTAATTCGACCAGATACATCGCTGCCACACTGGCCACAGCGGCACCATCGGAGTTGTCCGGGGTTTCGTCAATGATGTAAGACAGCATATCGACTGATAATGCCGTTTCGACCGGATAGGTCACGGCTAACCAACAACCATGCCCCAGCGCAATAATTGAATCGCCCTGCTCAGCCAGATACATCAGTTCACAACACTCAACAGCCTGCTCAAAACATTCATTATCAATGAAGATCGCCAGCAGAGGATAGGCTGTTTGCCAGCATTGATCTTTATTGCCTAGGCCAATCTGAGCACGCGCAATTTCAAGTTCGATCCGTGCCCTAGCCAGTCGATCAGCATTGACTGGGAGTGCTTTCAGGTGTTGCTGGTGCTGCAATAACTCGTTCTCAAAGAAAGCACGCGCGTCACCCAAATCTTGACCGCTGATTGTCTCAGCTAATGTTTGCGATAATATTTTCCGGCTCATAGTGGCGTCAATCTCAAGTAAACAATTCGTTAGACATAATAGTTTCAAGCCCTAAATTATAGGCAAAAAAAAGGGCTCCGTAAGGAGCCCTTTCTGGGTACATCTAAGCTAAGGTTTATGCGTAACCCGCGATCTCATTCATCTCTTTCGCGATCTTAAGCTCACCTTCTGATGCCATTTCTTTATCCCACTTGTTCATTTGCTCATTCATGTACTTGTGGAAAATTGGTGGCATTAACGCTAACGCAAACAGGGTAAAGTAACCGCTACCACAGTTTGGTGAGCCCACTTCG
>DDIE01000044.1:0-5756 GCA_002338385.1 Proteobacteria bacterium UBA1858
GGGAATTTGGCACTGAATGGCTGCATGGTCAGTTCGGCAGCGAAACCGCCAGGGCCCTTCACTTTGAGACTGTAGTAGATCGTCATCAAGAAAATTGTCAGTGACATGCCCATGGTGGCATTCGGATCAGTGGTTGGCACGACTTTCATATAGACGTGCGGATCACCCGTGACGACTTGCGCCAATACTGGCAACCAATCCACCGGCACCAGATCCATTAGATTCATACCCAGCACCCAGACAAATACTGTCAGTGCGAGGGGAGCGACCAGAGGATTTTTACCGTTAAAGGTCCCTTTAACGTTGTCGTCGATAAACTCCACGACCATTTCAACAAAGTTTTGCAGGCCGCCGGGCACGCCTTGAGTGGCTGATTTGCCCGCTTTAGAGAAGAAGAATAAGAACAGGAAGCCGATGATGAAAGACCACATCATAGTATCCACATGAATCGCCCAAAAACCCATATCGGTGGCTTCTTGTGAACTATGGGCAAAGCCCCAATGTCCATCCGGGTGCTTACCATAGGTCAGATTAGTCAGGTGGTGCTTGATATAGCCTGAGGAGGTTAGCTCTTCGCTCGCCATGTTTATTCCCTGTTATTTCTTGACTTCGGCATGAGCAGCGGCACCAGCCACTGCGCAATCTGCGCCAAACTAAACCCAACCAATAGCGTCAAAGGTCGGATCCATTCCATTGTTGTGAATACCAGCGCAAAGAGGGCCATGGTGATGAAAATTTTGCCAAACTCTGCTGCGTAGAAAGCACTCATCAACTGACTTGGATCGGCGCTACGTTTGGCAGTTAACTTGCGTGCCATATAAAGATTTGGCAATACACATATCAAACCACCCAACAAAGCTGACATAGCCGCCATCATCCCTTGGCTCAACATCGCTAGCGCGAATAGGCAGGTGATGCCCACCTGCGCGATTAACACACGCTTAATCAGCGAATTGTTTGATGCCAAGAAGCACTACCTGATTCAGCAACTGCCGATAAAAGTACACTTTTTTGTTCACTCGTAGGTCTTTATCCGTATTGACACATGCGAGTGATTTTTGTTTGCGTGCGGAGTATAAGCATTCACTGCTGAAATCTCAATATGCAGAGCCATTAAAACGGCTATTTAGATGCAATAAAATTCCATCAGCGTTTGAGTTTGAATTGACCAAGGATCCCATCAAGCTCATCTAAATCATTGTATTGAATCTCAATCTTGCCCTTATTTGAGCGGCTATGCTTGATTGCCACAGCGGCACCTAATAGATCCGCAAGATTATTCTCCAAAGCCTGAATATTGGCGTCTTTGCTGGCGTCCGCCGGTTTTGTCTGGCCGCCCGCCAACCAGCTTTTGACCATTTGTTCAGTTTTTCTCACCGATAACTGCTTGAGGACAATAATATCCGCCAGTTCAGTCTGGCGCTTGGTGTTCAAAGATAATAGGGCGCGCGCATGACCCATGCTGATTTTGCCCTGTTTAATTAAAGCCCTGACATCTGCAGGTAATTCCAACAGGCGCAAAAGATTGCTCACGGTGGCGCGTGCTTTACCAATCGCCTCGGCGACCTCTTGATGGGTCCAGGTAAATTGCTCAATAAGATTAGCCACCGCATAGGCTTCTTCAATTGGATTTAAATCCTCGCGCTGTAGATTTTCCACTAACGCCATGGCGGCAGCCGCCTGATTATCGACCTCTTTAATCAGGGCTGGAATATTCTCCAAGGCGGCGCGCTGGGCAGCTCGCCAGCGGCGCTCCCCTGCGATCAACTCATAGCGACCTTGTAATTTTCGCACCACAATCGGCTGGATGAGGCCCTGACTCCGAATCGAGTCAGCCAGCTCTGCCAAGGCCTGTTCATCAAAATTCTGGCGCGGCTGATAAGGGCTGCGATCGATGAGGTCGATGGGCAAATAATCAAGACCGGATTCAGCCGCCGACGTTGCTGCCGGAGTGTCCGTTTCTACCGGCGTTGACAATAATATGTCGACACCTAAGTTACCCAGCCCCTTACGTTTTTTTGAGCTTGCCATAACTAGTTTGAACCCAGCGCGTGGCTATCGCCCTGCGCAGCCTCTGCCCGCCGCAGCATTTCACCCGCCAGCGCTAGATAGGCTCTCGCCCCACGTGAATTCTTATCATAATTGATCACTGGCAAGCCGTGACTCGGCGCTTCAGCCAAAGTGACATTCCTAGGAATGATGGTGCGATAAACACCCTCGCCAAAATGGGCAGTAAGCTGAGACGATACATCGTTGGCTAGATTATTGCGCGGATCAAACATCGTTCTCAGTACCCCCTCAATTTTTAACTCTGGATTAGCGGTCTGCCGAATCCGCTCAATCGTTCCGATTAACGCTGACAGGCCCTCGAGCGCATAATATTCACACTGGGTGGGAATGATCACGCTATCTGCCGCCACCAAGCCGTTTACCGTCAACATGTTGAGGGATGGTGGGCTGTCGATAAAGATGTAGTCAAACTGATGTTTGATCGAGTGCAACGCAGTGCGCAGTCGATACTCACGCTGCTCGACACTCAACAAACCAATTTCTGCGCTGGTCAGCTGATCATTGCCCGGCAATAAGGAATAGCCAATACTCTCAACCGTGAGCAGACAATCCTTGATATCCGCACGCCCCAGCAACACATCGACCACCGAACGTTGCAAGGTGCGTTTATCAACATTCGATCCCATGGTGGCATTCCCTTGCGGATCTAAATCAACTAGCAGCACCTTACGTTTGGTGGCGGCCAAGGACGCCGCCAGATTCACCGAGGTGGTGGTTTTGCCCACCCCGCCTTTTTGATTAGTGACTGCGATAATTTTTGTCATAGCTTTGATGCAACCAGTAAATGCCGCTCTGAGTCCAACCCCGGAACAGCGATCTGATGATTTATTATTGTTTTCAGCGTCTCTGCTTGAGGCAGTGTCCTCGGTTTTAAACCTAACATTAGCATGACTTGGCCCGCGGGGTGACATACCTGCGCAAGAATTTTGATGGCGTCCTGCAGGGGAGCAAAGGCACGCGCCAGCACAATCATCGGCGCCTCAGCTGGCTGATAGGTCTCAATCCGGCGGTGCTCCACGCAGACATTCGTGAGGCCCAGTTCGATGCTGGCCTGGCGCATGAACCGAGCTTTTTTACCATTTGAGTCACACAAAGTGAACTCTATCTCAGGATGTGCAATCGCCAGCAGAATACCCGGTAAGCCAGCCCCACTGCCCACATCAAGTACCGGTGATTGCTGAATAAAAGAACTGATGGCTAAGCTATCCAGCAAATGTTTTTCAATCAACGTTTGTGTATCTGAGGTGCCCACTAAGTTATAGGCCTTATTCCATTTCTGAATTATATTCATATAGGCCTGACACTGCTCAAGCTGAGCATGGCTTAGAGACAATCCTAATTGTTCTACACCCTCAATCAGGGCAGCATGCGCAGCCATCTAATCTAGGCCTGCTTGCGAGTCGGTGCGCTATGACCTTTTAAATGAACCAATAATAATGACACTGCCGCCGGCGTCATACCAGAAATACGCGATGCTTGGCTGACGGTGGTAGGGCGTACTGCGGTTAATTTTTGCAGCACTTCATTGGAAAGTCCTTTCACCTGCGCATAATCAAACGTGTCTGGAATGGCGGTATCCTGCAGACGTTTCGCCTTGGCTATTTCATCGCTTTGTCTTTGCATATAACCCGCGTACTTGGCTTGGATATTGAGTTGCTCGATCACTTCTTGGTCTTCCACATAAGGCCCAAAGCGTTCCAATTCTGCAAATGATTGATAATTTGTTTCTGGGCGGCGCATCAGACTGGTCATACTGTATTCACGCTCCAAGGCATTACCAAACAAACGCTGGCCTTGCTCAGCCGTGACATGACTGGTTTGCACAAAGGTGGTATCACAACGTGCCTGCTCTTTTGCTAAGGTCTCTTTCTTCCAACAAAAACGCTGCCAACGCGCGCCACTGATAATACCCATTTCCTGGGCCAATGGGGTCAAACGTAAATCGGCATTATCTTCTCGCAACACCAGTCGGTATTCAGCACGGCTGGTAAACATACGATAAGGTTCATTGGTACCACGCGTGACTAAGTCATCTATCATCACGCCGATATAGGCCTGATCACGTTGCAAACTGATCGGCGCGACACCTTCTGCCGCATAGGCCGCATTCAGCCCAGCCATCAGACCTTGCGCCGCCGCCTCTTCATAACCCGTTGTGCCATTAATTTGTCCGGCAAAAAATAATCCGCCGATAGCTTTCGTCTCCAGACTATTATTCAAACCCATGGGATTAAAATAATCATACTCAATGGCATAACCCGGACGCGTGATATGACAATTCTCTAAGCCGGCAATGCTATGCACCATATTCAACTGAGTCTCATAGGGCAGGCTGGTAGAAATACCATTGGGATAGACTTCATGGGTGCCCAAGCCCTCTGGCTCAATGAATACTTGATGACGATCACGATCAGCAAAGCGTGTGACCTTATCTTCAATCGACGGACAGTAACGCGGCCCCACCCCTTGAATGGCTCCGCTATACATCGGCGACTGATGTAAAGCATTGCGAATCACATCATGCGTACGCTCATTGGTATAGGTAATATGGCAATCCACTTGCTGAGGATGCTGATCCACATGCCCCATGAACGACATCACGGGTAAAGGTTGATCGCCGGGTTGGGCGTCCATCTTGGAATAATCAATGGTCTTGCCATCGATCCGTGGCGGGGTACCGGTCTTTAAGCGATCGACTTGGAGATCTAATTCACGCAAACGATCCGCCAAGCGAATCGAAGCGGCATCCCCGGCACGACCAGCCGTGTATGTTTGTGGCCCGACATGAATTTGTCCACCTAAGAAAGTGCCCACGGTTAATACCACCGCGCGCGCCTTAAAATGTAAGCCCATGCGCGTCACCACTCCGGCCACGCGTGCGCCGTCCATCAATAAGTCGTCCACCTCTTGCTGGAACAGGACTAAGTTGGCTTGATTCTCCACCGTGTGGCGGATGGCCTGACGATACAGGGCGCGATCCGTTTGCGCGCGGGTCGCACGGACCGCCGGGCCTTTGCGACGATTGAGAATTCTAAATTGAATCCCGGCCAAATCTGCCGCCTGCGCCATCACGCCACCCATGGCATCTATCTCACGCACCAAATGACTTTTACCAATGCCACCGATGGCCGGATTACAACTCATTTGGCCAATGGTCTCGATGTTCTGCGTCAGCAACAGCGTGCGCGCACCCTTGCGCGCAGACGCCAATGCGGCTTCTGTTCCGGCGTGACCTCCACCGACAATAATGACATCAAAATCGTGTTGCATGGGTATGCTCTGAGTACGTGGTTCGTATAGGCACGAATAATAGCGCAAAGCGATGCGCATCTCACCACTCACTGTGAAATATGGCCCATAAACATCAGCCAAAGCTCACAGCTTTACTTGACCATCAAACTTATAGTTTTGAGCATTATGGAATGAATAAGGTGGAGTAATGAATGAGATTGATTATTTAGATGAAGAGATAACTTTAGAACTTCATGCCCAAGGAAAAGATGCGTGGAATAAATACATGAGGGAACATCCTGACACTAATGTTAAGTTTTTTAGCGACCTCAGAAACAATCCGGATTTTGCAGGCTTCATATTTCCACGAAAAGCAAACTTTGCTCGTGCCGAATTCTTAACAAGCCACAAGTGCAATTTCTCTGGAGCCGAGTTCCGTGGGGAGTGCGATTTCT
>DDIE01000044.1:6049-11042 GCA_002338385.1 Proteobacteria bacterium UBA1858
GGGGAGTGCGATTTCTCTGGAGCCGAGTTCCGAGGGTTAAGTGATTTCAGTAGAGCAGGCTTTTCAAAAAAGTGTGATTTTTCATTCGCCTCGTTCCAAGGTCTAAGTCTTTTTGAAGAATGTAATTTCAGGAATGAATGTAACTACACCCATGCAGAATTTCTAAATGTATCGTTCAATTGTTCAAGCTTCTATAAAAAGGCTGACTTTATAAAATGCAAATTTAATGTTTTAAATCCAAACTTAACTATACCTGCGAAACTGCCAAGAGATTACCGTGAAAATAAAAAATCGAATGAAAATTTTATTCAAGACTTCAGAAAAAATCCTATTTGGTATCACGATCGATCGGTTTACTTTGTTTCAACCATATTCCATATGAATATTGATTTTGGACACTCACTATTTGCTGGTCAAGCATATTTCAACGATATAGAAATCCAAAAAGTCGGAAGTTTTGAATCATGTTTTTTCAGCGTAGTCCCATCATTCTTACAGACAAAAATTCCCTGTGATGTTTTCAATCGAATTGAAGTAGCTTACCCAACACAAAAATCAACGCTCTGGAATAAAGAAAATCGGCCCCCTAATGAAAGTTGGGTTAAAAAGTTATTCTCGAAAACGTCCAACGAATCTGCCACAGGCTATTATAGAAAATTAAAACAATTGGCTATTGAGTCTAAAAATCATGATCAAGAGCAAAAGTTTTTCGCTATGGAGATCAAATCCAAGCGTTTCCATGAAGAAACAAGCTTTTTCTCTATGGCATTGAGTGTGGCTTATGGAAGTGTGAGTAATTTTGGGTTTAGCATATTACGCCCCTTCATGTGGCTGGTATTTCTTACCCTTCTTTGTACTGCATGTTTTTACTGCTTATCTTCTACAAAAAATTTCTGGCTTGCTCTTTTTTACTCATTGTCCAACTGCTTACCCTTCGGGGGTCTGTGGCGACAATCTGAATATTTATTCCAACAATTATTCCCCTGTGCAGAATCTTGGTCATCTGTTCAACAGCTCACCTATTACAGCTTGATTACCTTGAATGGCCTGTTCGGCTTTATATTTATTTTTCTAATTGGCTTAGGACTTAGAAATCGCTTCCGGCTCTAGTGCGTGGATAGCTTACTTGCCAATACAAAATTCTCTAAATACATAATCAAGTAAATCGTCAGGTGTGAATTCGCCGGTGATTTCAGCTAGGCACTGTTGTGCCGTGCGACATTCTTCGGCACTCAGTTCTAAGGGTGTTGCACTTTGGATCTGTTGCTGTGCGATGGCGATGGCCTCACTGGCACGGGTGAGCGCTTCGATGTGGCGCAGGCGTGCCGAGAAGGGCGGTTGTTGATCCATGCTCTGCAGTCCGAGTACCTTGATAATGTGTTGTTTCAGTTGGGCAAGACCGGCGCCGGTTTTGGCCGAGACATACAGGGCATCTGCATGTGTGTGCTGGTCGGCACTGAGTAAATCCGCTTTGTTCACCACCACCAGCGCCTGTGCTGCGCTAGCGGTCTGTTCGATTTCAGTTGCGTCATCAAATACATGGATCACACAGTCGGCACTGTCGATGGCTTGTTGCGCGCGCGCAATGCCTTCTTTTTCCACCGCCTCGGCTTGTGCGCGGATGCCGGCGGTGTCTAATAGTCTTAACGCGACACCTTCGATATTAATATCCATGGCCACCACATCGCGCGTGGTGCCTGGGATGTCGGTGACGATAGCGCGGTTTTGGGCACACAGAGCATTGAATAAGGATGACTTGCCCACATTGGGTTTGCCGGTGAGTACTAAAGTTGCCCCCTGTTGCAGTTTGGCGCCTTGTTTAGCCTCGGTGGTAATGGCATGCAACTGAGTTTGTAGCTGCATAAGCAGCTCAGCTATTTTTTCGCGTGTTTCCAATTCGATGTCTTCGTCAGCAAAATCCAGTGAGGCTTCGATGTGCGTACGAATCAGGATCAGCTGGCGCAATATCTCGCCGACGTGCTGTGAGAATTTGCCCTGCATGGATAACACTGCAGAGCGCGCGGCCTGTTCGGAGCCACTGGCAATAAGATCGGCAATGGCTTCGAGTTGGGCTAAATCGAGTTTACCGTTGAGAAATGCACGTTCACTGAATTCCCCGGCAATGGCTAAGCGTGCGCCCAGTTGTGTCAGGCGCGTCAGCAATTGCTGACAGATATAAGGATTACCGTGCGGATGCAGTTCGACCACGTCCTCGCCGGTGAACGACTTTGGCGTAGGGAAATAAATCACCAGGCCTTGATCAAGCAATCCATCGTGTTGATCATAAAAATTCACTAAATGGGCATAACGCGCCTGCAGCGAGGTCTTGCTAAGCTGCTGGCCGATTGTTAATGCCGCTGGACCAGAAATTCGAATGACGGCAACACCTGCATGGCCAGGCGGTGTTGCCAATGCACAGATTGTATCGTTGCTACTCAAACGTGGGTTTAATCAGCATAGCGTTTGGTGATGTACCACTGCTGCCCAATGGACAGTAGATTGTTGACAAACCAATACAACACCAGGCCGGCCGGGAAGAAGGCCATAAACGCCATCATGAATACCGGCATGATAAGAAATACTTTTTCTTGCATCGGATCGGTCGGTTTGGGATTCAGTTTAAATTGCACGAACATAGAGATACCCATTAGCAGCGGCAATATATACAGCGGATCTTTGGATGATAAATCCTGAATCCAAAACACGAAGGGTGCATGGCGCATTTCGACGCTTTCTATCAACACCCAGTATAGCGATAAGAATACTGGCATCTGAATTAAGATGGGCAGACATCCACCCAGCGGATTGATTTCTTCTTTTTTGTAGAGATCCCACATGGCTTGATTGAGCTTCTGCTTGTCATCCGCATAACGCTCGCGCAGCGTCAACATCTTGGGTTGCACTTTGCGCATGCGCGCCATGGATTTGTAGCTGGAGGCCGACAATCGATAGAAGGCTAATTTAATCAATAGGGTAACCAGGATAATCGCCAAGCCCCAGTTGTGGACGCCTTTATGAATGAAATCGAGCAACCAGAATAAGGGCTTACACAATGGCGTAAACATGCCGTAATCTGTGGTCAGCTCCAGCCCGGGTTGGATTTGTTCGATGGTTTTTTGCAGCTTGGGGCCAACAAACAGACGATTTTTAAACGTGTAGCTCTCGCCAGGTCCAACCCGAGCCGGCTCAGAGCGCATGCCGATGATGTAATCGTTGCCGACGGTGTTCTGGACAATATTAGAGTAGAAATCATTGTTCTCATATTCCTCTGCCAGCCAGGCAGAAAAGAAATAATGTTGCAGCATGGCCGTCCAGCCCCCTGCGACTTGTTCTTGCAAAGGCTCCTTGCGCATTTTATCGAACGATAATTTTTCGTATTTATCATTGTAGTAGGCGGCCCCGGTATAGGTTGGCAAGCTCAACAGATTGCGTTCACCGTTGACATAGCTGTGTCGGAGTTGTCGGTATTGGCGGCCCTGCCACGCGTCATTACTATTGTTAGTCAGTTTGTAATCAACATTAATCAGGTATTCACCGCGCTTAAAGTGAAACTCTTTAGTCACTTCAATGCCTTGATCATTCTGCCAGCTCAGCGGTACGATCAGTTGGTCTTGTCCCTCGGCCAGCACGTACTGTGTTTGCTGCGCCTGAAATAGATTGTAGTGATTAGGCGCTAGCCCTTTGACATCGGTATTGGCAATCGGATCGTGCACTAGCCCCGATTGGGTAATGTAGGTTTTTTGCACATCATCCAGCAGCACTAGGGCTTGCTCGGGCGCATCTAGGGCCTGCGGAAAATTGGTCAGCTGCGCACGATGGATATCGCCACCGCGCATATTAATGGCAATTTGAAATACATCGGTGGTGACAGTGATGTATTCATTTTGGACGGTTCTGGTGATCTGCGGTTGGCTTGTTGGCTGTGGCTGTAATGCGCTCGAATCAATCGCCAGTGGCACATCTTGCTCCGTTGTTATGCTACCCGTGCTGCTGGCTGTGCCGGTCGCCGGTTGTTGCATGCTGATATCGACCGCCGCAGGTGTGGTGAATTGTTGCCAAGAGCTCCACAGCAGGTAAAGGACAACAATCAGCGATGCGTACAGAAAGAAGCGTTGGTTTTCCATGAGTTTTATTTTTCGGCTTTTTTAGCGTTAAATTTTTCTGGCACAGGATCGTGTCCACCTGAGTGCAGTGGGTGACATCTTAATAGACGTCGCACAGTGAGGTATCCCCCTTTCAACACTCCATGTTGCGTAATTGCCTCGATCGCATACTGCGAACAACTGGGATAAAACCGACATGATGGCGCGAGCATCGGGCTGATCCAACGCTGATAGAACTTTATCAGGGCTATGAAACATTTACTGAGCATGATTATGTAAGAACTTCCAATGATTTTGAAGCTGTTCAAATAATTTCTTGTTAATCTTACGCGCGCTATTTTTCTTACATATGACGACCACGTCAAATGCAGGCAAGTTAATTTTATGCTGTCGGAAACTCTCACGCACAATCCTTTTGAGGCGATTGCGTGCCGTCGCTCTGGCGACATTTTTTTTACTCACAATAACGCCCAGACGCGGACCAGTGCGCTGGCTGCGACGTGCAAGTACGGTATAACAAGAGTCCGCCGATTTGATAGGGTCAGCGAATACGTAGCTGTATTCGTGCTCGGTTAAGAGTCGATCCTGAGGGGTGAATCTGCCAGAGAGGGCGCTGTTGAACGCGACGTTGTTCAGTGTTTGCTGAATATTAGGCGCTAGGGACAAAGCAAAGCACGACCGCGTGCTCGGCGTGCACGTATGACCGCACGTCCTCCGCGAGTCTTCATACGCGCTCTAAAACCATGGGTACGCGCTCGGCGTAGATTACTTGGTTGATATGTCCTTTTCACTTCAAAATACCTAGGTTTAAAATCAGTTCTGAGGGGGCGGAACATTAATTGCCTGCCGCAATTTTGTCAACGATTATCAGCAAGATTTATGCGATGATA
>DDIE01000044.1:11422-18369 GCA_002338385.1 Proteobacteria bacterium UBA1858
AACATGACAAGTTCGATCTGGAATCTTTGTGTGCAAAAACTGGAATCAGAGCTGTCTGATCAGTTACTTAATACTTGGATTCGACCCCTGCAGGCCGAGGAAAAAGAGCAGGTATTATACCTCTATGCGCCCAACCGCTTCGTCCTAGACTGGGTCAAAGATCACTATCTGGAACGCATTAACCAGCTGGTCACCGCCTTCGGCATTGAAGCCAACACTACCATGGTCTCGTTACAAGTCGGCAGCCGGGTCAGTGTCAGCGCGCCGGCAGCCCAACCAAAGCGCAACGAGCCTCAGTCTAGCGGCCGGGAGTACAGTCATAATCTGAATCAAGATTTTACCTTTGAGAGCTTCGTTGAAGGTAAATCCAACCAGCTGGCCAAGGCTGCGGCCTCGCAAGTTGCCAATAATGCTGGCTATGCCTACAACCCGTTGTTACTGTATGGCGGTGTCGGCCTGGGCAAGACCCATCTTATGCACGCCATTGGTAATCGAATATTGGAGCTCAATCCAGAGGCTAAGGTCGTGTACCTGCACTCCGAGAGATTTGTCCAAGATATGGTGAAAGCACTGCAACATAATGCCATTGATGAATTCAAACGCCACTATCGCTCTATGGATGCCTTACTGATTGATGATATTCAATTTTTCGCGGGTAAGGAGCGCTCGCAAGAGGAGTTTTTCCACACTTTCAATGCTTTATTAGAGCGCCAGCAACAGATTATCTTGACTTGTGATCGCTATCCCAAAGAACTGGACGGCCTGGAAGAGCGGCTTAAATCACGTTTCGGCTGGGGTCTGACTCAGGCTATCGAACCGCCTGAGTTGGAGACACGGGTCGCTATTATGCAGAGTAAGGCTGAAGCGGTGAGTGCTGAGCTACCCAATGAGGTCGCTTTTTTTATCGCTAAACGTATTCGCTCCAATATCCGCGAGCTGGAAGGGGCATTACGGCGCGTGGTGGCAAATTCACAGTTTACCGGTAAGCCGATTACGCTGGATTTCGCTAAGGAAGCACTGCATGACCTGATCACCTTGCAGGACAAACTCGTTACCATCGATAATATTCAAAAAACGGTCGCTGAGTATTATAAAATTCGTGTAGCTGACTTACTCTCTGCGCGCCGCAGCCGCTCTATCACGCGTCCGCGCCAGTTGGCAATGTCGCTGGCTAAAGAGCTGACCAATCATAGTCTGCCTGAGATCGGTGACGCGTTTGGTGGACGAGATCACACCACGGTATTACATGCCTGCCGCAAAACCAAAGAATTGCGCCAGAGTGATCTTAAAATAAATGACGACTACGTGAATCTATTACGTATACTAAGTAGCTAAACTGTGGATAACTTGCTGATGACATCTGCATAACTATTGTAATACACGTTATTTTTTTAAAAAGCGCTGTTTTTACACGGGATCAAGATAATTTCCCACAGCTTATAAAACACGTAAGAGGTTGTTTATATTGGTTATATTTATGTTATCCACAGAAAAATGGGCGACTAATAACAGTAATCTTTAAGTCTAAAAAGATAATATTTAATTATGAACTTCAGTATTGAAAGAGAACGTTTACTCAAACCGATGCAGCAAATTATAGGGGCTGTTGAACGCAGACAAACAATGCCTATTCTGGCTAATTTTCTGTTTAGAAACGTCAATGGTCAGTTAGTCATTACGGCCACTGATCTTGAGCTGGAAGTATCGGCTACAGTCGATATCGCGATTGAAGGTGAGGCGATCACTATTCCTGGGCGCAAATTACTCGATATATGTAAGTCTTTGCCAGATGGCAGCAAAATAAATTTCTCGATCAACGAAGACAAGGTCACAGTGAAGTCGGGAAAAAGTCGTTTTTCTCTGTTAACGCTGGATGCAAAAGACTTTCCCCTGGTCGATGCAGTCGACATCGATGCGTCCATCACCCTACACAAAGATATTCTGCAAAGTTTGATTGAAGATAGTTCGTTCGCCATGGCGCAGCAGGATGTGCGTTATTATTTGAATGGCTTGATGATGGAGTCTAATGAGGGCGTCATCCGGACCGTAGCGACAGATGGACACCGTTTAGCGTTGGCAGAGGCAAGCACGGATATCCCAGCCATCGATAGGCAGGTGATCGTCCCCAAAAAAGCCGTGCAAGAATTCATGCGTATCCTAACGACCACGGAGGGTGATGTTGAATTGCTATTCAGTCAAAACCATCTGCAGGCAAAAATTGGTGAAATTGAGTTTGTAACTAAGCTTATTGACGGAAAATTCCCAGAATATCAGAGAGTTATACCAGTTGGTCATGAGCATATAGCGACCATAGAGCGTGAATTATTACGTACATGCTTGATGCGCGCATCCATTTTGAGTAACGAGAAATACCGTGGCGTTCGTCTCACTTTCAGCGAGAGTACCCTCAGCATACAGACGCACAACCCGGAACAGGAAGAGGCCCAGGAGGAAGTGGAAATTGATTATCAGGGGCCGGAGATCGAAATCGGTTTCAATGTCAGTTATCTGGTTGACGTGCTCAATACGATTAAATCTGAGCAGGTACATTTCCATGTGCAGGATACCAACAGCAGTTTACTGATCGTTTCACCAGATTCAGAACAACGCAAATATGTTGTTATGCCGATGAGACTGTAACGAGCAGCACATCGGGTAGAGCAAGCAAGGTGTGGGTAGAAAAATTAAGTGCTCAACACCTGCGTGCGTTTGAACAATTTAATCTGCAACTCAATGCAGGCTTAAATATATTCACCGGTACCAATGGCACGGGCAAAACGAGCATACTCGAGGCCATCGATGTCCTCAGCCGAGGTAAGAGCTTTCGTTGCTCCTCGGTGAATCCGATCATCCAGTTTGAGCAGAACGATCTTACTGTATACGCAGAAATACACACCGAGCAGGGTGATTGTCTGCCCATAGGTCTAAAATATGCACACGGCAAGCCACAATTAAAACTTAATCGTGAAAAAGTTGAAAAGTGGTCAACAATTGCAGCAGAGTTGCCGATCATTGATATTCATCCCGAATCGTACCTGTTAGTCACTGGATCACCCGAAGAGCGTCGCCGATTTCTATCTTGGGGAGCGTTCCACGTGGAACAACGCTTCTATCCAGCTTGGCTGCAATATCATCGCGCGTTGAAACAAAGGAACGAGTGCCTCAAACAAAAAAACTATCCTGAAGCCGCCCACTGGCATCCCATAATGGCAGAATCGGGGCAATTAATTAGCCAGATATTTGCTCAATATATAGAGGTGATAAGTCCATATATCGTTGATTATATTGATCAATTTGGATTTGATGAACCGGTAGAGTTTGATTATGAACCGGCCTGGAACCGTGCGAAAAGCCTGCAGGCGTGCCTCGACGAAGAACTGCAGCAGAGGAATAATACAACCACAATAGGCCCACATCGGAGCGAGTTGAAACTGAGCTGGCATGGGCAAAAATTCTCAAAAAGCAGCTCTCGTGGACAACAAAAAGTACTTGCGCTGGCAATGAAGCTGGCCCAATCGACCCTGCTGATCGAAAGTACCCAAAAAACACCGTTATATCTGATTGATGAATTACCTGCGGAGTTGGATGAGTATCGATGTCAAATGGCAATCGAAGTCATCAGTGGTTTGAATGCGCAGGCGCTGATTACTTCTGTGAGCCCAGAACCGCTTATAAAATTTGTAGAAAATGACGCAAAATGGTTCCACGTGGAACACGGTCAAGTGTCAGAAATGTTATAATCGCGCTTTAACCTCAGGGAACAAATATGAGTTACGATTCTTCAAGTATTCAAGTACTTAAAGGCCTAGAAGCTGTCAGAAAACGCCCTGGCATGTACATCGGCGACACCGACGATGGCACAGGTCTGCACCACATGGTGTTTGAGGTCGTCGATAACTCAATAGACGAAGCATTAGCGGGTCACTGCAACCATATCGAGGTGGTTATTGAATTGGATAATTCAATTACAGTCAATGATGACGGGCGTGGTATTCCAACCGATATTCACCCAGAAGAAAACCGCTCTGCGGCAGAAGTTATCATGACCGTGCTGCACGCAGGCGGTAAATTTGACGATAATTCTTATAAAGTGTCTGGTGGCTTGCACGGTGTAGGTATATCGGTGGTGAACGCGCTGTCAGGATCGTTGACGCTGACTATTTACCGCGGCGGTAAGATTCATCATCAAGAATACACGCTGGGTGAGCCAGTAGCACCGCTGGCGGTGGTCGGCGATACCGAAAAAACCGGTACCGAGATCAAATTCAAACCCAGCAGTGAAATATTCACCCAAACAGAGTTTCACTATGAAATCCTGGCTAAACGCCTGCGAGAGCTATCTTTCCTAAATTCCGGGGTCAGTATCAAACTGACAGACCACCGCAGCGGGAAAAAAGATCATTTCCATTATGACGGTGGTATTGGCGCATTTGTCAGCCATCTCAACTTAAAGAAGACAGCCATTCACCCAACAGTCGTGTATGTCAAGAAAAGTCGGGATGACGTTGAAGTTGAGGCTGCGTTGCAGTGGAATGATTCCTATCAGGAGAGTATTTTCTGTTTTACTAATAATATTCCACAGCGCGATGGCGGTACCCACCTGGCCGGATTTCGTGGTGCACTGACGCGTAGTATTAATCAGTTCATGGAGAAAGAGGGCTATAACAAGAAGCAGAAAACGGTACTTACTGGCGATGATACGCGCGAAGGCTTAACGGCGGTACTGTCTGTCAAAGTACCCGATCCCAAGTTTTCATCACAGACAAAAGACAAACTGGTCTCATCCGAAGTTAAGCCGATCGTTGAGAGTCTGATCAGTGAGTTATTGCAAGAATTCCTGATAGAAAACCCTGTAGAGTCTAAGGCCATAGTCAGTAAAATCGTCGATAGCGCACGTGCACGCGAAGCGGCACGGAAGGCGCGCGAGATGACCCGGCGTAAAGGTGCGCTGGATGTTGCAGGACTGCCGGGCAAGCTGGCTGACTGCCAAGAGAAAGATCCGGCCAATTCAGAATTATTTCTGGTCGAGGGTGACTCAGCGGGTGGTTCAGCCAAGCAAGGGCGCGATCGACACGCGCAAGCCATCTTGCCACTCAAGGGCAAGATCTTGAATGTTGAAAAAGCACGCTTTGATAAAATGTTGTCCTCACAGGAAGTGGCCACGTTGATTACTGCGCTGGGCTGCGGTATCGGCAAAGACGAATTTGATCTGGAAAAGCTGCGCTACCACCGCATAATTATCATGACGGATGCGGATGTGGACGGTTCTCATATTAGGACCTTGTTACTGACATTCTTTTATCGCCAAATGCCGGAATTAATTGAGAATGGCTATATTTACATTGGTCAACCACCTTTGTTCAAGGTCAAAAAAGGTAAGCAAGAAACCTATGTTAAAGATGAAGCTGAATTAGACGCTTACTTGCTTCATATTGCAGTCGACAACGCGGAGTTACAGGTCAACAGTCAAACGCCTCCGATTCAGTCCGCGGCGCTGGAAACCTTGGCTAAAGAGTACATGAGTGCAGTTGCAATTGTGAAGCGACTGGAACAAGGACATACCTCGGAAGTATTGCACGCCATGTTGAAGCTGCCATTACTGACCCCGGGTGGCACTGCAAATGAAGAAGTGATGTCGGCCTGGGCCGAGCAATTAATGCAATTGCTTAATCACAATCAGAATCCCGGTACTCGCTATAGTTACCGTTTAGACTGGACTTCTGAGCGCAAACACTTAACCGTCGAAAAATATGTCTACGGGCTAGGCGATGATGATATTTACACGCAAGACTTTTTCAGCAGTCCCGAGTTCAAGATATTACAGACCATGGCAAATAACACAGACAGTTTGTTTGAGGACGAAACAGTCATTAAGCGCGGCGAGAAACAACAAAAAGTTGCTCAGTTTAGTGACGTAATGGACTGGCTGATTGAAGAGGCAAAACGCGGCCAAACAGTGCAGCGTTATAAGGGTCTCGGCGAAATGAACCCAGACCAATTATGGGAAACTACCATGGACCCCGACTCGCGCTTATTAGTGCAGGTCAGTATTCAGGATGCGATAGCAGCCGATGACATTTTCTCCACCTTGATGGGTGACCAGGTTGAGCCACGGCGAGAATTCATTGAACAAAACGCGCTGTCTGCAACTAATCTGGACGTCTGAGTATGAGGATTGCCAGTTGGAATGTTAATTCCTTACGCGTTCGACTGCCGCAGGTGTTGGCATGGCTGGAGAGTTCCCCAGTCGATGTTCTAGCCCTGCAAGAAACTAAAACTCAGGATCACGAGTTTCCTCAAACAGAAATAGAGGAGGCTGGCTACCACGTGGTGTACTCAGGCCAGAAAACTTACAATGGCGTCGCTATCCTGTCCACAACAACGGCGCAAGATATAGTGACTGATGTGCCAGATTTAGATGATCCACAGCGACGCATACTGGCAGCAACTATTGGTGACACACGTGTTATCAACCTGTATGTGGTCAACGGTTCCGAAGTCGGTAGCGAAAAATTTACCTACAAACTCGACTGGTTGGAAAAAGTAACCGCATTCATTCAGCAAGAGCTCAAGCAACATGACAAACTTGTGGTACTCGGTGATTTTAATATCACACCGGATGATCGCGATGTGCATGATCCTGAGGCGTGGCGCGATAAAATTCTTTGCAGTGCGGAGGAGCGTGCTGCCCTGCAAACCATCATAGACTTGGGTATGCAGGATACTTTTCGCTGTTTTGATCAGGCGGACGAGTTGTTTAGCTGGTGGGATTACCGTGGTGGCGGTTTCAGGCGCAATCATGGCATGCGTATTGATCTGATATTGGCGAGTGCGAGTCTTATGCAAAACTGTAAATCAAGTACCATCGATAAAACGCCCCGGGCCTGGGAGCGACCTTCAGATCACACCCCGGTAGTCGCAGAATTTTAAGATTAGCGTCTTGTCAG
>DDIE01000044.1:18745-54002 GCA_002338385.1 Proteobacteria bacterium UBA1858
AATGCGTCATATCATGGTAGTGAATGCTAAAGGTGGATCAGGTAAAACCACGCTGGCAACCAATCTAGCAAGTTATTTTGCCACTCAAAATCAGAAAGTTACCTTAATTGACTTTGACCCACAGGGTAGTAGTTTGGACTGGCTGAGTGCCCGCTCAGCAGCACGTGCGCCGATCCACGGTATTGCAGGTTTCGAGAAAAATCCAGAAAAAGTGAAACGCAGTGTCGATGTGGCGATTATGGACGTGCCAGCAGGTGTCCATGGCGGAGAATTAACCCGTCTGATCAGGAAAGCAGAGACAATCATCATCCCGGTTTTGCCCTCGCCAATCGATATGCGTGCGGCAAAAAAGTTTATTAGCGAAATAAAAAGCGCTGCACCAGTTGCGCAGAAAAAAGCAAAAATTGCCTTAGTGGCCAATCGCGCGCGTGAAATCACTAATATTTCTTCCGAGCTGGAAGAGTTTTTGCGGAAGCAAAAAGTACCTTACTTATCGATGCTGCGTGACAGTCAAAATTATGTGCGTGCCGCGGACAGAGGCTGTGGAATTTTTGAAATGGGCCCTGCGGCTACCGCAGTTGATCGCGAGCAATGGGCGCCGATTATTAAATGGGTCAGAAGTAAACGTAGCCAGGCGTAAACACGCCGCGTGCCAGACTGACTGTGAATCGTGTGTTGGGCTCATTGTTGATTGGCATTGTGCTGGCGAGTGTGGCGAGCTCGGTATTCGCGCTGCCGGTAAATATCCCGGCAATCGTACCAAATCTTGAGCGCGCTAGCGTGTTGGTACCTGAGTCGGATCTGGCGCAGCCGGTTATGCCTGACAGCCGCATGGATGCCATTGGACTGGACATCTTCGCGCCTAGATCGAGCCAAGTAATGCCGAAACAAGATACAGTCGATTATGTAGTGGTGCGAAAAAAAGAGCGTAAATTGTTGCTTTATGCGGGCGATGCACTCATCAAAAGCTATCCAATTGCGCTGGGTAAGAATCCCGTTGGGCAGAAACAAAGAGAGGGCGACTCACGCACGCCAGAAGGTGTCTACACGCTTGATTGGCGCAACCCGGACAGTCGTTTTTATCGCTCCATACACGTCAACTATCCTAATCAAAAACAGCTTAAACACGCACGCGCTCAAGGTATCGATCCGGGAGGTGAAATTATGATCCACGGCCAGCCAAGTGACTGGACTGAGCGTATTGCACTCACTTTCGGCGGCAAGGATTGGACAGAGGGCTGCATAGCCGTCGAGAATCAAGCCATGCAGGAGATCTGGAATTTAGTGGCGGATAATACCTTGATAGAGATCATGCCCTAGGGTGAGAACACCTTGCTGAGTAATTCGCTGGTGTGTCTAGCGGGATCACTGCGAATACTTTTTTCCTCTAAGGCAAGATAGTGGAAAAGACCGGCGATGCTTTTGTTCGTGACATGGCCTGACAGGTCAGCCTCAACCTGCGGCATAAAAGGTAAGGCATGGTAGCTGTCCATCATGGTGTTATATAGGCGTACTGCGCCAACTTCGTTCAAACTGTCAGTCACTACGGGGCGCATTTCTGCACTCAGTGCAGCGGCCATATGGTGCTGAAAATACGCAGTTGCTGCATCATCCGGACCATTCAATATGGCGCGCACGTCGGTCCAGCTAAGGGCCTGAATAGCATCGACAAATAATGGCTTTGCCTTAACTGTTGCCACTTCAGCGGCGGCATTGAGCCTGTCTTCCAAGGCACCAAGTGAGTCACCCAGACCAACTTTGGTAAGCGTCTTTTGCACCGCGCCCAGTGCTTGTGGTAATTCAATCCTGATATTGCGATCATCGTTAAACCCTCCACTCGCACTCAACTGACTGACAACGGCATCGGAACCGGTCAGCAACGCTTGTTTGAGTGCCGCTGCGATGTTGCTGTCGGTTATTTCAGTATCTGCTTTGTGTTCAGAACGTTGAAAAATAATATTTTTAATATCATAGAACCAGTTAGCGAAAACTGGTGGGGTCACACTAAGACAAATAGCGATTAGGATAAATCGGCGCATAACGGTGCTCGGTGAGTATAGACCGCACTATTATGACATATTTGTAATACGTTTATAGGGACGCCATATCAATAAAATCAGGACAATAACCGGAATACCCATTACTGCAGTGAGCGCGAAAAAGGTGCTGTAGCCGAGCACATCGATCATTGCACCCGAGTAGCCTGCCAGTAATTTTGGAAACAATAAGGTGATGGCACTGAAGGCCGCATACTGGGTGGCGCTGAATTGTTTGTTAACCAAAGAGGATAGGAATGCCACTGCCACACCACCCGCCAGACCGCCGGCCAAATTGTCTGCCACAATCGCTAGACTCAGAGCAGTCAGGGAGGGTGCGGCAAGATTGGCTAAATAGATAAATAACAGATTCGATAACGAAGCAGTCAGCGCGCCGAGCAACAAAATCTTAATAATGCCAAAACGATAGGCCAACAGACCACCCAGAATTCCACCCACTAAGCTAACAATCGTGCCAAACACAAAACTGATCCGACTGATTTCTGTTTTGCTGTAACCCATGTCGACATAAAACACCTTAGCCATGACGCCCATGACAATATCCGAGGTGCGATAAAAACAGATAATTAGCAACAGCCATAGCGCGAGCTGACCATAGCGCTTGAAGAAGTCGACGAAGGGTGAAACATAGACGGCGTTAAATTCATGCCTATCAAGCAAGCCAAAATGACACAAGCGATTGCCGACAATGACGGCTATACCAACGGCAATCATCAAACGTAGGCAAGCAAGCGCAAAATTGACTAAGGTATGATTGGCGCTGTAAGCCTCAAACAGCCAGCCAAGGGCAATAAAACTCAGGCAAAAGCTGGCGATCACACAAATAAAATGGATAAATAAGTACAAGTTATTGTGTATTACTGGACGCGTATTGGTGGTGTCGGGTTCACGAATAAGCAAGGTGGTGACAATGCCTAGCAACATAAACAGCGCCATGCAACGGTATGCAAGCTGCCAAGCTGACGCAAGGTAGTGCTCACTAGGATTGAATAATGCGCTTAACTCTAGCGCCCCCGCACCTGCGAATAACATGCCGATCCGATAACCTGCAATCGCGATACCGGCCAGCATAGCCTGTTGTTCGTGATCAGCGATATCGATTCGATAAGCATCAATAACAATATCCTGTGTGGCTGAGGCGAAACCTAGCAGCACGGCACCAGCCGCCAGCCAAATAAAATTAATTTGATTGGATTGTGGGTCCCATAAGGACATCCAACACAAAGCCAAAATGACCAGCACTTGGGATAGCAGAATCCAGCTGCGCCGGCGGCCGAATAATCGGCTTAACAGCGGTATCGATAAATGGTCAACAGCCGGCGCCCATACAAACTTAAACGCATAGGATAAGCCTGCCCAGCTGAGGAAACCGATCGTAGCGCGCTCAACACCGGCTTCACGCAACCATACCGACAAAGTACCAAACACTAATAACAGAGGTAGACCCGAAGAGATACCGAGGAAAAACAGGGCCAGGATATTTTTGCCAAAAAGTTTATTCATAGAGTACTCGGTTGATCCTTAAGTACTGCTCGCCTAAAGATCTAGCTTGTACTCAATGGAGAGGGGTGCATGATCAGAAAAACGTTCAGCCTTATATATATCCACACTCTGGGCGCAGCCAGCAATACCGGGGGTGGCAATATGGTAATCGATTCGCCAGCCGACATTTTTAGCCCATGCCTGACCGCGATTCGACCACCAGGTGTACTGCTCATCGTGCTGATTAATTTCACGGAATACGTCAATGTATTTTTCTTTATCGAACAACTGATCCAGCCAGGCGCGTTCTTCTGGCAAAAAGCCAGAGTTCTTTTTATTACCCTTCCAATTTTTTAGATCGATTTCTTTATGGGCAATATTCCAATCACCACAAATAATATATTCACGTTTGCGACGCTTGAGTGATTTCAGGTGTTGCATGAAGGCAGCCATAAAACGAAATTTGGCCTGTTGGCGTACATCACCCGAGGAGCCAGAAGGTGCGTACAAAGATACCACCGCGGTATTGTTAAATTGTACTTCCAGATAACGGCCTTCATTATCAAATTCTTCTACCCCCAGCTGGGTGATGACTTTTTGCGGCTTATGTTTGGAATAAATGGCTACACCGCTGTACCCTTTCTTGAGCGCATCGACATAACTACAGTGATATCCCTCCGGAAAGAAAACGGGATCGTTGATTAACTGATCAATTTGGGCCTTAGTTTCCTGAATACAAACCACATCCGCCTGTTGCTTCGCTAACCAGGTGAACACGCCTTTCTTTGCGGCAGAACGAATACCGTTAGCATTCAAAGAAATTATTTTTATTTTAGCCACGAACGTAATTGTGCGATTGTGAAAGAGACGCGCTTACTTTAGCATGCAGCAAACAAGCTCGCATAATTAAAGAAAATATAATCGCTATGGAATCAAATGCATTTGTAGAATTTGCCTTGCAACGTGAAGCACTATCATTTGGTGAATTCACACTCAAATCTGGACGTCTGAGTCCATACTTTTTCAATGCTGGAAAATTCAATCAAGGTGAGGACTTTACTCGCTTGGGCGAGTATTACGCGCAGACATTGATAGATTCAGGTATCGCGTTTGACAATTTATTCGGTCCAGCCTACAAGGGGATTCCACTGGCAACCGCGGTATCAATCGCGCTCAATATGCATCATCAACGTTCAGTGGGTGTCACGTTCAATCGGAAAGAAGCTAAAACCCATGGCGAGGCGGGCATTTTAGTTGGCGCAGCACTGACCGGCAAAGTGGTGATCGTCGATGATGTCATCACTGCAGGCACCGCGATTCGTGAGAGTATGACGATCATAAATGATTCTGAGGCTGAACTGGCCGCAGTCATTGTGGCACTTGACCGACAGGAAAAAGGCCCAGAGGGAAAAAGTGCCATCCAAGAGATTGAAGACAGCTACCAAGTGCCAGTATTGGCGATAGCGCGACTGCAAGATCTACTCATTTTCGCACAAGACCGAGATGATCTAGCCCAACAACTGACTCAATTGACTGCCTATCGAGAAGCTTACGGCGTCTGAGCTCAGCCTCATCAAAGCACCGGCAATGAGCGCAATGTTAAAAAGGTTAAGAGATAGATTGTAAGATCATATGGGTAACACTCTTATTCTTCACCATCAAATGATGCAGCAGTGTGTGGCAAACATGATTTTCTGCTCTAACCCAATGAGAACTCTTGGAGGGTAATATCATCAAGTCATAGGGTGTTCTGTAACTGTATAGCGCCATATCCTTGAGGCGGTGTTGTGAGCTTTCTAATAATGTAAGTAGATCGCTGTTAGGCCGCATGTCCCTGGCGCCCTGCCACCATAATAGATAGGCCCACCATGAGCCATGATGTGGTCCCGAGATAGCATGGAAGATTCGACAACGTTGATGGCCCTTTAGCGTCTGTAAATAATATCTTGCCACCAAGCAACCCATGCTGAAACCAACCAATACAAAGTCATCATCGTCGGTCAAAGTCGTATCGATATAGGCAGCTAATTTTAAGGCAAGATCAGCTATGCCTAAGCGTGCGCTGGCGGGCGTTAAACTTGGCGAGTAACAACGATGGCCCTGCGCCTCCAGCCGCGTGGACATAGGCGTGAAGATATTACCCGTATCAAAAATACCGTGAACTAAGATGATATTCATCGGCCTTGTTAACATATTTTAGATGAGATGATCCCAATTTTTATTTTCATTATGGGGAGCAATAATTAACTAACAGGTCAGGCGTGATAATGGTGTGAGGATGTCATTCCGCACATGTAAATAATACGATAGGAAGAAGGATAGAGTATATTAGCGCCCAATCAGGGTGCCTATACCTTCGTCGGTGAATAGTTCTAACAAGACCGCATGTTCAACGCGGCCGTCGATGATGTGGGCCGTATGCACGCCGGACTGGATTGCACTGATTGCGCAGTTCACTTTGGGGATCATGCCGCCGCTAATAACGCCTTGGGCGATTAAGGCCTGAATCGTTTCAGGTGCCAGGCCGGTGAGGAGTTTATCGTCTTGCATGACGCCAGCCGTATTGGTGAGCAGAATAAGTTTTTCGCTGGCCATCACCGAGGCAATGCTGGCGGCAACAGAATCGGCATTTATATTATACGTCTGACCATCCTCACCGACCCCGATCGGGGCAATGACGGGGATAATATCATTGGCAATAAAAGTATTGAGCACGGCAGGATTAATGCCAGTGACACTGCCGACATGACCCAGATCGATAATTTCTGGGACATCAGCTTCCGGCGCATCGGGTTGCACGAGCAATTGTTCAGCATGGATTAAATCGCCATCTTTACCCGACAGTCCAACGGCTTTACCACCCTGCTGACTGATTAGATGGACGATTTCTTTATTGACTTTGCCGCCCAGCACCATTTCTACCACATCCATGGTTTCTCGATCAGTGACACGCATCCCACTAATAAACTTACTTTCTTTGCCTAGTTTTTCTAACAGCGCACCAATCTGTGGTCCGCCCCCGTGTACGACTATCGGTTGCAGACCTACTTGTTTGAGTAGCACCATGTCACGCGCGAAACTATTCTTTAAGGTCGGCTCAGTCATGGCGTTACCACCGTATTTAATGACAATGGTTTTGCCAGAAAACTTCTGAATATAGGGCAGCGCTTCGCTAAGTACCTTCGCTGTGTTGAGTGCCTGTTCTGCTTTCATGGTTTAGATCGGTAAATTAATGCTGTTGTCTACAGCCAGTATCTGGGTTTTAAATTCATTTTGAATACGCACCAATGCGGGTTTCGTCTCGGCTTCAAAACGAATCACCAGCGAGGGTGTCGTGTTAGAGGCACGTACTAATCCCCAACCATCCTCGAAGTCAGCACGCACACCATCGATAGTCGATAGTTGTGCGGTTGGAAAAGAGCATGCCTCAACAAAGCGTTTGATAAATTCATGTTGTTGACCATCTTGCGCCAAGTGTACAACAATTTCGGGAGTATTTACGTCATTTGGTAATTCGGCAAATAGCTCACTGGCTGGGCGTGCTTGCTTAGCGAGTATCTCCAGCATGCGTGCCGCAGCATAGAGACCATCATCAAAACCAAACCAGCGTTCTTTAAAAAAGATATGACCGCTCATTTCACCCGCTAATAGCGCGCCGGTTTCTTTCATTTTCTTTTTAATAAAGGAGTGGCCAGTTTTCCACATGGTTGCTTGACCGCCGGCCTGTTGAATGTAGTGCGCCAGATTTCGGGTTGATTTAACATCGAAAATAACTTCAGCATTTGGATTCCGCGCCAGCACATCTTCGGCATACAGCATCATTTGTCGATCGGGAAATAATATCTCGCCCTGATCATCAATAATACCGACCCGATCACCATCGCCATCAAACGCCAGACCCAGATCAAGCGCGTTACTGGTGACGGTATCAATAAGGTCATGTAGGTTTTCGACTTCGCTAGGATTGGGATGATGATTAGGGAAAGTGCCGTCAACATCACAATATAGGTCGGTCACCTTGCAAGCCAATGCCTTGAACAGCTTTAGCGCGCTTGGTCCGGCAACACCATTGCCGCAATCAATAGCGATATTGAGTGGGCGTTGCAGTTTGATGTCAGCCGTGATGGTAGCAATGTACGCCTGCATGATGTCGATGGTCTCACACTGGCCCTCGCCCTGTTTGAATTCACCGGCGATAATGCATTGATAAATGTCTTGGATCATGTCGCCAAACAGAGTGTTTTCTGCCATCACCATTTTTATGCCATTGTACTCAGGCGGGTTATGGCTGCCGGTGATCATCAAGCCGGAACCGGTCTGACAATGATGGGTAGCAAAATATAATACCGGTGTTGGTACTTCACCGATATCGATCACATCCACATCAGCCGCCAGGAGGCCGGCAATCAGCTGCTCGGCAAGTTCCGGGCTGGTAAGACGACCATCACGTCCAACTACCACACGCTGACATTGAGGATACAGAGTGGCGATTGCTTGACCGACCAGCTGCACAAGCTCGGGACGCAAATCGTTCTCGACGACGCCACGGATATCGTAGGCTTTGAAAATACTTGGGTTAATTTCCATGCGGAACCCTTTATGGATTATTGTTGACCGGTATGACCAAAGCCACCCTCGCCGCGTGCACTGGCGGTGAAATCTTCGACCACATCAAAATCAGCTTGCACGACTGGCACGAACACTAATTGCGCGATCCGATCGCCGGCGGCTACGGTGAATGTATCGCTGCCACGATTCCACATCGACACCATCAATGGCCCTTGGTAATCAGAATCGATTAGGCCCACCAAATTACCCAACACGATACCGTGTTTATGGCCTAGCCCGGAGCGTGGCAGGATGACAGCGGCCAGCGCAGGATCATCAATAAAAATAGCAATACCGGTGGCGATGAGTTTTGTTTCACCCGGTGCGATCTGGGTACTGTGATCAATGCAAGCGCGCAGATCTAAACCGGCAGAACCATCAGTGGCGTAGCTGGGTAATGGAAAATCAGTCCCGATGCGTGGATCAAGAATTTTCAGTTTAATTTTATTGCGACTGGAATTGTCTGACATTGTCTCGGTTCTTATTGGTAAGGGTTGAGATGGATCGAATGATCTTGCGTGCTAATTCAGATTTACGTACTTTGCTAATACTCTCACGGCCCTGTGGCCAGATAATCTCAGCTGCATTGTAATCGCTGTCAAAACCCTGACCACTGATTCCGACCTGATTAGCCACGACCATGTCGAGTGATTTCTGCTTTAATTTGTTTTGAGCATGGTCAATAAGATTGTCAGTTTCTGCCGCAAAGCCGACACAAAAACAATCCGGATAATCGTGTTTAACCTGCTTGAGGATATCTTGAGTTTTTTCACATTCAATGAACAGCTGTGCGTGTTGTTTTTTAATTTTTTGAGCTGCAATATTCAACGGTGCATAGTCAGCCACTGCCGCTGAGGCAATGAATATATCAGCATCGCTAATGCTGGCCATGGTCGCATTCAGCATCTGCGCAGCTGTCTCCACCGCCTGATAATGAACGCGTGGATTTTTTACGCAATGTGTCGGGCCAGTGATGACCTGCACATGGGCACCCGCCTCCACCGCGGCATCGGCAAGCGCATAACCCATCTTGCCAGAGGAGCGGTTACTCAAGAATCGCACGGGATCAATCGGCTCAATCGTTGGTCCTGCGGTAATCACTACTTTTTTGGCATGCAAGGCTTGATGTTGAAAAACACCGACACAACAATCAGCGAGTTCGGTTGGCTCCAGCATGCGGCCATTGCCGCTTTCACCACAGGCCTGGAGACCCTTGGCCGGGCCAAATAATAATATGCCACGTTGTTGCAACGACTTAATATTTTCCTGGGTGGCGGTGTTACTCCACATGGCCTGATTCATGGCAGGGGCAACGGCTAACGAGCCTTGCTGCGCGAGACATAAGGAGGTGACAAAGTCATCAGCAATACCTTGGCTGATTTTTGTGATGATATTGGCTGTAGCAGGCGCCACGATAATCAGATCTGACCAGCGCGCCAGTGCGATATGATCCATGCCGGCGGGGTCTAACTCGCCTTTATCCTGCAGGTGAACGGGATAACCGGACAGCGCTTGGAAGGTCAGTGGGGTAACAAACTCGGTCGCACTATTGGTCATTGCAACACGGACTTGTGCGCCCAGCCTTTGCAATGCACGAACTAATTCTGCACTCTTGTAAGCAGCGATGCCGCCAGATACCGCAACGACAATATTTTTAGCAGCTAATTTCATGCCTACAAGTTTACCAGAAACCATGCATAAACCCGCGTAAATTTCGCCTATGTTGAGCACTTGGCCGAAACAAAGTCGCCCGCGCGAGAAACTTATTCAACACGGTGCTGAGAGTCTTACCGATGCCGAGCTACTCGCCATCGTGTTACGCACTGGCGTGCGTGGGCAGAGTGCGGTGCATTTAGCCGAGCAGCTGTTGCAGCAGTGTGAGAGCCTGGCCCACTTGCTGCACAGCGATTTCAGCACTGTTCGGCAAGTAAAAGGCATAGGTGCAGCCAAGTTTGCTCAAATCGCTGCCGTTAGAGAAATTGCTGAACGCAGTCTCAAGCAAACGTTAAGCCGCAAATCTTTGCTCAACAATTCGCTGGCGTCAGCGGATTATTTACAGGGCCGTATGCGCCATTATCAACATGAGGTGTTTGCCTGTCTATTGTTGGACACACGCCATCAGTTGATTCGTTATCAGGAGCTTTTCAAAGGTTCGCTAAATGGTGCGAGTGTGTATCCACGCGAGGTGGTGAAGTGTGTCTTAGAGGCAAATGCGGCAGCCGTGATATTGGCCCATAATCATCCTTCGGGTGATTGTCAGCCGAGTCAAGCTGACAAACATATTACCCAGCGCCTACGCCAGGCATTGGGGTTGATTGATGTCACCGTGCTGGATCATATTATTGTCGGCCACTCGGTGTACTCAATGGCAGATAACCATCTCATTTAGTGTCGTTGTGGTCTGCGTAAGAATGGTTAATGTCTTGCAGGGCTGTGATCAGTTGATCGATCTGCTGAAACTCATGCTCACTGCTGAGTGTGATGCGAATGCGGGCGGTATTTTTGGGCACGGTCGGCGGGCGCACAGCGACTGCCAGGATGCCACGCTGCTCTAATGCCTGGCTGAACTGGAGTGCTTTTTCATTACTGCCAAGGATGATGCCCTGAATGGCCGAATCTGATGACAGGCAGGATAAGCCAGTAGATTTAATCGCATGCTTAAAATAGTCGATATTAGTGTGCAGACGTGCACGCCGCTCGGGTTGCTGAGTAATGATCTGGAGACTTTGACAGGCGGCCGCGGCCAGTGCCGGGGCAGGTGCTGTAGTGTAGATCAAAGCGCGTGCGGTCTGAATTAAATAATCAATCAGCGCATGCTGGCCCGCGACAAAGGCACCGCCACTGCCAAATGCTTTGCCGAAAGTACCGACCAAAATATCAACGTCATCTGTGGCCATGGCCAATGTCTCCAGACTGCCACGCCCCGTGGCGCCTAGCACACCAATGCCATGCGCATCATCCACGATCAGCATACTATTATAGTTGGCGCGTAAAGCGCTCAGTTGCGGCAGTGGCGCAATATCACCATCCATACTGAAGACCCCATCAGTGACAATCAGATTAGCCTCACGGTGATGCTCTTCCAGCATCCGTTGAGCATGCTGGTGATCGCCGTGCTGATAGCGTTGCAGCTGAGCTTGGGTGCCCGCAGCAGCATCAAGCAGTGAGGCATGATTGAGTTTGTCGGCCAGAATAAGTCCATGCCGTTTGCTAAAGGCGGATAGCACGCCAGCATTGGCTAAGTAGCCGGAGCCAAAGAGGACAACCTGTTCAACCTGTAGAAACTCAGCTAAGCGTTGTTCACATTCGGCATGGATCTGGAAGTAACCATTAATTAGTTGTGAGGCGCCGCTGCCACAACCATAATCATCAATCGCCTGTTTGGCTGCACCGCGGACGTCAGCATGGTTGGCTAAGCCCAGATAGTCATTGCTGGAAAAATTGAGATAAGTGTTGTCATCCAGCGTTACCATCACCGATTGTGGCGCTTGCATTAAACGGCGCTGGCGATAAGCATGCTGTTGCTTCAACTCGGTAAGTTTCTGATCCCACGCCGGCATGATCAATGAGCGCTAGTGACGATCTGCTTAATGATTAACTTGTGCCTCTAAGCTGATGCCCAAGCGATCAAATAGCTGCAGGTCATGCTCAGTATCAGGATTCGGGGTAGTCAATAATTTCTCGCCAAAGAATACTGAGTTAGCCCCGGCATGAAAACACAGGGCTTGCATGGCATCATTCATTGACTCGCGTCCGGCCGACAGGCGAATATAGGTTTTCGGCAGCAGAATACGCGTGGTCGCGATCATGCGCACAAACTCAATCGGATCCAGTTCAGGGGTGCCAAACAGCGGTGTACCCTCGACTTGCACCAAGAGGTTAATTGGCACTGATTCGGGTTGTGGCTGCATATTAGCCAGCTGCACAATTAAGCCTGCCCGTGCTTGTCTGCTCTCGCCCATGCCGAGGATGCCACCTGAGCACACATGAATGCCCGCAGCACGAACATTTTGCAGTGTATCCAGCCGATCTTGATAATCACGTGTGGTAATAATTTCACCATAAAACTCGGGTGAGGTGTCCAGATTATGATTATAGTAGTCGAGGCCAACGTCAGCTAAGCGCTGAGCCTGGCGTGGTGTCAACATACCCAGCGTCACGCAGGTTTCCAGTTGATGAGATTGGACCTCTGCAATCATGTCGATAACGTTATCCAGGTCCTTGTCAGTTGGATTGCGCCAAGCGGCCCCCATACAGAACCGGGTTGCACCCTGTTGTTTGGCGTTCAGTGCGGCCGTCCGCACTTCCTCTATTGAGAGTAAGCGTTCGCGTTCAATACCGGTGTCATACAGCGAACTTTGTGGACAATACGCACAATCCTCACTGCAAGAGCCTGTTTTGATCGACAGCAAGGTGCTAGCTTGTAAAGCATTCGGATTATGCTGCTGGCGGTGCACGCTCTGCGCCTCGAATAACAGATCATTAAAGGGGCGGGAAAAGATCTCCAAGGTGTCTTTGACAGTCCAGACAGGTGCGCTCATAGGTGGCTTCTTATTTTGAGGATTTTGAGATGACTCAGTCTAAACGGCATAACACCATTGTCAAATGATTAAGTGGCATAAACTTAACAAGCTCTGTCGCGGTGGCTTGCAGATGATCTACCCATGGCACTGCGTAGTGTGCGGCTTGATGGCTGAACAGGGCATCTGTTCGCACTGCCTGCCACTGTTGCCGCGTACTCAGCACGTGTGTCAGCGCTGTGGTCTTCCATTAATTGCTGCTCACAGTGAGGTGTGTGGGCAGTGTTTAGCTAAGCCACCCTATGTAGATCATATATTTGCGCCATTCTGGTTTCTGCCGCCGCTTGATCGGCTCATCATCGACTATAAATACCATCAGCGCTGGGAAAATCTGTCCTTGCTGGCCACCTTATTCGCACAATATTGTCCGCCGCCAGTGGCCAGCAGTCAGATCATTGCCATGCCCAGCCATGCTCAGCGGGTGCGTCAGCGCGGTTTTAATGCTGTTTATGAATTATTAAAAGCTATTCGTAAACGCATGATCTTTACGCACAGTTTTGCGCATGTCGCCCGTATCCGCCACACCGAAGCACAAACCGGCATGCGCCGCGAGCAACGCCAACATAATATGCGCAATGCATTTGCCCTAAAAAAGGATTTCCAAACCCAGCATGTCATTATCTTCGACGATGTCGTGACCACTGGTGCGACGGTGAATGAATTGGCTCACACCATCAAGCGTGCTGGGGTCGAACGCGTTGATGTCTGGGCGCTGGCGCGAACGGTTAAATAATCAAATGGGCAACCAGTAACTGCTGATGATGCCAATCAACACCAACATTCCAACATAATGATTATTACAAAAAGCGCGCAGGCAGGCCGTGCTCTCATGCTGGCGAATTAAAATCTGCTGATAAATAAAACATCCTGCCGCCAGCATCAGCGATAAGTAATACGCCGGTTGCAACTCTGCCAGAGTACCGACTGTCAGCAACAGACATAGACACAACAGCTGGAGCATGGCGATCACCAAACGGTCTGCGTCAGCAAATAATATAGCGGTCGATTTAACCCCGATCTTAACATCATCAGGACGATCAATAATGCCGTATATAGTGTCATATGCCGTCGTCCAAACCAGAGTGGCAGCGAACAATAGCCAAGCGAGTAACGGTGGATGGGAGTCGCTGTGCGCGACAAAAGCCATCGGAATGGCCCAAGCGAAGGCACAGCCCAGATGGACTTGAGGTAGATAATGATAGCGTTTAGTAAATGGATAGCTGGCGGCTAGTAACACAGCGGCCAAGGCATAGACTAGCGTCAGTTTGTTAAGCGTCAAGTAGGCAAGTATAAAGGCGATCAAACTGAGGCCACTGAAAATCCAGACTGCCTCAGTTGGGGTGACACGGCCTGCTACAATGGGACGATCTTTGGTGCGCTCAACATGGCCATCAAATTTTCGATCAGCATAATCATTGATTGCACATCCTGCCGAGCGCATTAAGATAACGCCAATAATAAATACTAAGGTGATGGTTGTATTCGGCTGACCGCTAGAGACGATAAACAAGGCCCACAGTGTAGGCCATAACAATAGGTAGATGCCGATCGGTTTATGCAGACGCACCAGCTCTGCATAGGCAGTTAGTTTGGACCAGAAAACACTCACCATGTCAGTAGCATACTTGGAATTAATAACCGGGAGTTTAGCGCATAATGACTATTCGAACATTTCAAAATCATAGTCCCACAATAGATGCCAGTGCATATATAGATGAAACGGCTTTGGTGATTGGTCAGGTGACTATTGGCGCAGACAGTTCAGTCTGGCCGATGACAGTGATCAGAGGTGATATTAATGACGTCACCATTGGCCAGCGCTCTAATATCCAAGACGCTAGCATATGCCATGTTTCACATGATGGTCCATATAGTCCAGGTGGTGCCAAGCTGACGGTAGGCAATGATGTAACGGTTGGCCATGCAGTGGTGTTACATGCCTGCACTTTGGAGGACTGTTGTCTGATCGGAATCGGATCGGTCATTCTGGATCATGCGGTGGTACGCAAACACGTGATTGTGGGCGCCGGTTCCCTGGTGCCGGGTGGCAAAGTGCTCGAGAGTGGTTACCTGTATATGGGACGTCCGGCAAAACAAATTCGAGCACTGACGCAAGCTGAAATTGATTCTCTTATCTACTCAGCACAACATTATGTGAAAGTGAAAAATCTGCATCAGGACAACACATGAAGACAAGCTTAGGGGCGCAGTAATTTAAATATCTGTTCGGTGTCTGGGCGATAGCCGCGCCAGATGGCATACGACTCCGCGGCCTGCTCGATTAACATACCGATGCCATCACTGCAGCCAGCAACACCCAGTCTGCTCGCCCATTGCATAAACACGGTGGCCTGATCGCTGTAGGCAAGGTCGTAACAAAAACTATGCGTACTGACAATACAGTCTGGAATGGGTGGTAAGTCCTGGCTGAGACTAGCGGAGGTCGCATTGATAACCAAGTCATAAGGCATGCTGTCTAGTTGCTCATATGCACACGCACGAACATTACCGCTAGTGGCAAATTGCTCAGCCAGCAGTTCGGCTTTTGCCAAAGTGCGGTTAGCAATCGTTATTTGCTGTGGATGTTGGCGTAGCAGTGGTAACAGAATGCCCCGTGCAGAGCCCCCCGCGCCGAGGATGAGAATAGACTGCTGCTGTAATTCAAGACGTAAGTTATGCGTGAGGTCTTGCAATAAACCGATACCATCAGTGTTAGCGCCGAACCAGTCGCCATCTGAATTAAAGCTGATGGTGTTCACAGCCTGCGCGGCTTGCGCGTAGTCATCCAGCAGCGAGCAGTTTTGGTAGGCGGCGATTTTAAAAGGCACGGTAACATTCAGTCCTAGGCCACCACTCGCATGGAAAGCGTTAACATGAGCTATAAAGTCTTCCGGCTCGGATAACATGCGGGTATATTCCAGAGCTACTCCTTCCTGATGGGCGAAGGCGTTATGAATCTGTGGTGACTTGCTGTGTTGAATCGGATTACCGATCACGGCGTATTTGATCACTGTAGTTTTGGGAATTTTACGATGCCAAATAGTACCATGTGCTGTCGGCATGAGCATCCATGGCGGGACTAATGGTCGACTACTTAAACGGCCTCGAAATGATCTTCAGATAATTTGACGCTGCCATCATCTTGCTTAACCCACATCTCTTTGTGAATCACACCTGATGCTTTATTCATAATCCAGTTTGCAGTCAGCACAGCCTGTTGCTCATTGATAACTTTTATATTGGTATTGAGATAAGTGATATCTGAGAAGCCATCCTTAATCAGCTGCTGCCAGAACGATTGAATAGTTTCGCGGCCACAATAAATACCGAATGGGATAGCGTGCATGATGGCATCTTCCTCATATAATGCAGCACAGGCGCGTGCATCACCATCATTGAATGCATCCTGCCATTGTAGGCTTGCTGCATTAACCGCCTCTTGCAAACACAGCTTGCTAGTATGACTCACCATCACTGGATCTCACGTGTGCATAGAGCGCTGGCTGTAGTCTTAAAATGTGAGTAAATTTGAACAGCAGACAACAGGTAGGTATCGCACTTGAGAGCGCAATATAAATGCTGATGATATTTTATATGCATGGAGTATCTCCACAAAGTTTTAGCGCATTTCAGGCGCTGGTTGATGTCTCTGTGTCCCCATTGTCACTGCTAATTAATGCGCTTAGCAATAATTTACAATCTACCATAAAGAATGCTCAGGTCAAGTTAATGCAGCTTCACACGAGCTTCCGTTCGGCGCGTGATCATGCGCGCCAGCGTCAACAAAGCGGTGCTCCAGAAACCATGCACGGCCATAAGATGAAGTTTGTATAGTGACTCATACATGAGATGCGCAATAGAGCCTTCAATAAATAAGCGACCACCACTGAGTGCACCCATTAAGCTGCCAACAGTGGAGTATGTGCCGAGATTCACCAGTGAGCCATAGTCACGGTAGCTATATTCTGGCAGCGGATACTGATCAGCAATACGTAATTTGATAGATTTAACCAGCAGGGAGGCTTGCTGGTGGGCTGCCTGAGCGCGCGGCGGGACACTGCGCTCAGGATGTCCCGGCCAAGGGCAGCTGGAACAATCACCAAACGCAAAGATAGCCTCGTCACGCGTGGTCTGGAGTGTGGTGTTGACCATCAGTTGATTGATGTTATTCACCTCTAAGTCATCCAGATTGCGCAGAAAATCGGGTGCTTTAATCCCCGCCGCCCATACCACTAGTTCAGATGCAATGAAGCGACCACTGGCTGTACTGACACCCTGTTCAGTAACTTCGGTGACACGCTCACCCATGTATAACTGGATGTTCAATTTATCCAATTCAGCGCGCACTGAATCAGCAACTTTGTTGGGCAAGGCGGGTAACAAGTGCTCACTGGCTTCGATCAAGCAGATTTTAATATCCTTATCAGGATCAATTTTATCGAGACCGAAGGCTGCCAGTTCGCGGGTTGTGTTATGCAGTTCGGCCGCCAGTTCGATGCCCGTCGCACCGGCACCGATAATGGCGACTTGGAGTTGACCCGCACGTACTGGCTCGCTTTGGGTTTGCGCTCGAATCAGTGAATTGTGAATCCGGCGATGCAGCTTCTCGGCCTGATCTTGGGTATCCAGCGCAGTAGCATAAGTACGCGCGCCCGCAATTCCAAAATCATTACTGGTGCTGCCGACCGCCATGATTAATGTATCGTAATTAAAGTGTCGTCGGGGGATGACTTCTATCCCCTCTTCGTCATAGTTTGGGGCAACCGATAGTTCTTTTTTGCTCCGATCCAAGCGATCCATACTGCCGAGACGAAAATTAAAATGATGCCAGTGTGCCTGGGCGAAATAGACCAGCTCATGGCGCTCGGGATTCATACTACCGGCCGCTATTTCATGCAGTAGAGGTTTCCAAACATGGGTTTTGGATTTATCAATGAGAGTGATCTGAGCTTTAGCTTTGCGTCCTAGGCTATTGCCCAGCTTAGTGGCAAGTTCAAGGCCACCGGCACCACCGCCGACGATGACGATGTGATGTAATTGCTGGTCAGACATATTCAGAGTTAATAATTGTAGTTAGGCAGTATAACATTGAGTCACACACAGTATACGCGACTGCTAATTGATTATGTCGATTATTAAATATATTCATATTAATTAATCGCAAGCAACCGGGATTGCCTATTCATAGGTAGCCAGGCACTGCGAGTATTTGCGCTGCTAGCTATGGCTTAGTCATGCTAGTCTGGATGGCGTATTTACTTGGCCAGCCACCTGGCAATGTCTTTAGCATAGTAGGTGAGTATTGCGTCAGCGCCTGCACGTTTCATACACAGTAATGACTCCATGACACAGGATTTTTCCTCTAGCCAACCATTTTGAGCGGCCGCCTTTAACATGGCGTACTCGCCACTGACCTGATAAACAAAAGTCGGCACTGCGAGTTCAAGTTTGATGCGCTGCACGATATCTAAATACGGCATGCCTGGCTTGACCATCACCATGTCGGCACCCTCGTCGATATCCAGTTGCACTTCGCGGATGGCTTCATCACTGTTAGCGGGATCCATCTGATAGCTGTATTTATCGCTACCTGCTAAATTAGCTGCAGAGCCCACAGCATCGCGGAATGGGCCATAAAAGCTAGAGGCATACTTAGCCGCATAGGACAGGATAAGTGTATTAATGTGTCCCTCACTCTCTAGTTCCTGACGAATCGCACCGATGCGGCCATCCATCATGTCAGACGGGGCAACGATGTCAGCGCCAGCTTCAGCGTGTGATAATGCTTGTCGCACGAGCACATCAACAGTTTTATCATTGATCACATAACCCTGCTCATCAAGCAGACCATCTTGGCCATGCGAGGTGAAGGGGTCGAGTGCAACGTCAGTCATTACACCAAGTTCTGGGAGCGCATTCTTGATTGTTTTGACCGCACGTTGAGCGAGACCATCTGGATTATAGGCCTCCTCAGCAGTGAGTGATTTTTTAGTTTCTGGCACGACTGGAAAGAGTGCTATTGCCGGGATGCCCAAGGTATGGATATGCCGAGCCTCTTTTTCTAGCTCATCAACAGTCAAGCGTTCAACACCGGGCATAGATGGCACCGGCTCACGTGTTGCTGTGCCTTCAATTACAAATACTGGATAAATAAAATCAGCTGGCAACAGATTGCTCTCTCGCATCAGATCGCGACTGAATTTTGCTGCGCGCATACGACGCATGCGGATGTTGGGGAAATAGCTCATTAAAATCCTTATGAATTACGTCTGTTTAGCATCACTTTTCAAGGCCTAGCCAGTCTCTGGGTTTAAGATAATTAGCATACAAATCTGCCTCGGCACTACCCGCTTCTGGTTGCCAATTATACTCCCATCTTACTTCGGGCGGCAGTGACATAAGGATAGATTCAGTGCGTCCACCTGATTGCAAACCAAATAGGGTGCCACGATCATAAACTAAATTAAATTCCACATAGCGGCCTCGCCGATAAAGTTGAAAATCACGCTCACGTTGGCAATATGGATGGTCTTTACGCCGTTCAACAATAGGTTCATAAGCTGGCATAAAGTGATCCCCCACACTGCGCATAAATGCGAAGCTGGTAGCAAAATCAGGTGCATTCAGATCATCAAAGAACAAGCCGCCCACACCGCGCGTTTCATTACGATGCGGCAAGAAGAAGTATTTGTCACACCATGCTTTATATTTTAGATAACTGTCGGGCGCATGTTTGTCACATGCCTGTTGCGCTACCGTATGCCAATGTACGGCATCCTCTAAAAATGGGTAATAGGGCGTCAGATCAAAACCACCACCGAACCACCAGATGGGGTCACCCTGCTCAGGTTGAGCAAGAAAAAAGCGCACATTACAGTGCGTGGTGGGGATATATGGGTTGTAGGGATGCAACACCAGTGACACACCAGCCGCTTCAAAACTGCAGCCAGCCAGCTCAGGGCGTTGCAGCGTTGCTGCGCGTGGGAGCTCGGTGCCATACACGCGAGATAGATTGACGCCGGCTTGCTCAAATAACTCGCCCTGGCGCAATACCCGACTGCGGCCGCCTCCACCCTGTTCTCGTTGCCAGCTGTCTTCAGCAAAGCTGTGTCCATCGAGTTCGCTAAGTCGAGCACAGATAGTGTCTTGTAATGACTCCAGATAGCTGATTACCGCGTTAAGGTCAGGGGTGCTAGTCATACGCTTTTATGCTCGGATAATTTCTTGACTGAGACAATCAATGATACGGCTGGCTTGTCCGGTGCCAGCAACAGCGTGGGTTTCAATATAGTCTATCTGCGGGCCAAACATGGTGCGCAATTGAGCTGTATCCGCACATGTGTCCTGTTGACTAATATTAGCACTAGTGGAAGCAATGGGGCCGACCTGGCGACAGAGTGCCACAAGTGTTTGTTGACACACAAGGCGCACAGCTATTTTATTGTGCTCACCCAGCAAACTGGGAGGCAGATTTTGTGCCGCCGTGACGAGCCAGGTTGTCGGTACCGATGGTACTTGAGTCAAGCGTTCCAGTTCTTCAGCACGGCCGTCAATATAGGGGTCGAGTTGATCAATCGAGGCAGCCAGCAGAATGAACCCACGCTGCGGTGCCCGTTGTTTGATTGCCGCAAGACGTCTCAATATAGGTTCTTGAGGGAGACAGGCAAAGCCGAAGACAGTGTCAGTTTGATGAGCAATTATGCCACCCAGAGTCAGTACGCGGGCGGAGGTGTGAGGAGCGGAGGTCATAAGGTTTGCGCTTAGGAGCTTTTCTTCTTAGGCGCTGCTTTTTTAATAGTTTTCTTTTTAGACGGAGCTTGCTTGACGGTTTTCTTTTTCACAACTTTCTTTTTAGGTGCTGCTTTTTTAACTACTTTCTTCTTAACAACTTTCTTCTTGGGTGCCGCTTTTTTCTTGCCACGACCTTTGCGCACAGGTGCTGCCGCGATGAGTTCCAGACATTGCTCTAAGGTGAGCGATGCAGGTTCTATATCTTTAGGTATTTTGGCATTTTTGTTGCCATCGGTAATGTATGGGCCATAGCGACCATTCAATACTTGTATGTCCTCTTCGACAAACTCCTTAATGAACTTGTTTGCATCCTCTTCTTTCTTTTTGGCAATGAACTGCAGGGCAAGATCCAACTCGATGGTATACGGGTCCTCTCCTTTGATGGAGACATATTTGCTACCATATTTTACATATGGCCCGAAACGACCAACACTGGCTGAGACTTTTTCACCCTCCGCTGTTTCACCTAAGTCACGCGGAAGTTTGAATAGATCAAGCGCCTCTTCCAGAGTGATCTTATCCATTTTCTGGCCGGGCATAAGCCCTGCGAATAATGGTTTTTCTTCATCTTCCTTGGTACCGATTTGTACGAACGGCCCGTACCGACCCATACGCACACTTACCGGTTTGCCCGACTTGGGATGTGTGCCCAGATCACGTGCTTCGATTGCTTCTTCCCGCGTGACAGATATTTCTTTATCTTTAACCAAGCCTTCAAATGGATGCCAGAACGCTTCCATGACAGGAATCCAGTCTTTTTCACCACGTGAGATTTCATCCAGTTCATCTTCTAGACGGGCGGTGAAATCGTAGTCGACATATTGAGTGAAATGTTTGGTCAGGAAACGATTGAGTAAACGGCCCATATCGGTCGGGAAGAAAGTACGTGACTCAATTTCGGCGTATTGTTTACTGGAGATCCTATCGATGATTGAGGCATACGTAGACGGACGACCAATGCCATATTCTTCCAGCGCTTTAACCAGCGAGGCTTCGGTATAGCGACTGGGTGGAGAGGTGAAATGTTGCTCGGTTCTAATTTCTTGCAGGTGGATGGTGTCGCCGACAGCCATCTGCGGCAGGATATTATCCCGATCCTGATGATCAAGCAGGGTGAAGCCTTTTTCCTTGATACTGGATCCGTTGGCACGAAATATATGTTCTGACGTGCCGCATTCTAATTCTACTGTGACTTGATCATAAACTGCGTGCATCATTTGACTAGCCACGGTGCGTTTCCAGATCAAATCGTATAGCTTGAACTGCTCCTCATTGAGCTCATTTTTAAGTTGTTCTGGAAGCTTGAGTGCTGAGGTGGGTCGAATTGCCTCGTGCGCTTCTTGCGCGTTTTTTGATTTTGTTTTGAATACACGTATGTTATCCGGAAGATTCTTAGCACCATATTTGTCCTTGATGAGGCTACGAATTTCAGTCAGCGCGTCATTTGACAAGGACACGGAGTCGGTACGCATGTAGGTAATGTGGCCTGCTTCATACAGGCGTTGTGCTACCGACATGGTTCGTTTAGCAGAAAACTTCAGATAACTCACTGCACGCTGTTGCATGGTGGATGTGGTAAACGGCGGCGGTGGATTACTTTTGCGTTCTTTCTTGTCAACTTTGGCAACTGTGAGTTTGCCGCCGGCTGCCTGCGTGAGGGTCTCAAATGCTTGTTTTGCTAGCGGCTCGGAATTGATATCGAACTGATCGAGTTTATGCGCATTGAGATGTGTCAGTCTGGCACCAAACGCTTGTTCTGATTTGCTACAGTCAGCCTCTATTTTCCAATATTCCTGCGGCACAAATTGATCGATTTCGTCCTCACGCTCACACAGTAAACGTAAGGCAGGACTCTGAACACGACCCGCTGACAGCCCAGGTTTGATTTTCTTCCAAAGTAATGGCGACAAGTTAAAGCCAACCAGATAGTCCAATGCACGCCGGGCGTGTTGTGCAGCGATTAGATCTTCGGCTAAACCACGTGGGTTGTCGATTGCGCTCTGAACAGCACTTTTAGTAATCTCATAGAACACCACACGATGCACATGTTTGTCGTGAATGAGCTCACGTTCTTTCAGCAACTCAAAGATATGCCACGAAATCGCCTCCCCTTCGCGATCGGGGTCAGTGGCTAGATAGAGTGTATCGGCTTTCTTTAACTCTTTGCTGATGGCTTGGATTCTGGGCTCTTTGTCCTCTTGCACCTGATACTGCATGGCAAAATTGTTCGCAGGATCAACTGCGTTATTCTTGCCGATCAGATCGCGCACATGGCCATAGGAGGCAAGTACTTTAAAGTCTTTGCCTAAATATTTTTCGATCGTTTTCGCTTTGGCAGGCGATTCTACGATGACAAGATTTTTGCTCATCTAGTTGGACAACTTGGACTGGAGAATTTAGTGTATCTGGGATGAGGACAAATCCATGATGATATCTTCTAACCAGTGATACGGAAGATCTGAGCCCGATAGATTGTTCAGTACAATCAGGCAAACCCAGCGTAGTTGATCTATGGTTATCTCATCAGCCTCAAGTGCCATCAGTCGATCAATCACCAGCTCACGACTAGCGGGTGTCAGGATCTGCATTTGCTCCAGTTCCAGCAGATAGCCTTGGCAGTGGGTGTCTAGCTTTTTGGCTTCTACAAGACTGTAAATTCTGGTGGTTGCTTGTTTAGGTGAACTCAGGGAGAGTTCTTCATGGGAGGTTGGTAAATCGGCAAGCCAGTTGAAGGCTTTCTCTACTTCGCTGTGTTCGAATCCAACTTCAATAAGTTCTTCCACTAACATATCTCGGTTGAACATGGCGTCGGTTTCTTCAAAGTAGCTCTCAAACATGTAGGTTAAGACATCAAGCACGTTTTCTTTCATTAGTTACCATCCGTTGTAGATTGTGAATATAGACCATTGGTATCACATATCACTCTACCAGCCGCTTCGAGTACCACCAGCATGGAGCAAACTTCCTCTGGGGTCAATCCACTTTTTTGTATAATTTCGTCAATTGAGATGGGGTCATATTCGATAAGTTCAAGTAGCGATTTAGCATATTGATCTAAATTTCGGTTTTCTGATGAATAGTTGTGTTGCCTGCAAGACCCAGTCATGTCGCTAAATTCAGCAATGATATCCTCAACGCCAGTGATCAGTTTGGCGCCCTGTTGAATTAGACGGTGACAGCCTTGGGTGAGTGGGTTGTTGATTGCACCAGGCACGCAGAACACTTCCCGTCCCTGCTCCAATGCGTGTCTGGCCGTGATCAGGCTACCGCTTCTAGCCGCTGCCTCCACCACTACGGTGCCAAATGCTAGGCCGCTAATAATCCGATTACGTTGCGGAAAGTGTTGAGCCAGTGGTCTGCTGGCTGGGGGGTATTCAGATATCAGAGCACCGCGCTGGCGGATGTCTTGTGCCAGCAGCGAATGTGCCTTTGGATAAACACTATCCAAGCCATTCGCGAGCACAGCAATAGTGGTGCCCTGAGATTGTATAACCGCGCGGTGGGCCGCCGCATCAATCCCATAAGCGAGCCCGCTGAAGATGCAAAACCCGATATCGGCAGCTTGCTGCGCCAGTACCGTGGCAGTGCTCTGGCCAACACGAGTACATCTGCGACTGCCAACAAAAGCCAGTCTGGGCGTGTGCAGGAGCGCGTTTGTATCGCCGGCAACATACAGCAAGGCTGGTGCATCAGGGCAGGTTTTTAAGAGACTTGGATAGAGCGGATTATTTTGCGTGACGATATGATGATCTGATTTTTGCGCCAGCCAATCCAGAGACACCTGCACACAGATATCATTGGCACGCGCGAGTGCTTCGATCACGCCAGCAGAAAAACCATGTTTGATTAATTGCTGCTTAGGTGCGTTTAAAATAGCGTCAGGATCATGGAAAAATTGCTTAAGTAAACGGTTGCATAATAGTGACCCAATCCCACGCGTCTGTTGCAGGCGTAACCAATCTTCGACTCGGTCAGTAGCATGCATCGATAATCTCCTGCCATGGATGACCTGCAACATAACCTGCCTGCATGATTACACCCAGCGCGGATGCACACACGCGCGCGTTATGCGTACAGATGCTGAGTGTTAGCCTGCAGAGATAAGGTCACCGACGCTGATGGGACGATTGGTATCCAGAATCAGCAAATAGCTGAGTTCATCAAACGCTTTAAAAATCATTGCACTGCCAATGCTTTGATCGGGCAGTTGCTGCTCATTTTTAAGTACACCACGCTTTTGCAGCGCAACAATATGCCCTGCTCGAAGTCCTTGCGCCCGGCCTGCGTTAGACACCACCACCTGGTAATTGCCAACTTGAGAGAGAGCTTCAAACAGCGCGATGACCTGTGCAGATAGGTCGATGTCAGCATGTTGAATGGTCAGGTCGGGTGCTGAGTGAGTTGGCGAAGCAAGCAAACGATCCCCGGGCCTGACCTCACGCTTGGTGTTAATCAGGGTGACGCGCGCAGGAACTGCCGAGTGGGTCACCACCGCCTGGCCAATGTGAATGGCCTGTTGGCCTAGTACTTGACCGTTATCCGGATCGCGCAACATGGCACCTGCACGGTATATGGAATAGGTCTGATTGAGTACCATGACGGTGTTGTTGGTGACGTAGACTGAGTCACCGTGCGCGTACATAAGTCGATTGTCAGCTGAGCCGATGATAGTGGCGGCATGCTGGAACTGATCACTCGCAGTCAGGAGTGGTTTGGTCAAAAATTCTCTAATGGCCGCCATAGGGATCAGGCTCTGGTCAGCATTGATATGCTCAGCGTGACCTCCCGTTGACGAGGGGTACAGGGTCAAATAGGGTTGGCCTTGATCGATAAGCAAACGAATTTCATCACCGGGATAGATCAGGTGGGGATTATCAATGCTTGGGTTGGCCCGCCAGATATTTGGCCATAACCATGGATCTTCGAGGAAAACAGCCGATATATCCCATAACGTGTCGCCTTTTTTCACGATATAGCTGTCTGGTGTATTGTTATTTAAGATCGGAATGGAGGCCGCACCCACCAGCGGACTGGTGAGCAGGCTAATTATTAGCAAGCTGGCGCTGATCAGGCTTCGTTTAGTCATAAGAACTCTGCACAATGGTTGGCGATGGTTTAAAATATGTTCCAGCCACTGGGCGATGGGGATCGTGAAGTGGCGATATTGCATTTAATTTGACCAAGAATTTAGATAACTCAATGGCTCTACTCGAAATACTACACTTTCCAGATTCGCGATTAAGGCTTAAAGCTCAGCCAGTGTCACAAGTGGACGATAATGTGCGACAGATGGTTACTGACATGCTGGAAACTATGTATGAAGCACCTGGAATTGGTCTGGCTGCGACGCAGGTCAATATTCAACTGCAGATTATTGTGCTTGATGTTTCTGAGCAGAAAGATCAACCGCTGTGTTTAATCAATCCCGAAATTCTGGCTGCCGAGGGCAGTGAGGAGATGCAGGAAGGCTGTTTATCCATACCAGGCTACTATGAGAATGTGACGCGTGCGGAAAAGATCAAAGTGCGCGCATTGAATGCTGCAGGCGAGACCTTTGAGTTAGAGGCTGACGATTTGCTGGCAGTCTGTATCCAGCATGAGATGGATCATCTGGCAGGTAAATTATTTGTTGATTATTTATCGCCACTCAAACGACAGAGAATCAAGAGCAAATTGCTCAAAATGGAAAAGACCGGTGAGTTGCCACCCTCACAATCTCTATCAGGTGGTCGCTAGCCAACGCCAGTTCAGATTATGACAACACCCTTACGTATCGCTTATGCAGGCACGCCAGAGTTTGCGGTGCCAGCATTGCAACGTATTGCTGCCAGTAGCAATCAATTAATGTGTGTCATCACTCAGCCTGATCGTCCATCGGGACGCGGGCGCAAACTTGCTGAAAGCGCGGTAAAAGCAGCTGCTAAACACACCCAGACTGCAATATTCCAGCCAGAAAATATTAATCATCCTAACAGCTTGGAATATTTAGCATCCCTACAATTAGATGTCATGGTGGTGGCGGCGTACGGTCAGTTGTTCAAGCAGGAATTATTGTCTTTGCCAGGCTTAGGTTGCATCAATATTCATGCCTCTTTATTGCCGCGCTGGCGCGGTGCATCACCCATCCAACATGCGATTTTGCATGGCGATGAAAGCAGCGGGGTGACCATCATGCAAATGGCGCAAGCGATGGATGCCGGCGATATCTGGATGCAGCAGAGTTGTGCTATTGATGCCCAGGATACCGCTCAGAGTTTGCATGACCGTTTGGCGATAGCAGGTGCGGAATTGATCCTACCTGCGCTGGCACGCGTTGCCAGTCACGACTATCAGGCACATGCTCAGGCAAGCGCAGCGGTCAGCTACTGTTCGAAATTACACAAGACCGACGGCCTGATTGACTGGTCTCAACCAGGCCAGGCAATTGATCGTCAGATTCGGGCATTTTTTCCATGGCCACGTGCGTATACTTTCCTGACCGGTAAGCGCTTGGGGATACTATCGGCGCAGTTGGTTGAACAAGAACAGACGTATCAGCGTGCTGGTGAGATCATTGCTACCGACAAACTCGGTGTCGATGTAGCAACCCCCAAAGGCGTCATCAGATTACAACGTTTGGTGCCAGAGGGAGGTCGGGCCGTGAGTGCGTATGAATTTAGTCATGCACATTCGCTGCTGGGTGCAGTGCTGGGGGACCAGCCGTGAAGCCTGTACCTTTGAGGCCACGACTGTGGCGAGAGTGTATCTGCCTACTCATGTGTGTGCTGTTTGCCAGTCACTCGCAGGCGGACAGTTTTATCACCATAGAGAATCTGACGACAGAAAAACAGGAACAATCTATTCAGGTTAATTGTGAAGTCACTTACCGTCTGGATGAAAAGGTCAAACAAGCGCTGGCGAATGGCATCATGATGACTTTCATCACAGACTTGGAGCTGCTGGAGAGGACATCTAACTGGTTTGATCAAGTGCGGGCCAGTTACCAGACAGAATTTACTATTAAGTATCATGCGCTAAGTAAGCAGTTCGTATTGAGTATCAACAACCTCGAGCGCAGTTACCCTGACCTCTTTTCAGTGTTTTATCAACAGACTCAATTATGTGATTTCAGGATGGGGCCGATAGATCATATTCAACTCAACGCAGCTATTTATTTGCGCGCGCGGATCAGGTTATCAACCGAGGACTTACCTTTGCCACTGAGAATAAAAAGTTACTTATCAGATGACTGGCGACCCTCCTCAGGGTGGACGATATGGTCACTCTAAAGCGTAAGAGTATCTCTGGACGCTGGCTGTTATTGGCATTATTTGCAGCTTTAGTTGCGGCAATATTATTAATGGCTGATGCCACTCAGAGTGTCTCCTACTTTGGTCGGTTACATAACTGGTTGCTGCCTATCAACACTTTGTTGCTGGTTATTTTTGTCGCCTTAATTATTCGTAATATCAGTTCACTTGTAACACGCTTGAGGAATCGAGATCCCGGCTCAAAACTGACATTACGCCTAGTGCTGTTATTTGTGCTGACAGCTAGTATGCCGGTATTCATTGTGTATACATTCTCGATATGGTTGCTAGAACGTGGTGTTGATAGTTGGTTTGATGTCAAAGTGGAGAGTGCTCTCCAGGACGCCGTTGATCTCTCACGCGCCTCACTTGATTTGCATATTCGAACATTACGCCAACAGGTAGAGCCGAAGATTGAACAACTTGCTGATGTCGAGCAGTTCAATGCCACGCTGATTATTAATGAGCTGTTAATGACCACCGAGGTTGCAGAAGTGGCTTTGTTTGATGAAGGTAATCGGATGATCGCCTCTGGCAATAGTGAGCCGACCGCGACAGTCCCTGAATTGCCGGGCGAAAGCGTGCTCCAGCTGGTTAATCAAGGCGAGCGATATATTGCAGTAGAACCTACTTCTGAGGCCAGTTTACAGATACGTATGGTGTACCCAATTGCGTCCCAGATTCCTACCGGTGGTACCCGCTTTGTGCAGTTTTTATATCCAGTATCCGATCGTATCGGTGGTTTGGCCAATAACGTACAGAATGCATTTGGCCAATACAATGAGCTGATATATCTACGCACGCCACTGAAGCAGAACTTTATTTTAATTCTCACTCTGGTGCTGGCACTGGGTGCTTTATTTGCTGTGTTTGCTGCTTTTTATTGGTCGCGTGTACTGGTCTCGCCGATTCAGGAGTTAGCCGAGGGCACCAAGGCAGTGGCGGCGGGTGAATACAAGAAAAAACTGATTGTGCCTAGGGATGACGATTTAGGCATGCTAGTCGTCTCATTCAATCGCATGACCGAGCGCTTAACAGTGGCACGGGATACAGCAATTATTAACCAGCGCATTATTGAGAATCAGCGCACTTACTTGCAAACCATTCTGGAATATCTATCGTCCGGTGTGATCAGCCTAGACAGTGCGTATAACTTGAAAACTAGTAATGCTGCCGCCAGTCAGGTGCTGGATGTGAATCTCAATGAATTTCACGGCAAACAATTCACCCGCCTGGGATTCAAGCATGCTTTTCTGAAAGATTTTTGCGCAACTCTAGAGAGTAAAATAAAAAGCACTGAGCAAGACTGGCAATTGGAGATTGAGCTGTTCACGCCACAGGGAACAAAAACAATCTTATGCAAAAGCGTGAGCTTACCCAGTGCGATTGAGTCACAACGTGGCAGTATCATAGTGGTCGACGATGTGACTGCGTTGCTCCAAGCTCAGCGTGATTCGGCATGGGGCGAGGTCGCCAGACGACTTGCTCATGAAATCAAAAATCCACTGACACCGATACAATTATCGGCAGAAAGATTACGCAGGAAATTAATGCCTGCGCTGCAGGATGAGCAGTCCGAACTAGTTGATCGCGCCACTAACACGATTGTTCAGCAGGTTGAATCCATGAAGTTGATGGTCAACGACTTCTCGGAATATGCGCGCATGCCGACTATGGAGCCTCAGCCATTAGATATCAACAATCTAGTGACAGATATTGTGGAACTATATAAAGGTGATCGTGAACATATCCAGATACGCCTGCAGCTGCACGAGGAGCCGCTGAGTATCCGGGGTGATTCTGTGCGTTTGCGGCAGGTGATGCACAATCTGATCAAGAACGCGATAGAGGCAATGCGAGATGGAGAGATTAGTCTGCTAGTGATTAATACTTTCATCGATACCTCAGGCCACAGTAAATATGCAGGGATAAAGATTATAGATAACGGGCCTGGTGTCGCGAATCATTTAATCGCGCGTATTTTTGATCCGTACATGACCACCAAGGTTAAAGGCAATGGCTTGGGTTTAGCCATCGTAAAAAAAATAATAGAGGAGCATAATGGCGCTATCAGAATAGAGAACAGTGAGGACCAAGGTGCCACAGTCAGTATGCGCTTCCCTCTCCATAGTCAGACGAGTAAACATCCTACGCATATCGGAGCCGTACATTAATGCCTGCTGAACGCATACTTGTGGTCGATGACGAACCGGATATCTGTGCGCTAGTCAGTGATATTTTGACTGATGAAGGCTATCAGGTGAATGCTGCAGAGACGGCTGATATGGCCAGACAGCAGGTGCAAGCGAACGACTATGATTGTGTGTTGCTGGATATTTGGATGCCCGGTGAGGATGGTATTACGCTGCTCAAAGACTGGAAGGAACAGCGTACCTTGCATTGCCCTATTATCATGATGTCAGGCCATGGCACAGTCGAAACTGCCGTGGAAGCGACGCGTTTAGGTGCCTTTAGTTTTGTTGAAAAGCCACTCACTACCGCCAAGTTAATTAGTACTATTCGTACTGCCCTGGATGTGCATCAGCAAGTTAAACCGTTGAACGTGCAAAATCATGAGCAACCAGTGGGTAACAGTGCCTTGATGCAGCGCTTGCTGGAGGTATGTGCTCGCAGTGCACGTACCAACGATCATCTCATTGCAGTAGGTGAGGAAGGTACAGGTCGGCAGACCATACTGCGCTATATCCACAACCTCAGTGAGCGTCACTCTGCAGCCTTCATCCTGATGGATATGAGTCCCTTGTTCGCGACCAATCTGAATGATGACGATTGGTCGAAGTTCAACACTGGGTTTGTAGATGCGATCAAGCAGGCGCAAGGTGGCACAATCTGCATGCCTGATATTCATAACATTGATATGACTCTGCAAAAGCGCGTGTGCGAGTTACTCAAGCAACTGGTTGCGCTAAAAATGTTTGAACGCTTCAATGTGAGGTTTTGTAGCAGCGTGATAAGTAGTCGGGAAAATGATTATTTGCCTGAACTAAAGAAAATCTTTGCGCTTACTGTGTTGCATGTGCCGGCCCTAAGGGATCACACCGAAGATATACCCGAGTTAGTCAATCACCTCATAGATACCTTTTCAGCGCATGAAAACTACCCCTACAGCAAGTGTTCTATCGCTGCTCAGAACGCACTGCTACATTACCAGTGGCCAGGCAATATCAGCGAGCTTAAGCTGATTATTAAACAGCTGTTGTTGACCACCTCAGAGGGTGAAATATCGGTCGATGATGTGGCCAGTATTTTACCGCCAGCTAACGATCAGCTGGGACAGGCAAATGCAAACATTGAGCACATGTATGAATTGCCTCTGCGTGAGGCACGTGAGATGTTCGAAAAAGAGTATTTGCAATATCAGCTGGAAAAAGTGAATGGTAGCGTCAGCAAGTTAGCTGACCGAGTCGGCATGGAAAGAACGCACTTATACAGAAAATTACGGGCTCTGGGTATAGGCGCAAAAGACTCAACCTAACACCCTTAATCAGAAACCATAACAACAATGAAAATAATTATTTTAGGTGCGGGCCAAGTGGGTGGATCGCTGGCATTAAGTTTAGCCAACGAATCCAATGATATTACGCTGGTTGATAGTGATCCAGGTGTTTTGCATGAGATACAGGATCGAGCAGATCTAAGAACAGTTATTGGTCATGCTGCACACCCCAGCGTGTTGGAACAGGCCGGTGCACGTGATGCCAGTATGGTAGTGGCATTAACCAATAGTGATGAGACTAATATGGTTGCCTGTCAAGTAGCCTATACCTTGTTCCACACGCCAACAAAGATTGCGCGCGTGCGGACCACAGATTACCTCGACTATGAAGACTTATTCGTGCAAGAAGCCTTACCGGTCGATGTGTTGATCAGTCCTGAGTATCTGGTATCCACTTATGTTGAAAATCTGATCGAACATCCAGGCGCATTACAAGTATTAAATTTTGCCGGCGGCAAAGTAAAACTGGTGGCCGTAGCGCTGAATGCAAAAAGCATGTTACGCGGTAAGCGAATTAGCGCCATTTTTGATGATATGAAAGACATGGATACTACATTAGTGGCCATGTATCGAGACCATAAGCTACTCACGATAGAACAGGATGTGGAGTTGGAAGCCGGGGATGAACTTTTTTTCATTGCCTCTGCAGCTAAGGCAAAAAGTATCACCACCATGCTGCAAGGTTTAGATAAACCAAATCGACGAGTGATCATTGCTGGTGGAGGAAATATTGGCCTGCAGTTAGCTCAGATCCTTGAACCCCATTATCGCGTCAAGCTGATAGAACGTGACAGTAAGCGCGCTAAATCACTCTCAGAAACACTAGATAAGACCATCGTCTTGCAGGGTGATGCTGCTGATGAGAATCTGCTGATGGAAGAAAATATTGATAGCGTCGACGTATTTCTTGCACTGACCAATGATGATGAGGCAAATATCTTATCCGCTATGTTGGCCAAGCGGTTAGGTGCTCGTAAGACCATGTCATTGATTAATCGACCCAGCTATATCGACTTAGTTGAGAGCGGTATGATCGATATCGCGATTTCACCCCAACATGTCACCATCGGCGCATTGTTAGCGCATATCCGACGCGGTGATGTCGTCGCCGTGCACTCCTTACGCAAGGGTTACGCCGAGGCGATTGAAGCCGTTGCGCATGGCGATCATAAAACTTCTAAGGTGGTTGGGCGCAAGATTAAAGAAATAAAATTACCTGCTAGTGCCAGCATAGGCGCTATTGTGCGCTCGGATGAAGTCATTATTGCCGAACCGGAAACGCTGATTGAATCAGAAGATCATGTCATTATTTATCTCGCTGATAAGCATAAAGTCAGTGATGTTGAACGCCTGTTCCAAGTCAGTGCTACTTTTATATAACAGCATAGACGTTAGCCCATGCAGCCATTTGTAATACTTCGCATTCTTGGTCAGTTACTGATGATATTCAGTATTACTATGTTGCCGGCCCTGTTTGTGGGTGTGAATTATGGTGAGAGCGATAGTATTGATAGTTTCGCCAAAGCGTTTGTAGCCACATTGCTTACCGGCGTCATGCTATGGCTACCCTTCAGAAATTATCAAAGTGATTTACGCCTGCGTGATGGTTTCATTGTAGTGGTCTTATTTTGGACGGTGCTGGGTACGTTTGGCGCCATACCATTTATTTTGTCTGACGCCTTGTCACTGAGTTTTGTCGATAGTTTATTCGAATCGATATCAGGTTTGACGACGACTGGCGCGACCGTGCTCACTAATCTCGATCAGCTGCCTTATTCAATTTTATTTTACCGCCAACAACTGCAGTGGTTGGGTGGTATGGGTATCATTGTGTTAGCTGTGGCAATACTGCCGATGCTGGGTGTAGGCGGCATGCAACTGTATCGTGCTGAAACACCCGGGCCGATTAAGGATAACAAGCTGACACCGCGTATTACCGAAACAGCTAAGGCGCTTTGGTATATTTATTTGTCTCTGACTATCCTGTGTGCCTTGAGCTATTGGGCAGCAGGGATGACGGTTTTTGATGCGATCAGCCATAGTTTTTCAACTATCGCCATTGGTGGCTTCTCAACACATGATCAAAATATGCAATTCTTTGACAGCCGCAGTGTTGAGTGGGTGGCCATAATTTTTATGTTGTTATCGGGGGCTAATTTTGGTCTTCATTTTTTAGTCTGGAGAAATCGCTCCTTGTCCTCTTACTGGCATGATGATGAATTCAGAATGTACGTATCGGTATTATTGATCGCCACTGTGATCGTGTTTGGTGTTGTTCAAACCTACACACTCCACGGTGACGCCTGGCTAGAGAATATTACCCCGGTTGTTTTTCAAGTCGTATCAATCGGTACCACCACGGGGTTCACCTCGGAAAATTTCTCCGTGTGGCCAACTTTTGTCCCCGTCATGCTCATTATGTTGAGTTTCATTGGTGGTTGTGCCGGTTCGACTGGCGGCGGTATGAAGGTAATACGCATGTTGTTGTTATTCAAACAAGGCTTGAGAGAACTGAAGCGTCTGGTCCATCCGAATGCACACTTCGCGGTTAAGGTGGGTAAAAAGCCAGTGGATAATCGTGTGATTGAAGCAGTATGGGGATTTTTGTCAGCTTATATTGGTGTTTTTATTGCTATGTTGTTGCTGCTGCTTGCCAGCGGCATCGATCAAGTGACTGCCTACTCAGCAGTCACCGCTACCCTGAATAATCTCGGTCCTGGTCTGGGCGAAGCGGCTCAAAACTATGCTGGTATTAACACCTTCAGTAAATATGTGCTGTGTCTGGGGATGTTGCTGGGTCGCTTGGAAATATTTACATTATTAGTCATATTTACGCCGGTATTCTGGCGCCGCTGAACGCATATGAGTGTGCTTGAGAACAAGTGGGACAGGGTGCACCGTGATGCCGATTACAGCCAGGTTGTGGCCAGTGATGTGCTCATCCAAAACCGGCATTTATTACCCCGCACCGGTAAGGCAGTTGATCTTGCCTGTGGCTTGGGTGGCAATGCCATCGAGCTGGCCCAAGCTTCCCTGACTACACACGCTTGGGATAGTTCTCAGGTTGCGCTGGCTCAGTTAGATCAACATGCACACGACACGCAGCTCACCATAAAAACACAGCAGAGAGATATCGAGCGCCATCCTCCGGAAGCACATCTATTTGATGTTGTCGTGGTATCACACTTTTTACATCGGCCAACCTTTCCTGCTCTGATCAACAGTCTTAAATCGGGCGGCGTGTTGTATTACCAGACCTTTACAGGTATCAAAGTGAACTCGATAGGCCCCAGTAACCCGGATTATCTGTTGGCTCAAAATGAGTTATTACACTTGTGTTCTGGTCTGCAAATTTTGCATTATCGTGAGGAGGGGCGGCAAGGTAATGAGCGATGTGGCTGGCGTAATCAGGCCATGATAGTGGCAAAAAAACCCTAGTACTCGCGCAATAACTGTAAGATGATATGGCGTTTCTTTTGCGATAAGCGATAGAAAATATCAATCACTTCTCTAAGCTCTGCATCCTCTATGCTGACATAGTCAGCGTCACGCGCTTCGTTGACAGCCGCCTGTTCCATATCACCCTCACCCGTCAGTAACCAATTAGAATTAATCCGGAGGATTTGACTGAGTAAAAATAAATGCTGTGTACTGGGTGCGGCAATACCACGTTCCCAATGACCACAGGCACCACGAGAGAGGTTTAAGCGCTCGGCTAATTTTTCTTGCGATAAACCGCGGTGCTTGCGCGCACTAATGATACGTTCAGCTAGAGAAGACATGAATCAGAGGATAGTCTTGATATCGTGAAAGATGTACGATAATTTAAATAGTAATTTTATAGATATTATAACTATCCATTATGATCAATTTCAGGACTTACATGTGGTCTTTCTCGATTTTTGTACTATTCATTAATCTCTTGGTGTATGG
>DDIE01000009.1:0-8211 GCA_002338385.1 Proteobacteria bacterium UBA1858
TACGATCATGGCACAAATTATAGCGCCAATGCGAATCATGGCCATTACAACAAGCGAGGTATATAAGTGACTGAAGAGAAAGACTATGGTTTTGCAACACGCTCGGTGCATGCCGGTGCCGACCCTGATCCAGCAACAGGCGCCAGATCATTACCCATTGTTCAGTCGACGGCCTTTGTCTTCAAGGATGCTGATCATGCTGCAGCGTTGTTTGGTTTAGAGGACACAGGCTATATCTACTCCCGTTTAACCAATCCGACTGTCAGTGCATTTCAGGCACGAGTGGCGAGTCTCGAGGGTGGGGTAGGTGCGACTTGTACTGCTTCAGGCCATTCTGCCCAGCTGTTAGCGCTGTTTGCCCTGATGGAAAGCGGTGACGATTTCATTGCCTCAAATAAACTATATGGTGGTTCAATCACTCAATTTGGCCACACCTTTAAAAAATTTGGTTGGAATGTAATTTTTGTTGACCCGGTAGACCCGGAGAATTTTAAACAGGCCGTCACACCAAATACTAAAGCTATTTTCACCGAGAGTTTGGCTAATCCTGGTGGCATCGTGTGTGATATTGAACGTATTGCAGAAATTGCTCATGCGGCCGGGGTGCCATTGATAGTCGATAACACACTGCCATCACCGGCTTTGTGTCGACCGATTGAATATGGAGCAGACATTGTTGTTCATTCCACGACTAAATTCATCTCCGGGCATGGCAATGCTATGGGTGGTGCGGTGGTGGACTCTGGAAAATTTGATTGGGCGCAAAATGATAAATTCAAAAGTCTGACAGAGCCCTGTGGCGCTTATCATGGACTTAACTTTTATGAAAAGTTCGGACCCATGGCTTACACGCTCTATGGTCATGCAGTTGGTTTGCGCGACCTTGGTCCAACCATGTCAGCCATGAATGCCTATTTGTCTATTACCGGTGCTGAAACCCTACCCCTGCGCATGCGTAAGCATGCAGATAACGCGCTTGAGGTAGCCACTTTCCTGACCCAACACAGTGAAGTCGAGTGGGTTTCCTATGCGGGTCTAGCAGATAATCCATTTTATGCCTTAGCACAAAAATACTGTCCTGAGGGCGCTGGCGCGGTATTTACATTTGGCGTCAAGGGTGGCTATGACGCAGGTATCAAAGTGGTTGATAAGTGTCAGTTGTTATCCCATCTAGCGAACATTGGTGATACCCGCTCATTGATTATTCATCCTGCTTCAACCACACATAGACAATTAACAGATGCGCAAAAAGTAGCTGCCGGCGCGGGACCTGAGGTGGTACGGCTGTCAATTGGGATTGAAGACGCTAAGGATGTCATGGCAGATTTAGATCAGGCTCTGCGTGCTTAAGGTCTAATTAGGATAGCGCGTTGGACTGCGCTTTTTCCACACGCGCAGTTTGATGGGTGACAACACAAAAGTATTGATTTTTAGCTGTTCTAATGTGGAGTAGTGTTCAAGTATGTTGTAAGCCAGCTTATGCTGGGTCTGCACTTGGCGCAGCAACTTGAGAAATTTATAGCCGTCAAATTCTTTCACAAAGAAGCGGTAGGGTACCGCATGATCTAGATTGAACTGGATCAGTCTCGAGCATAAATAAATCAATGCGTCTCGTGAGATGCTGGCGGCGTTGATATTTAAAAAATAACGCAGATGGGCATAACACACGCGATTTAATTTGTTGTCGAAATTATCAATCAGGTCAGCGTGTTTAATGCTTGATGATCGTACACGCATATGCTCAAGCGCGGTCAACATATGATCAATCTTATCTGCTTTGAGGCTCCTAGTGAGACTGCCCTCGTTAACATTGTAGCAGTAGTATGCTTGATTGCTGATCAGGACAGATTCTGCCTCGGCGAGAAACTCAAGGATTGAGGCAAAATCTTCGCTATGGCGCATTTCCGGCCAGGCAAGTTTATGATTTTGCCAGTAACTGGTTTTATACAGTTTATTCCAAGGTGAAGGGCAGATCACTTTTGCCAGTCTCAGCTCAACCGCTTGCACACCAGTGTGAAGCCCAAGATAGCGAGTATGGAAAGTGTAGTTGGACTGATAGTCGTGGTGGCAGTATTTCTTATAGCCAGTAACAGCGATGTCCGGAAAGCTGTGTTCAGCGAGTTGGTCGTATAGCGTTGAGAGCACAGCATTTTCACACCAGTCATCAGCATCAAAAAAAGCAAGATATTGGCCGCGTGCGTGCTTGGCACCGACATTTCTTGCCTCGCCCGCACCACAGTTTTTTGTCAGACAAATCAATTTACAATTCTGATATTGATCGACATAGGCTTGCGCGATGCTGCGCGAGTCATCACTACTGTCGTCGTCAACTATAATGATCTCTAATGCAACTGGACAATCAAGCAGACTATCAAGACATCTACTGAGGCTGTCCTGCTTATTATAAACGGACACAATAACGGATAAGAACGGCTGGTCTGTGGCGTGAAAAATCATTGCCCCCGATGATTCAAGTAGATTAACTGGCTGGTGCATTTATGATAGCTTAGTGGTATTCAAATATATACGCGAGAAGATTTGTGGTTGGCTATACCTGGTGTTGATTTAAGTGGTATAACACGGGCATCGACCATCGCACTATCAACTATGACAGATCTGCTTTTACTGCTGATACTAATTATCTTAGTCAGAATTTATAACGCTGTGCGTATGCATAAATCAAATTCTGCACTTAGTCTGAGACAAATCATGGCTAATACCAGAGAAATGTTTTCTTGGTTGTGGGCAGGTTTGCTATTTGTTGTGATATTGTTTTTAGGCTTATCTTTGCTAGCGTTCTTGCTTGGTTTGGTCACCAAAGAAATGTTTGGCATAAGCTCATATTGGTTTTATAACTCGACTTGGCAGTAAAAACAGTCGCAACATGATCAAGATTTGCTGTCCATTAGAATCAGCGCTTGATGTAGGGTGTAAGCAGCTGGCGTAACGTTATGATCTCATAGCCACAACTTGCAGGGATTTCTAAATACGGGATATTGGCGTCCTCACACAAGGAGGGAAGAGCGTTATCCGCTAAAGCGTGTTTTTGCTGGGGAATCTTTCTGGCATCCAGACTCAACACGCACACTACTGCTAGGTCACTCATGCGGCATAAAACAAAATCAAACACCTCTGTGTCGAAGTCGTAGTGTGGGTATTCTGCAAACAAGGGCACATGTTCAAGGACGTTGTTGACAGGCACTTTAGTAAATATAAGCACTTGATCGCCGACTGCGCGGGCAAGAAACCTAATAAAGTTCTTCTCTGCGTGGTTGAGCCAACTGGGCGCAAGTGTAACCGCATTAGAGCGATGTTGGAGGGTGTCTGTTGCTGACATGGTGCCTCTGGCATGGATGATTATTGACTTAACATTAATACGAATCATTATCATTTGCAAATGATTTGAATGATCGTATTCTCAGAGCCTGACTAAAATCTTGCTGCTGTGGTGCTAGCGAATGAATAAATGAGCTGTAAATCTGCCATAATTCGGTGAGAGTACATGTACACCGATAGCAGCAAAACCTGCCTATCTGGGATTAAAATTTAGTCACTCATATGGAAAATCTGCGATAATTTGTCAGCAGTGCTAAATCTCCTATTCAGCACTATAAACAATATAAATTTTGACTCTCTTAAACTAAGGATTAACTATGTCTACACTCGTAAACACACCGGCCCCTGATTTCACAGCTTCCGCGGTTATGGCTAACGGCGAAATCAAAGATGATTTCACGCTCAGCAGCTTGCAAGGCAAATATGTTGTTTTATTCTTTTATCCATTGGACTTTACCTTCGTTTGTCCATCCGAAATCATTGCTCATGATAAGCGCGTCAAGGAATTCGCAGAGCGAGGGGTAGAACTTGTGGGTGTATCCATAGACTCACCCTTCACGCATTTTGCATGGCGCAATACGCCATTAGAAAATGGTGGCATTGGACCCGTTCAGTTTCCTTTGGTGGCTGACATCAACCATGCCATTGTACAAAGCTATGGTATCGAACACGCTGACGGCGTGGCTTTACGTGGCTCATTCCTAATCGATAAAGCAGGCGTGATCCAGCATGCGGTTGTAAACAACCTGCCATTGGGACGTAATGTCGATGAAATGTTGCGACTCGTCGACGCGTTGCAGTTCTCAGAAGAGCATGGCGAAGTATGTCCTGCCGGCTGGCAGAAGGGCGATGCGGGTATGAAACCGACCACTGAGGGCGTCGCTGATTATTTAGCTAATAATGCTGACGAGCTATAGTTCTGCTTAGCCTCTCAGCTCACCCACAGATACGCAAGTGTCTGTGGGTTTTTTATGCCCGGCATGTTCTCCAGCCTCAGTGACACCAGCTGTGGGCTTTTTTACCACCGCTGTATTTCACCGCTAGATTTTCCGCGAGTAGTACATCAGCGACATTAATATTATCGAGTATTAAATCAGCCACAATTCTGAAGTAGCGCCCACGCGTGATATTTCTGGCTTCTATTATCGTTGCTTTTTGGAGCAGTTGGCGCAGCCTGTCGCGCGCGACAATGGCGAGTGTTTTTTCTTGCGCACAACGACCTTTGATTTCAGGCGTGTCTATGCCTCGCAATCGAATAGGAATATTTTCACCGACCACCGGAGGTAAGCTGGCGAGGTCAACACGTACCGTATCACCATCATAAACACTGTGTATGCGCGTGACTGGATAGGAGCCGTAGTCGGCCCAGATAAGACCCGGGGTAATCAGCAGAATCGTCAGATATTTCAACATGATGGATATTCAGATTTAAATCTTTGAATGAGTTTTTTTCAAATCAGGATGGACATCATAGCTGTGAATTTTATTCAGTGTTGTATTGACTTTATTTTCATTTAACTCAGCACCTAAGAAATCGAATAAGGGTTTGATTTTGGCAGGTCCCTGAATGAGGTCTTCATAAATGTTGATATAACAGTTCGGATGGGTATTGCTATAGTCTCTGAACATGTCATCTGCACGTTGCAAGTCATCCAACAATGATTTCGTCTGAGTGGGATCATTCTGCTTTTGCAGGTCTTGTCTGATAGTCCTTAGCATGCTTGCATACACAGCATCGTGTGAACGCATGTTGAACACAATTGCACAATTTGGCATGACTTGAGAGAGAAAATCTAGATAATCAGGCAAATCATCCAGATGGTGAAGATAACGTATTTCTTTGAAGCCATAACAGCTTATTGGAAATGAATGACCAGCAATTAATTGCTCACGAATTAGTGTTTGGCATTGATGGAGGAATTGATCTGGATTGAGCTCATCCGCGCCGAACCAGGGACAGCTGGGCTGACTGATGTTGTTCTCCTTGGCATGGAAAGTCTTAGCTATGTATAAGGAACGCCAGGCCTCATACAAGCCGCGACAAAACTCCATATTCTCTCCGCGAACTCGCACACCCCTGATACTATTGATAATGCCCTGCAGCAAAGTGGAACCGCTACGACCATATGTGACAATAATGATGGTCTTATAGTTGAGTGACTTTCTGGCGATAGGATTATTGAAAAACCGGCGTAATTTTTTCATAAGCTGACTTAATTGACGTGGCGACTGCGGATAAGTTGTTTCAACGGTTTGAGCAAAATTTTTCTTGCCCGCTTGATACGTTTCTTGATTAGGGCATACAGTGTATTAGTATGTAAAGCGACTACATGTGTGTCAACTTGCTCAAAGTCAGATGCCATGAAGTAGTGATAAAGCTTTTTTGTCGCTTCATTCCCTGTTGATAATTCAGTGGGCCCAGACAGTTCTGGATGCGTCAGGCTGAGTCTGGAAAAGTTGTTGCGTACATGTTCATACAACATGATCCTCTCTGTTTGGGTGAGCTGATCCAACGCCTTGCCGGCAATTTTTTGTGGCCAATAGTATTTGAGGCGAGAATATAGGTAATCATTGAGCGCTTCTTTGTGTGCTTGAATATTATGACTGATCATCTGGGATGCATCCTCCTCTTGCATGAATTCCTGAAAATTCCACGCTTTATTCATCATGCTGTGCCGGTTATACCTATAGGCGTAATAGCATTTAGAGGTGGATGAGATAGTTTGCGCCGCACACAGGGCGGCAGATAAAAACACGCCATCCTCGCCTATGTTGACACCATCTGTGAAAGCTAGGTTGTGCTCATCAATAAAACGTTTCTGTATGAAAAAAAGAAATACAGCGCGGTAAGACCATAATTTTCTGGATTGATTAATGTTGCCATTGACGATGTCTAATTGATCTTCTATGCGTGCGCCAAATACGCCATCCTCATAGTGATAACCGTTGAAGCGCAACATCTCACAACCATCAGCTTGGGCGCGCGCGTAGAGCTCTTTAAGCATATCCTTATGCAGCCAGAAATCATCACTATCTAGATGAATAATATACTCTCCGGATGCATGCCTGACACCCACATTACGCGTGGCTGGAAGTCCTTTATTTTCTGTATTTTGGATGATTTTGATACGGCCATCATGCTGCCGGCGCTGCACGACAGCGATAGAATCATCAGGTGAGGCGTCAAGCACGGTAATTATTTCGATATCCGTGAGCGTTTGATCTAACACTGATAATAAGCATCTGTCTAAATACTCTGCAGTGTTATAAACAGGGATGATGACACTTACCTTAGCCATCGGCTAGCGAGCGCATGTAAGATTTTGCAGACAATCCACCGCATAGGTGCAAGCATTCAGTCGCAGCTGTATCCCCTTGTAGCGGGGTGTCATGTGCTCGATGTGCTCCATTGTGGACATGTTAGCCATACTTAGTGGTGGGCCCGGTAGGACTCGAACCTACGACAAAGGGATTATGAGTCCCCTGCTCTAACCAACTGAGCTACAGGCCCTGAGTAAATGCTATAGAGAAGCTGAATTCTTACTTATTCCACCTGCGCTGTAAAGCAGCAGAATCGACTCCTGGAAGGTTTGTTAACAACTGACTCAGGCTAGCCACACAAAAGCGCAGGTTAGACTGTGTGTATGTGTTCTTTTAATAAAATCTATACATGCTATGGTATGGCATTCTGTCACGTCCAGCGTGCTCACTTGATTAGATATATGAGCCATAAAGGCTAGTCCTAAATCGTGTCTATGAATGATTCTAAAAACGCTCGAGATTATTTCGGGCAAGCAATCGACCAACACACTATATCCGAGCATTCTGCCCGCGGACTGCGGGTTGTTTTTGCCTCACAAGCAATAAAATTGTTATTGCTGGTCATATCTAACATCTGCTTAGCCAGACTGTTAATGCCCGAAGATTTTGGTTTGGTGGCGATGGCTGTAGCGTTCACTGGCTTTCTTATATTGTTCAGAGACATGGGAATCTCGGCCGCTATTATCCAAAAAGAAACCATCTCAGATGCGGAAACCAGTAATGTCTTTTGGCTGAATCTAGGCATCACGGTCAGTCTCAGTGGGCTAATAATTGTGGCTGCACCCTTGATTACATCTTTCTATGCTGATCAGCGACTGACCACGATTTTGTATGTCATTGCACTCATTTTCATGGTCGAGGGGTTAGCCCAGTTACACTTTGCGCTGCTCAAAAGAAATATGCTGTTTAAGAACATAGCAGCGATTCAATTACTGGCATTAGGGCTGGGTGTCATGGGAGGGATATGGGCCGCGCTCAGTGGCTTGAGTTATTGGTCACTGTTGCTGATGCAGCTGATTAATGTAGCAATCACCTCGGCGGGCTATTGGTATCAGTGTCGTTGGCGACCTCAACTATATAACAGCAAGACAGATATTCGAGGGCTGTTGAAATTTGGTGGCTTCATGACGGCTAATTCAATAGCCACTTACTTAAATCGTAACAGTGACGATATCTTGATCGGCAGAGTGCTCGGTGGTGTCGCTACAGGCTATTACTCGCGTGCTTATTCATTGTTGAATCTCCCCTTAGGGCAAATAGTCTCGCCGATGACATCGGTAGCGTTGCCAGCACTGAGTAGGTTGAGGGCTTATCCAGACGCCTATGCAAAAACTTATTATAGTTACGTCAGTTCACTGAGTTATTTGACTATGCCCATGACTGCTTATCTGGGGAGTAATGCCAGCACCCTGATTCCATTACTGTTGGGCGAACGCTGGCTGGTCAGTGCTGAACTTTTTCAGATTCTTGCGATGACGGCATTTTTTCAGCCGCTGCAATCCAGTACTGGCTGGATATTCGTATCATCGGGTCGCGCTAAACAGATGTTTACCG
>DDIE01000009.1:8516-8681 GCA_002338385.1 Proteobacteria bacterium UBA1858
TTTCCCGCCACTGCATTGGCGATACCGGTCATAGTAGGCGCAATTTTCATAGGCTTGGAGGATGGGGTCAGTGGTGTCGCCTACTGTTATGTGGTCGCAAGTAATAGTCTGATACTTCCTGTCATGTTCTATGCTTATCAATCCACATCAATAGAGTTACTGCAG
>DDIE01000009.1:8975-9313 GCA_002338385.1 Proteobacteria bacterium UBA1858
TCCACATCAATAGAGTTACTGCAGACATTGAGAAAAATTATCTTTCCATTGATGTTGAGTGCTGTAATCATCATGTGCCACTTTATTACTGAGGCGCTATTTGCAGCTGAGTCACGTCTAGTGTTGCTGGCCACTTCTACCCTGCTTTCTGGGCTATTTGTGATGGTGATTTACGTGCTATTCGAGGATGTGCGCGCGGACTTGAATACAGTGCTGAGCAATTTCAAAATGAGCAGAGAGACTAGCAAATGAATCTGCTGCTCATTCCTGCCTGGTGCTACCGATACTAATCTCAGGCCCCCACGATGGCGGCATCTGGCTACTCTAGTTCTAAGAAA
>DDIE01000028.1:0-839 GCA_002338385.1 Proteobacteria bacterium UBA1858
GCATTTTTGAACAGCATTGAACATTATGAAATTACTCGCAATTGAAACAGCCACCGAAGCATGTTCAGCGGCGTTGCTGGTCGCGGATGAAGTTATCGAGCGTTATCAGCTGGCACCGCGCCAGCATAATGAACTGATCTTGCCGATGTGTGAAAGCTTGTTGGCTGAGGCAGAGATTAATTTAACCCAACTGGATGCGATTGCTTTTGGCTGTGGTCCAGGGGCATTCACTGGGGTGCGGATTGCGGCAGGGATTACTCAGGGGATCGCGTTAGCACATGACTTGCCAGTGGCCTCAGTATCTACTCTGGCTAACTTGGCTCATCAGGCACCGATTGCTGCACAGCAACTAGTGTTAGCAAGTATTGATGCGCGCATGCAAGAAGTGTACTGGGCGGTGTATAAACAACATTCTGCGGCTATGCCAGAGTTGGTCTTGCCGGAACGGGTACAAGCACCAGCGGCTATTGCAGTGCCTGATCATGCCATAGACTATGGCTTAGGGACGGGTTGGGGAAGCTATCAACAGCTATTACAAGGCAGTATTCAACTGCATGAGCAGCAGCTTGATGGCCAGGCATTACCGCGTGCACAGTGCACCGCTGTGCTCGGTCAATACAAATATCAGGCCGAGGATGTCGGCGCAGCTGAACATGCGCTACCCGTTTATTTGCGTGATCAGGTGGCACATAAAAAGTAACCATTAAGATGACTTTAGCCCCCTTTCATTTAGCGTTCCCGGTGTATGACATCGACGCCACACGAAGATTTTATGCTGAGGTGCTCGGGTGTGACATTGGGCGCCAAGCCGAACGCTGGATTGATTTTGATTTTTTTGG
>DDIE01000028.1:1136-10608 GCA_002338385.1 Proteobacteria bacterium UBA1858
TTGATTTTGATTTTTTTGGACATCAATTATCGGCGCATCTTACTACTCGAGAAAGCCAGCCTTTAGTAAGCAATGAGGTTGATCGTCAAGCCGTGCCTGCCAGACACTTCGGGGTCGTTCTACCGCCCCTGCAGTGGGATCAATTAGTCGCACGCTTGACTCAGCAGGCCATTGATTTCTATATCGAGCCGTACACGCGCTTTGCCGGGCAGGTCGGCGAGCAGCGCACTTTCTTTATAAAGGACCCGAGTGATAATTATCTTGAGTTTAAGACTTTTCCTGATCAGACGGCTATTTTTGCCCCTTCACCCAGCACTTAAGCAGCTCGACTAAATAAATAATTGCAGCGCGATAAGTGTATATACCGAGGCAATTAAGCCTCTGAATAACATAGATGAGCGCATCTCAAGTGAGCATAAAGGCTGTGCTTTCTCGGCAAGTAGGCTGATCGATATAAAAATACTCATTACCATCATAGTGAATATCAGACCCAGCACGATCAGCTGGAGCGCGGCTGGTAGGCTGCCAGTGATGACAAATTGTGGCAGGAAGGCAATAAAGAACAGGGCGACTTTCGGATTCAATATATTCATCAACAGTCCTCGGCGAAAACAATGGACTTGAGTGGTACGCTGTTGGTCTTCGGTGTCGACCTGACGCAAGGTATTCGCAGCTAACCAAAGCAAATAAAAAGCACCCGTTACCCTGACAATAGTGAACACTTGAGCCGAACTCTGCAGGAGTAGTGCGAGTCCAGATGCCACTAATAGTGTGTGGATTAAATTGCCCAAACTAAGCCCTAGCGCAGTGGCCAGACCAGCGCCTTTGCCATGTCTGACCGATTGTGTCAGCAGGAAAATGATATCTGGGCCAGGGGCTAGAATCAGTACGATGGAGGCTACCAGAAAGCTCATCATTGAGGCATTATTGATGAAATCAAGTATGCTGTTCATAACGACTTGGCAGACACATAATTATTAAGGTGGTGTTGGAACGCTTTAAGATGCTCGAGGACTAACATCATAACAGCAGTGGATATCAAACTTATATGCTTGGCTTGAGCCTTGTGGTGTTCAAGAGAGCAATCAGTGCTTAATCAAAAGTGAGGAAAAAACACTATGAAAAATATCCTACTCATCTTGACTGGATTGGTGGTCAGTATGCCACTAGCGGCTGATCAAGAGGATATATTATTCAATGTAGTATCGCTCCAGGCAGAGGCACAAAGGCAGGTAAACAATAATGAAATGACCGTCTACCTGCAGGCAGAGTATGAAGGTAGTGATAGCACTGCCGTCGCTAATACTGTGAACAACAAGATGCAATGGGCATTGCAACAGGCTCAACAGTTCCCAGACATCGAGCTGCAGACACATTCCTACTCGACTTACCCGGTCTATAATAAAAATATAATCAGTGGCTGGCGTGCTCACCAAAGCGTGCGGCTAGTGGGACAGAATGCGAAAAAAATGACCGATCTGGTGGCCATATTACAAGCCAAATTATTAGTCAAAAATATGAGCTTTGCCCCTACACGTGCTGCCTATCGCAGTGCTGAGCATGCTTTGATCGAGCAAGCCATGGCCGCATTTAAAGCTAAAGTTGAGATCATTCAAGGCACTATGGAGAAAAAAAATTTTCGGATTGTGAATATCGATATAGTTACCGATCAGCGTCAGCCACAGCATAGACGTGGGAATGCGAAAATGATGACGAGCCTAGCGGACAGCAACACGCGACCTGGTGTCAGCTCAGGCACCAGTAAGGTGACTGTCACTGTGAGTGGTAAAGTGCAGTTTTTCTGATCGCTAAATGATCTCAAACAGCGGCATATATTCACTCCTGATGAGATATAAATAAATTGTAAAAATCAATAATTAGACTAAACTATGATTTTGGTTGGGTGATCGTTAATACTCCACAAGTATTATAATAATAAGCCTAGTCATATGCGTAAACTCGTTCTATTGTGTTTTTTCATAGCTGCTTTTGCCAATCCCGTCAGCGCTGATAGCGAACAGCAATATTCATTGATTACTGCTTCTTTTAGCTATCATCTTTTCCCACCCGGCGACCATCATGAGTACTTTAGTAATCGTTTAGTTGCTGTCACACGCGATACCGATATTATTCCTTATATGGACAGACTCATTTTGGGGACACTGAGTAACAGCAGTGGTAATCAATGTCTGATGCTAGGTGCCGGTCGAGACTGGAAAAAAATTGATCAGAAAATAAAATTCGTCAGTGTATATGCCTATGTCGGTGAGTTTGTAGCGGATAGTTTTGCTGAATGCGCGGACGACGGGATCTATCAAGACATAGACAATATCGTCGGGCTTGGTTTTGCACCTTATATTTATCATGGCATCAACTATAATCTAGTACATGAGCTAAGTATAAACGGTGGCTTAATATTACCAGGCGTGGTGAGCTTTACCCTGGAGTATTCTTTTTGAAATAAATCGCGGGCCTGAGTGAGCTATGGATAAACAAACGGATTTGTCACTGGATCGATTTTCTGTGGCTGCCTGTGAATGGGTGCTTGCTCATCGTTGGTGGGTGCTCATATTGAGTATCTTATGCACAGGATTGGTCGCCCATAATGCACGCTTATTAGATTTCGCCACGGATTATCGCGTATTCTTTTCGGGTGAAAATCCTGATCTTATCGCGTTTGAAGATTTTCAGAAGATTTATACTAAGAGTGATAATCTCCTGATAGTCGTGCAGGCCAAAGATCAGCGTGTATTGGATGCTGAAATGGTGCATGTGGTAGAGAGGATCACGCGCGAGGCCTGGCAAATCCCATTTTCTACACGCGTTGATTCGATCACTAATTATCAACACACACACGCTGATGCAGACGACTTAATCGTTGCTGATTTGATTCAAGATGGTGCCCAACTCAGTTCTGAGGCGCTTAAGGAAAAGCTAGCGATCGCACTCAACGAGCCGCTGTTACATAATTTTCTTATCTCACCCGATGCCAAGACCACCGCGGTGAATGTCATTTTACAATATCCGGGTAAAGACTTATCCGAGACGCCAGTATCAGTCAATCATGCACGCGCTATGGTGGCTAGCATCCAGCAGGATCATCCTGATATCACCATAGTGATCACGGGTGTAGCGATGATGAATGCTGCTTTCTCTGAAGCCAGCATAAAAGATTTATCCACGTTAACACCGCTGATGTATGCCGTGCTGGCATTGATTACGCTGATTACTTTACGTTCACTCTCCGCGACCTTTGCCACGCTCTTGGTGGTCATGTTTTCGACACTGATTGCTTTAGGTGCAGGCGGCTTGATGCAAATTTTATTAACTCCAATTTCCCTTTCAGCACCGACCATTGTGCTGACGCTGGCGATTGCCGATAGTATTCATATCCTGATCACGCTGCGTGAAATGATGGCACGTGGTATAGCAAAAAATAAAGCGATCGTGGAAGCGATAAGAATCAACTTCATGGCGATATCGATTACCAGCCTAACGACCATCATTGGTTTTCTGGCGCTTAATTTCTCCGATTCGCCGCCCTTTAACCATTTGGGGAATATGACAGCTGTTGGTATTGCTGCGGCCTGGCTGCTTTCCCTATTTATGCTGCCAGCCCTGATAAGTATTCTGCCTATACGGGTCAAACAGAGTTCCCCGCAGGCCCTAGAGCGTTCCTTTTTCAGTCATTTAACCAATTTTATCGTGCTGCGTCCCAAACAGATTTTAGCTGTCATGGGTACGCTCACAGTGGTGTTGTCAACTTTGGCTTTCAGTAATCAGTTGAATGACCAATGGACTAAGTATTTTGATAAGTCGATCCAGTTCCGTAATGATACGGACTTTGCTATTCAGTATCTGGGCGGATTTTACCCGATAGAGTTTTCTATCAATGCGCAACAGGCCGGTGGTATCAGTGATCCTACCTACCTCCACAAGCTAGATGAATTTGTCAGTTGGTTACGCGCTCATCCGGATGTGGAACATGTGTACGCCTTGACGGATATTATGAAACGTCTGAATAAGAATATGCATGCTGATGATGAGCGCTACTATACGCTGCCCGATGAGCGTGATCTTAGTGCGCAATATTTATTGCTGTATGAGCTGTCTTTACCCTACGGCCTGGATCTGAATGACCGCATCAACATAGATAAATCTGCCACCCGTGTGACGGCTACACTGGGTGACGTAGATACAATACAGACGCGTGCTTTTATGCGCGAGGCACAGGATTGGTTGCGCAATAATGCACCTGACTATATGAGGGCAAAGGCCACTGGTGCGACCCAAATGTTTTCTTATATTTCTAAACGTAATATAGAAAGTATGCTTAAAGGCAATGTATTAGCTGTGTCCTTAATTGCGCTGGTGTTGATTGTGGCCTTGCGCAGTCTGCGCCTAGGTCTGTTGAGTATTATTCCAAATGCTGCACCGGTATTAGTGACTTTGGGGATCTGGGCACTTAGTGTCGGGATGGTGGGGATGCCCGTGGCAATTATCACAGTGACATCACTGGGTATTGTGGTTGACGATACGGTTCATATATTGAGTAAATATTTGCGTGCACGACGAGAACAGAATCTCACAGTAGAAGCATCAATTCGCTACTCGCTGAATACCATAGGTAAGGCGGTGACAATTAATACCGTTATCCTCGCGGCAGGCTTTAGCATATTGGCCTTATCCTCATTCAAAGTGAATATGGAAACAGGCGTGTTGACCGCAATTGCAGTGGTGGTCGCCTTGATTCTGGATTTCCTATTACTGCCAGCGTTATTATGCTTGATGGATAAAAAATCCCCAGCCAAGCCTGCATCTTAAGGACGTGTCTATGTTCAACCCAGCGTATCAACAAACCTGTCAATTTCTATGTGCTTTTATCCTAGCTGTTGCTGTCAGCACGCCGCTCGGGGCGCAAGATGAAATCGACAAAGGCTACGCCATCTCACAACGCAGTGATCGCAGTGATCGCGGTTTCTCAGACACTGTCGCCAAGCTCACGATGACCCTGCGTAATGCCGCTGGTGCAGAATCGCAACGCAGCTTGACAATCAGTACCCTGGAAGTGGCAGACGAACAGTTTGGCGATAAAAGCTTAGTGGTGTTTTCTAGCCCACGAGATATTAATGGCACAGCCTTGTTATCCCATGCCAATATCCTTGATCCAGATGATCAGTGGCTGTATTTGCCGGCCTTAAAGCGGGTGAAGCGCATTTCCTCAGCCAATAAGTCAGGCCCCTTTGTTGGTTCAGAATTCGCTTTTGAAGATTTCACCGCTAATGAATTGAATAAATATACCCATAAATGGTTGCGCACGGAGGCCTGCGGTGAATTCAGCTGTGATGTGGTAGAGCGTTATCCATTGTATGACAATTCTGGTTACACGCGACAAATTGCCTGGGTGGATCAATCAGCCTATCAAATTCGCAAGTTAGCGTTTTATGATCGTAAAGATACTTTACTTAAAACTTTGGACTTTTTGGATTATCGACTTTACCAGCAGACTTACTGGCGCGCGCATCTGCTCAGGATGCACAATCATCAAACCCATAAAAGCACAGATTTGGTTTATTCTGACTATCAATTTAAAACTGGGCTGAGCGATAACGATTTTGTCAAGGGAATGCTCAAGCGTGTGCGCTAATAGTGCACGTCTTGGCCTAGTGTGGTTATGGCTATCGATTATTAATGTCAGCGCGGCAGAATTTTCTGGGCAGCTGAGTATGGAGTTGCGTGGCTTTAGCCAAGACGCACAATATCCCCGCCAACTGAACGGTCTGCAAACCTCTATCATGCTGGCGCCCGAGTGGCGCACCTACCTCGGTGATAATATCCAAACCGCTTTGATTCCTTATCTGAGAGTAGATGCGCGTGATCACCAGCGGACGCATGCTGATTTGCGTGAAGCATATATGCTCTATATCGGAAATAATTGGGAGCTTTTGCTGGGCGTTAATCGTGAATTTTGGGGCGTCACAGAAGCGCGTCACTTAATTAATATCATTAATCAAGTTGATGCAGTAGAGAATATTGACGAGGAGGACTACCTCGGGCAATTGATGCTGAATCTCACGCTGCAACGAGCCTATGGTCGGTTTAGTTTTTATCTGCTGCCTTTATTCAGAGAGCGAACTTTTAGTAGCGAAAAAGGCCGCTTGCGTGCGCCACTCAGCGTGGATAAAAGGCGCGCCGACTACGAACATCAGGACCAACAGTGGCATACCGATCTGGCATTTCGCTACTCACACTACCGCGGCGACTGGGATATGGGCGTGAGTGTATTTCACGGCACCAGTCGTGAGCCGCACCTACGGATCAATCATCAGCAAGATGCGTTACTGCCTTACTATGATCAAATCAGCCAACTTGGGCTAGAACTTCAATACACACAGGAGGCGATGCTGTGGAAGTTTGAGGGCCTCACGCGGGCAGGGCAGGGGCATACTTTTTTAGCCTCCGTGGTGGGTCTGGAATATACCTTGTTTCAAGCATTCAATAGTCAGGCGGATATCGGCTTCCTGGTTGAGCATTTGTATGACGGACGCGATCGCGTTGAGGCACCACAAACAATTTTTCAGAATGACTTATTTCTAGGTATCCGGGTGGCACTCAATGATATGCAAGACACCACCATGCTAGCGGGTATGATGAGAGATCTGCAAAATGAGTCGGGTAGCTTGCGTCTCGAAGCCGAACGCAGAGTGGGGGACAGTATTAAGCTTGAATTGGAAACCCAATTATTTATCAATGCACAGCATGACCGTACGGTCACTGCTTTTAAGCGCGATAACTTCGTAACCTTGACGCTGGCGCAATATTTTTAATTGCTAACAATTACAAGCGCTGCATCTTGGCTAGCTGCAGTTGTAGTTGTTGCAGTGCTTGTTCCTGTTCGCTCAGTCGATCCTGCTCTTTTTGGACGACATCCGCTGGCGCTTTATCTTTGAACTTGGGATTATTGAGTTTGTTGCGGGTTTTCTCGATATTCACGCTCAGTTTATTAATATCTTTAGTCAGTCGATCAATTTCTGCCTCTTTATCAATCAGTCCAGCGAGTGGAATCAGTACGCGCATTTCACCAACCAGAGTGAGTGCAGCCTCAGGCGCTTCTTGCTCGTCTAGAATGGTGATACTGGTCAGTTTGGCTAGTTTATCTAACGCGCTGCGATGCAGTTGCAACTGCTGCAGATCGTCTTCTGAGCATTGTTGACAGAGCACGCTGAGTGCCTGTTTGGGTGGGATATTCATTTCCGAGCGTATCTTGCGGATGCCCATAATGAACTCTTTTAGCCAATCAATACTCGTGCATGCATGCACATCCACCCACTCATTATTACTGCGTGGATAAGCTTGCAGCATAATACTGTCACCCTCACGCTTGAGCTGCGCGGCAACGGCTTGCCAGATTTCCTCGGTGATGAAAGGGATGATTGGATGCAGTAGGCGTAATAACGTCTCTAGTACCTCCAGCAGTACCCGACGAGTTTGCTGTTTGGCCGCTTCATCCTTGGAGAACATGACAGGTTTAATCAATTCGAGATACCAGTCACAGAATTCATTCCAGGTGAATTCATACAGTGCTTTGGCGGCCAGATCAAAACGATAGTTTTGCATGTCATGATGGACGATGTCGATGAGCTCTTGCTGACGACTGAGCAGCCAACGATCAGTGACGGATAAGTTCGCGTAGTCAATACGGTCAGCAATTATTTGCTGATCACAATTCATCAAAGCAAAGCGTGAGGCATTCCATAACTTATTACAGAAGTTACGGTAGCCTTCAATACGGTTCAGGTCGAATTTTATATCGCGCCCAGTGGACGCCAGGGCCGCAAAAGTAAAGCGCAGTGCGTCGGTACCAAAGGCTGGGATACCCTCTGGATATTGTTTGCGGGTAGCGGCTTCAATCTTAGCGGCCATGTGTGGCTGCATCAGCCCCTTGGTGCGTTTTGCAATCAACGCCTCTAGGCTGATGCCGTCTATTAAGTCGATCGGATCCAGCACATTGCCTTTTGACTTGGACATTTTCTGGCCATCAGCGTCGCGCACTAAGCCATGGATATAGATATCCTGAAAAGGAATGGCATCCATAAATTTGATGCCGAGCATAATCATGCGTGCCACCCAGAAGAAAATAATATCGAAGCCGGTGACTAATACTGAAGTTGGATAAAAGGTTTTCAGTTCTGCCGTTTGTTGTGGCCAGCCGAGCGTGGAAAATGGCCATAATGCAGATGAAAACCAGGTATCCAATACATCTTCATCCTGCACCAGCTGGAGCTCATCCGCGAGCTTATATTTGCTGCGCACTTCTTGCTCATCACGGCCGACATAGACAGTGCCCTGAGGGTCATACCAGGCAGGAATGCGATGCCCCCACCACAGTTGACGGCTGATACACCAATCCTGAATATCATGCATCCAGGCATAGTAAGTATTTTTCCAGTTGTCGGGCACAAATCGTATCTTGCCCGTCTCAACCGCGGCAATAGCCGGTGCGGCCAGACTTTCAGTTTTGACATACCACTGTTCAGTTAACAGCGGTTCGATCACGCTGCCGGAGCGGTCCCCGCGCGGCACCATTAATTCATGCTCAACAATTTTCTCGATTAAGCCTTGCTGCTCTAGTGCCGCGATGACTTGCTTGCGAGCGGCATAACGATCCAAGTCGTGAAAAGCCGCGGGTGCGGTATGATTAATTTTGGCATCAGCAGTCAAAATATTAAGCATCGGTAACGCATGTCTTTTCCCCATCTCATAATCATTGAAGTCATGGGCAGGGGTAATCTTGACACAGCCTGAGCCAAATTCTGGGTCGACATAATCATCCGCGATGATCGGTATCTGGCGTGCGCACAATGGCAGTTGAACAAATTGGCCAATTAAATGTTGATAACGCTCATCCTCAGGGTGCACGGCTACCGCCGTATCACCTAACATGGTCTCTGGCCGAGTAGTCGCCACCACAAGATAGTCATCTCCATCCACCAGCGGATAGCGCATATGCCAGAGATGCCCATTTTCTTCTGCGGCAATGACTTCTAAATCAGACACAGCAGTGTGGAGCACGGGATCCCAGTTCACCAGGCGCTTGCCACGATAGATGAGACCTTCATCATAGAGACGTACAAACACCTCACGCACGGCTTGTGAACAGCCTTCATCCATCGTGAAGCGCTCACGTGACCAGTCCACAGAAGAACCTAACCGTTCCAGTTGTTTGGTAATTGTGTTGCCAGACTCTGCTTTCCAGTCCCACACTTTTTCAAGGAATTTTTCACGTCCCAGTTCCACGCGAGAGGTACCGGCGGCATTGAGTTGACGCTCAACCACCATCTGGGTGGCAATACCTGCGTGGTCAGTGCCGGGCTGCCATAAGGTATTATCTCCGCACATCCGGTGATAGCGCGTGAGGCTATCCATGACCGTATTATTGAACGCATGCCCCATGTGCAGCGTGCCCGTCACG
>DDIE01000028.1:10914-11271 GCA_002338385.1 Proteobacteria bacterium UBA1858
ACGTTCGGTGGCGGGATCATGATGCAGAAGGTCGCTTGCTCGGGTCTCGCTTCAGCTGCGGGTTTGAAATAGCCCTTGGCCTTCCATTCTTGATAACAGTGCTTTTCGATGGCTTGCGGCTGATAGACTTTATCCACGCTGAGTCCTTAATTAATCGTTATTTTTTTAATTCTAGGTGAGTGGGTTTTTCACCACGCTCAGTATAATAACGAAAACGCGCCCGGGCTTGTTGTTTAACTGTCTCATCATTGGCAATAACTTCAATAATTCGTTCGAAGTGCGCATAAAACGAGGGTACTTCAGTGGCTAGATTGATTAATACCTCACGCTTTTCTGGCAGCTCGCTGTGATTCAGGG
>DDIE01000028.1:11587-12004 GCA_002338385.1 Proteobacteria bacterium UBA1858
CACGGCGCACAATTCATCACCTGCACAGCTGGCCTGGTGTGGGATGAAACTGCGTTCACGAAACGTCCATAGCAACTCGTCCAGCTGTTCAGTCATGCTGTCGTCGGCGGTATGAATATGGATATGACAGCCTTGGGTATAGGCTTTCTCGGTGAGCCGACAGACATACTGCAGGCATGCTTGAGGGGTCGATTCCTCGAGTATATGGAAGTCTATCCGGGCCATACTGACTGAGTATTAGGCAGTGCGCGCTTTGCGTAATAAATACTCGGTGAGCAGCGGCACCGGTCGACCAGTCGCGCCTTTGTTTTTACCCATGTGCCAGGCGGTGCCGGCAATATCCAAATGCGCCCAGTTGTAGTCTTCAGCATAACGCGCTAGAAAACAGGCTGCGGTGATGCTGCCGGCCCAGCGTCG
>DDIE01000028.1:12317-12746 GCA_002338385.1 Proteobacteria bacterium UBA1858
TGCTGCCGGCCCAGCGTCCACCAATATTACCCATATCCGCAAAGTTGCTGTCCAACAGGGGCTGATATTCCTGCCAGATAGGCAAACGCCAGGCGCGATCTCCAGTAGAGTGACCTGCGGCTAATAATTCATCACTGAGTTTATCTGAGTTACTCATTAAGCCACTGGCTTCATGCCCAAGGGCGACAAGACAGGCGCCGGTCAAGGTGGCCATATCAATCACCACGTCTGGATCAAATTTTTGCGCATAGGTGAGCGCATCACACAATACCAAGCGTCCTTCTGCATCGGTATTCAATATTTCAATGGTCTGCCCGGACATGGAGGTGACGACATCGCCGGGTTTGGTGGCTTTGCCACCTGGCATATTCTCTGCGGCTGCAACCAGTGCCACCACATTGAGCGGTAACTGCATGGCGGCAATGGCTT
>DDIE01000040.1:0-710 GCA_002338385.1 Proteobacteria bacterium UBA1858
CGGACCCAGCATTAAAAATGAGCTGTTCGGTCGATCAACTTCGGCCAATCCGGCACGCGAGCGTCGCACAGCATTAGCTACTTTCAATAACGCCTGATCTTGCCCCACTACGCGGGTCCGTAGCTGATCTTCCATAGCTAATAATTTTTGTTGTTCGCCGCTGAGCATTTTGCTGACAGGGATGCCTGTCCAGCGTGAGACAACTTCGGCGATCTCTTCACTGCCTACTTTATTGCGCAGCAGGGTAGTGGGTTGTTGTTCCTGCGATGAAGCTGCAGCAAGCTTTTTTTCTAACTCTGGAATGACACCATATTGCAATTCCGACATCTTGCTCAGATCGCTTTGCCGATGGGCAACCTCGAGATCGGTGCGTGCTTCATCCAATTGTTCTTTGAGGTGCTGCACACCTTGCAAAATAGTTTTGTCAGCACGCCAAATCTGATCCAATTCTGCAAACGCCCGCTCTTGCTCACTGATTAATTGCTGCAAATCTTTTAGTCGTTGTTTCGAGGCTTTGTCCTTTTCTTTCTTTAGCGCCTCACGCTCTATCTTTAATTGAATCAAGCGTCGCTCCAGACGATCCATCTTTTCTGGTTTAGAGTCAATTTCCATCCGCATCTTAGAGCCGGCTTCGTCAATCAGATCAATCGCCTTATCTGGTAACTGTCGATCAGTAATATAACGATCTGCCAGACTGGCAGCCGATACAC
>DDIE01000040.1:1010-4929 GCA_002338385.1 Proteobacteria bacterium UBA1858
CAGCCGATACAATGGCTGGATCAGTAATCTCTATGCCATGATGAATTTCATAGCGCTCTTTTAAGCCGCGTAAAATTGCAATTGTATCGGTGACATCGGGCTGATCGACAATAATTCTCTGAAAGCGTCGCTCCAACGCGGCATCAGTCTCCATGTATTGTCGATATTCATCCAACGTAGTGGCGCCGACGCAATGCAATTCGCCCCGTGCCAGAGCAGGTTTCAACATATTACCTGCATCCATTGCACCCTCAGTTTTACCTGCGCCCACTAGCATATGGATTTCATCAATGAATAAAATTATTTGGCCTTGCTGTTGTGAGATATCTTTGAGCACGGCTTTCAGGCGTTCCTCGAATTCACCGCGGAACTTGGCGCCGGCGATCAGCGCACTTAAGTCCAAGGCTAATAGACGCTTATTCTTCATACCTTCAGGCACTTCGCCATTGATAATGCGCTGCGCTAAGCCTTCCACAATAGCAGTTTTACCCACCCCAGGTTCACCGATTAAAACAGGATTATTCTTAGTACGCCGCTGCAGTACCTGAATAGCGCGACGAATTTCGTCATCGCGGCCTATCACTGGATCAAGCTCACTATTTCTGGCACGTTCGGTCATATCAATGGTGTATTTGTGTAACGCTTCACGTTGCTCTTCCGCACCTTGGGAGTCGACAGTTTCCGCTTTACGCATTTTTTGGATAGCCTGGTTGACTTTGTTTTTGTCGATGTCTAGTTGCTTAATAACCTGACCCAACTCAGCACGCTCATCTAAAATGGCCAGCGCCAGTGTTTCGCTGGCTATAAATTTGTCCTGCCATTGATGGGCTAGTTTTTCACACCGGTTAAGAAGTGCGTTCAGGCTGGCTGAAATACTTACTTCACCCGTGGATGATTGTAGTTGAGGTAGTTGTTGCAGTACTTTCTCACAGCCTAGCTTGAGCGCGCTGATATCAACATCAGCCAACGTATAGATAGCAGCCAGCCCACTATTACTTTGATTGAGCATGCCTAGCAGCAGGTGAACAGGTTCTATTTGCGTATGATCCGACTGCACAGCCAAAGACTGCGCTGCGTGTAAACCAGCCTGAAAACTATGGGTAAGATTTTCAACTTGCATATTTCGATTCCTCGACATTCTATGCTTATAGAGATTGGGACCGAACGAGTTAAATTCAATACTTGTTGGATAAAAAAATAGTCAGCAGATAGAAGTATCTCAGTCACTTGGAGTTGCAATGTGTGCATACACTTCAAGCATGACTTAACTGCAGTGCGCAGCGGCGAGGGCTGGAATTGTTAAATCTCGGTTGCTTTGCGGCTGGCATTCCCTAGATAGTTTGCAGGTGTAAGTGCTTTCAGTTCAGTTTTGACCGCATCAGGCAGTGCCAGTGTATCAATGAAATCGCTCAGTACGTGTTGCGTGATTTTTTTACCACGCGTGAGCTGTTTCAGTTTTTCATAGGGCTGTTCGATATTGTAGCGACGCATGACGGTCTGGATCGGTTCAGCCAGCACCTCCCAGTTATCATTCAGTTCTGCCAACATGTATTGTTGATTACATTCAACCTTGTGCAGTCCGCGTTGCAGGGCATTGAGGGCGATCAAACTATAAGCAAAGGCACTGCCGAGATTGCGTAGTACGGTAGAGTCAGACAGATCACGTTGCCAGCGCGAGATTGGCAGTTTGTCTGCGAAATGAGCCAGCATGGCATTCGCAATACCAAGATTACCCTCGGCATTTTCAAAGTCGATAGGATTGACCTTATGCGGCATAGTTGATGAACCCACTTCTGTTGCAATCACTTTCTGCGTGAAGTAGCCGATTGAAATATAGCCCCACATATCACGACAGACATCGATCAGGATAGTGTTAATACGCTGCATGTTGTGACATAACTCAGCAATATAATCATGCGGTTCGATCTGGGTCGTGTAAGGATTGTAAGCCAACCCCAGCTCAGTCACAGTTGCCTGTGCGATGCTCTCCCAATCCGCTTCAGGATAAGCGCTCATATGCGCATTGAAATTACCGACTGCACCATTCAGCTTGCCACGTATTGCAATCTGCTGCAGGGATAGGGTTTGCTGTTCGAGCCGATGCACAACATTGGCAAATTCTTTACCCATCGTCGATGGTGTCGCGGGTTGTCCGTGCGTCCGACATAGCATGGCTGCGTCAGCCAACTGATGCGCAAATTGGCGAAGCTGTGCGAGCACTTGGCTATGCTGCTCTAGCATAATGTTGCGGCCCTGTTTTAACATCAGTGCGTAGGCTAAGTTGTTTATATCTTCTGAAGTGCAGGCAAAATGGAAGAATTCGGCCAGCTGAGTGAGTTCAGGATTGTCAGCCACCGACTCTTTTAGCCAATACTCAACGGCTTTGACATCGTGATTGGTTATCGCCTCGATCGCTTTGACGCGCTGTGCCGCAGGCAGATCAAAATCAGTCAACAGCTTGTGCAGACTGCTTAAACCTTGTTCAGTTAAGCTGGGGATGTCATTCAGCTGTTGGCTTTGTGCGAGCTGAATCAACCAAGTGATTTCAACAGTAGCGCGGCTATGAATCAGTCCATATTCACTGAATACGGCTTTTAAAGGGGCTGCCGCCTTGGCATAACGACCATCTACTGGAGAAATTGCGGTTAAATTGTTCAGTTCCATAATTTTGCCTGGTTTTTTCTTCTAATGCTTGTGGGCTAGCGATTATACTACAGCGCCTTACAGATAATATTTAAAGATTACCTGAATATGCAGTTTTAAGCGTGCATCGAGCGGGGCTAAGCAATAATTAAATAGCAACTACACATCAGCAATATAAAACGATATTTGACAGAGAATAACCATGACACAGCAAGAGTATAGAATTGAAAAAGATAGTATGGGTGAGTTACAAGTACCTGCCGAAGCATTATATGGTGCTCAAACTCAGCGTGCAGTTGATAACTTCCCAATCAGTGGTCTGACCATGCCGCGCGAATTCATCTGCGCTCTAGGTGAAATTAAAGCCGCATGTGCGCGCGCTAATCTTGATCTCGGCCTATTAGAGCAAGCGGTTGCTGAGGCCATTATTAGCGCTGCTCAGCAAGTCTCTGACGGACAGGTGGATGCGCATTTTCCAGTCGACGTTTTCCAAACAGGTTCGGGTACCAGCAGTAATATGAATAGCAATGAAGTGATTGCTCATATTGCCGCTAACCATTCCGTTGCTGTGCATCCTAATGATCATGTCAATATGGGCCAGAGTTCCAACGATGTCATCCCAACCGCGATTCATGTCAGTGCTTGTATCGCAATCCATAACAACTTACTCCCGGCACTTAAGCATCTGGCGACAACCTTGCGCAGTAAAGCCAATGAGGTTGAGCAATACGTAAAAACCGGACGTACGCACTTGATGGATGCGATGCCCGTCACCCTAGGACAAGAGCTCAATGCTTGGGCCACTCAAGTTGAAAACGGTATTCAGCGTGTTGAGCATGGCTTAGGTTTCTTACAGCAGCTTGCCCAAGGGGGGACTGCCGTAGGTACAGGAATCAACGCGCATCCCGAGTTTGCAGATAAGTTTGTTGCCCACTTGAGTCAAGCAACCGGTATTGATTTCTCCACTAAGCCAGATAAATTTGAAGGCTTAAGTGCACAAGACGCCGCCGTAGAAATGAGTGGTCAGCTTAAGACAGTGGCGGTCAGTATGATGAAAATGGCAAACGACTTGCGTTGGATGAATTCAGGGCCACTGGCGGGTCTAGGTGAGATTGCCTTACCTGCATTACAGCCAGGCAGTAGTATCATGCCAGGCAAAGTCAATCCTGTGATCCCGGAAGCAACAGCAATGGTATGTGCACAAGTCATCGGTAACGATGCCACTATTACCCTTGGAGGTCAGGCGGGTAATTTCCAACTTAATGTGATGTTACCT
>DDIE01000040.1:5226-5796 GCA_002338385.1 Proteobacteria bacterium UBA1858
CCAACTTAATGTGATGTTACCTGTGATCGCCTATAACTTGGTTCAGAGTATTAATTTACTGGCTAATTCAGCCCGCTTAATGGCCGATAAAGCGATCGCCGGTTTCAGTGTTAATGAAGATGCCTTGAATGATGCGTTAAGTCGTAATCCGATTCTAGTGACTGCGTTGAATAGTGTGATTGGCTATGAGCTCGGTGCCGCGGTGGCTAAGAAAGCCTATGCGGAGGGTTTGACGGTTATCGAATCGGCACTGGCGTTAACAGATCTGTCCGCACAGGAGTTGGAAAAGTTATTAGATCCGGCGCAATTAACTCAAGGCGGTATTCAAGATTTGGAGTCGACCTGAGCGAGCATCTAACTAGGTAATGATACATGCAGACTCAAAGGCAGTGCCTATTTTTTAGCACTGCCTCGGCTATAGATTAGAATTAAACCTGCACTAATAATGAGTGCACCACCCAACAGGGTCTGCAGGCTCGGGACTTCCCGCCAAACAAGCCAACCCGCAAGACTTGCCCACAACAACGATGAATAAGTGAATGGACCAACCTGACTGGCGGGTGCCAGCCG
>DDIE01000040.1:6111-25167 GCA_002338385.1 Proteobacteria bacterium UBA1858
ACAGCCGGTAAGCCTGAGTTAAGCAAAATTGGCCACACGTACCGACCGCGCCGAGCAAGATTAAGTAGGCCCATTGCTGCCCGGTTGGAATATGTAATTCTGTGGCTAAGGCAGGTATAGCTGATATCAGCGCACCAAATAAGGCAAAATAAAAAATGATGCGCGTGGTCGATTCTGTATCTGACATTTTACGTATGGTGACTTTAGCAAAAGCGGCGAGTGCACCTCCAATCAGGCCCACCAGTGCCGCAAGTTGAATTTCCCCGGTAGGATTCAAGAACACCACGACACCCGCAAAGCCGACTAGAATCGCGCCCACCGTTTGCACTGAGACATGTTCCTTAATCCAGAAGATAGCAATAATTGGGATGAATAAGGGACCAGTGAGTTTCAATAACATTGCATCGGCCAGTTCGATGTTGGCCAGCGCATAAAAGAAACAAAACATCGCTAATACACCGCTGGTCGAGCGCAGTAAGTGCATATTGATGCGTGTTGTCTTGAACTCACGCCAGCCGCTCCCACGCATCAGCATGGGGAAGATAATAATCGCTGCTAGGATGTTGCGGTAGAACACGATTTGATGACTGGGCATGTCTGGGCCTAATATTTTCACCAGCATACCCATGCTGACGAAGAATACTTCGCCCAGCACGACAAATAGACTGCCTGCCAGCAGTTGTTTATTTAGCTGCATATATAAAAAAGAGCCTGCAGGTTAACCATACAGGCTCTTGTGAGGAGGTTGGCAACAGCTCAATTAAGACGCAAGCTGACGTAAGACGTAATGCAGAATACCGCCATTTTGGTAGTACTCCACTTCCTGAGGTGTATCGATACGCACCATGACGTCAAATGTTTGACTGCTGCCATCAGCAGCGCTTGCAGTCACCTTAACGGTCTTAGCTGCGCCATTTTCCAGTCCCGTGATATCAAATGACTCGGTTCCAGTAAGCCCGAGAGAGGCGGCGCTTTGTCCGGCGTTGAACTGCAACGGCAGAATGCCCATCCCGACTAAATTAGAGCGATGGATACGCTCGTAGCTTTCCGCCAATACCGCTTTTACACCCTGCAAACGAGGACCTTTGGCGGCCCAGTCACGGGATGAGCCAGAACCATATTCTTTACCTGCGATAATGATGGTGGGCACACCTTCATCCTTATATTGCATAGCCGCATCAAAAATCGACATTTCAACATCACTGGGTTGATGGCGGGTCACGCCACCTTCGGTTCCCGGCGCAATTTTGTTGCGTAAACGAATGTTTGCGAAAGTACCGCGCATCATAATGTGATGGTTCCCGCGGCGTGAACCGTAGGAGTTGAAGTTCTCCGGCGCAACCCCATGCTCTTGTAGGTATTTGCCTGCCGGACTGTCCGCTTTAATCGCCCCAGCCGGTGAAATATGGTCTGTAGTCACTGAATCACCCAGATAGGCTAATGCGCGTGCAGCATGAATATCTGTGACATCACCAATGGCTGCTGTCATACCTTCAAAGTAGGGCGGATTGGCCACGTAGGTAGACTCATCCCAACCATACAGCTGACTTTCCTCAACATCCAATGCCGCCCAGTTAGCATCACCTGCAAACAGATCAGCATAAGACTTGGTGAACTGCTCAATAGTGAGGAACTGGCTGACTGTATCCGTGACTTCTTTTTGTGTCGGCCAGATATCTTTTAAGTAAATTTCTTTACCGTCTGCAGTGGTAGTCAGCGGCTCATTATAAACATCGATATCCATTCGACCGGCCAGTGCATAGGCTACGACCAGTGGTGGTGAAGCAAGATAGTTCATGCGCACATCAGCATGCACTCGACCCTCAAAGTTGCGGTTACCCGACAGGACTGACACAGCCGTCAGATCATTGGCGTGAATTGCTTTGGATACCGGTTCAGGCAAGGGGCCGGAGTTACCAATACAGGTGGTACATCCATAACCCACAACATGGAAACCCAGCGCTTCGAGAGGTTCCAGTAAGCCAGCATTTTGCAAGTACTCTGTCACCACCAATGAACCTGGTGCTAATGAGGTCTTCACCCAAGGTTTAACTTTGGCGCCCAGCGCGGCGGCTTTCTTCGCTACTAGGCCTGCACCCAGCATCACACTAGGGTTAGACGTATTCGTGCAAGAGGTAATGGCAGCAATCACCACTGAACCATCATTGAGTTCAAAGTTTTCGCCTTTGTACTCTACTTGAGCAGCACCTTTAGACTGAGCATTACGTTCGGCACTCAGGGCAGCAAAAGAATCCAGATACATGTTTTTAGCCGCACTTAATGGCACTCGATCCTGTGGACGTTTAGGGCCAGCAAGACTGGGTACTACAGTAGCCATATCTAGGCTAAGAGACTCGCTATAGACTGCCGTGACACTATCGTCGCGCCACATACCCTGGGCCTTGGCGTAGGCTTCAACCAGTGCCACTTGATCGCTGTCCCGTCCGGACAGAGCAAGATAATCAATTGTCTCTTGATCGATAGGGAAAATACCACAGGTCGCACCATACTCTGGTGCCATGTTGGCGATGGTTGCACGATCACCGAGTGGCAGTGTGGCCAGACCCGTGCCGTGGAACTCAACAAATTTACCCACTACACCATGCTGACGTAACATATCAACAATGGTGAGGACTAAATCAGTCGCGGTTGCGCCTTCCGCTAGTTGACCCGTGAGTTCAAAGCCGACCACCTTGGGTATCAACATCGAAATAGGTTGGCCCAGCATTGAAGCCTCGGCTTCGATACCACCTACACCCCAGCCAAGAACTCCAACCCCATTGATCATAGTGGTATGTGAATCGGTACCCACTAAGGTATCAGGATAGGCCTGAGTGACGCCGTCTTTGCTTTGGGTAAAGACAGTGCGGGCCAAGTATTCGAGGTTAACCTGATGCACAATGCCTGTATCTGGAGGTACAACTTTAAAGTTAGAAAAGGCTTTTTGACCCCATTTGAGGAAGTTATAGCGCTCTTTATTGCGCGAGAATTCGAGACTGGCATTTAGCTCCATGGCCTTGTCCGAACCGTATTCATCCACTTGTACTGAGTGATCTATGACCAATTCAGCCGGTTGTAAAGGATTGATTTTATTCGGGTCACCGCCAAGATTCCTCATTGCATCACGCATCGCTGCGAGGTCCACTACAGCCGGTACCCCGGTAAAGTCCTGCATCAGCACGCGCGCTGGACGGTAGGCAATCTCGATGGCGGGGTCGGCCTTGGCATCCCAATTAATAATGGCGTTAATATCGTCTGGCTGAACTGTTTTGCCGTCCTCATGGCGGAGTAAGTTCTCCAGCAAGATTTTCATTGAATAGGGTAGGCGCTCAGTACCTGCAATGCGGGTAAGTTGATAAATTTCGTAATCCTTGCCGTTAACAGTAAGCGTATTGCGTGCGTCAAAGCTGTTGCTCATTAGTCTTCCTCTATTAATTATTAATTCTACTTCAGTGCTGTTAATAATCCTGCACCATTGGGCCGTGTGTGGTTGTTCTGGTAGGCATGCAGGGTAATATGTCATCCGATCTGATTGTGCCCCCACTGCATGTGCCTACACTGGCTTCGCCAAATTAGCCTGTACCGAATCTGGCTATCGATTCTGCGTACGAGTTCTGGGAGGCGCGATTATCGCTTATTTGCCTAGCAGAATCTAATCTAAAGCAAACTGGCGCGTAATTGAGGCAAGAGACTGGTTCTCTGCAGCGATCAGGACAAATATTGATCAATAGTATGGAGGTAACTGGCGCGATTGAGTAACAGGGTAAGGCCGGAGCCGCCCGCTTGATACCATAACAGGGTGCTGCGCACCCCGGCCAGCAGCAAACTGCGTATGGTTGCGGCCTGATGACTTTGGGCAAGGATATCGGGCTGACCATAAATGATGATCCTTGGCTTGAGGGTGCTGAGCGTATTTTGATACAACTGCGCGCAGCGTGCGATTAGATCCTGGTTCTGGTCAACAGTGCTCTCGGCGTGATTAATTAATTCAAGTGTTGTGCTAATTTGATCAACTAAATAATTGTTTTTGCAAAACTTCTTAGTCAAGGTGAATAGGCTTTTCTGGTATTTGTAACGCTCAACCACGGCCTGCTTCTGAAGTTCAGTCAGACTCTCCTTGAGTGTCACTAAACCAGGTCTGAGGGCCTCTACAGAGCCGTACACGCTGAGGTAAGAATCGGGCTGATCAATAAATAAACTCTGCAAGGAGGTATGCAACTGCTGTTGGTCAGTGTTGCCTTGCCACGCGACCTGTTGAATTTGGCTTAATGCCAGGTGGACACCGGCAAGCGCAATCGTCTTATTCTGGATGGGTGTATTCTGGCTATTCATCGATATCTCACGGGTGACTATTTCACAGGCGCTGACTTATAATGCCGCCGCCCAAACAGTGTTCACCTTGATAAAGGACTGCATATTGGCCGGGTGTGACCGCTCGCTGTGGCTTATCAAAGTGCAAGATATGCTGATCATTGGTTGCGCGCAATTGACATTGTTGAGGTGACTGACGGTATCTAATTTTAGCCTGTATTGGAGTGTCCATTATAGTCTGCTGAGGGTTTATCCAGTGGATTTTGTCCAAGCTCAGGCGCTGATTGAACAGTGCAGGGTGGTTATTACCCTGTGCAATAATGAGTTTGTTTGCGGCTGAGTCTTTCGCCACCACATACCAGGGAGCATCACTGGCCTGCGCTAAGCCGCCAATACCCAAGCCCTGCCGTTGTCCGATGGTATAAAAATTAATGCCTTGGTGAGTGCCTAAAATATTACCTTCAGTATCAACTATATCCCCCTGATTTATATCGATATAATTCTTTAGGAAGTCGCTAAATTTACGCTCACCGATGAAGCAAATGCCGGTACTGTCTTTTTTATCGTGAATATGTAAATTCAGTTCTTTAGCACAATCACGGACGCTCGATTTCAGCATCTCGCCAAGCGGAAACATGGCATGCTTCAGTTGCGCCTGATCTAAACCGTGTAAAAAGTAGCTTTGATCCTTGTTTTTATCCGCGGCCATCAGCAAGCGGCTACCTTCTGCCTCATGCAACACGCGCGCATAGTGACCAGTGGCAATCATCTCCGCCCCAAGCTCAGTGGCAAAATTGAGAAATGCTCTGAATTTAATCTCGGTATTGCACAGAATATCTGGATTAGGAGTGCGCCCGGCGCGATGTTCAGCGAGGAAATATTCGAATACGTAATCCCAGTACTCGCTGGAAAAATTGACCGTGCGCAGCGGTATTTTGAGTGTTTCACAAATCCGCTCGGCATCCGCCAGATCCTGGCTGGCCGAGCAGTATTCATCGGTGTCATCTTCTTCCCAGTTTTTCATGAAGATTGCATCCACTTTGTGGCCCGCTTTTTGTAACAGATACGCCGTTACAGCAGAATCAACTCCGCCAGATAAACCCACTATAATATGTCTATAAGTCATATAGTTATATTGTATTTATCAAGCTGTCTAGAGGATTTATGTCCATACTTCGATAACCTCGGACATGATCTCCAGATCGTAGCGTTTGCCCTGCTCGTAATCATCGATGCTTTGCAACACCAGCGCGCTACGTCGCTGGTGCTCATCTAATGCTTCAATCTCAGCCCGTGTCATCCAGATAGCCTCCAGAATGCCTTTATCCAGTGGTTGCTCAAGGTCTTGATTACAAGCACTGCCGCAGAAAGTAATACGGAGAAAAACTTCATTTTTTTGTGGGTGTTTCCAGCGATAAATGGCCACCAGGTGGCTGGGCTGAAATTGCCAAGCGGTCTCCTCTTGAGTTTCGCGTATCGCCGCGTCGAGCAGACTCTCATCCACCTCCCAATGTCCGGCGGGTTGGTTGTAGACGATATTACCGTCAACTTTTTCTCTCACCATCAGATATTTATCATCCTGCTGGATGACTGCTGCGACAGTTATATGGGGTATAGAAGACATAAATATTGAAAATTCCGTGGTTGTCTATTTCTGGGTAGCATTGACGTATATTACACTGATGCAAAAGATCCAGTTGTAAAGCACGCTGCATTGGAGAGTCGCGTTAAACCTCTCTATAGTGAGCAATAGTACAATGATATAATGACTTCCAAGTTTATAAACATTTTTAAATTTAACAATCATGTCCGATAAGCAACAATTCGATGATGATGATGACATTGCGGTTAAAGAACAACCTCCCAAGTTAAAACAACCGCCCATGTTCAAAGTCATCTTACTCAATGATGACTACACACCAATGGAGTTTGTGGTCCATGTGTTGGAGAGTTTTTTCAAAATGGATCGCGAACAAGCCACCCGTGTGATGCTCAATGTACATACCAAGGGCAAAGGGGTCTGTGGGGTCTACACGCGTGAGGTGTGCGAGACTAAAGTCGCCCAAGTGAATGAGTTTGCGCGCGCAAACACCCATCCGTTAATGTGTGATATGGAAGAAGCATGAGGCGCACTGAGACAACTATAAGGGAATAATTATGCTTTCAAACGATCTCGAAAAAACACTCAACTCAGCTTTCAAACGCGCACGTGAAAAGCGCCATGAGTTCATTACGGTGGAGCATTTATTGCTGGCATTAACTGAGAATGATTCCGCGGTCGATGTGCTGTTGTCATGCGGCGCAGATATGAATTCATTGGCTCGGCAGTTGACTGCATTCATAGATGATAATACACCACTTCTTGAGGAGGGCGATGAGAGTGAAACATCACCCACGTTAGGATTCCAGCGCGTTCTACAGCGCGCCGTGTTTCATGTTCAATCTTCGGGCAAAGAAGAGGTGCTCGGCGCCAACGTGCTAGTCGCGATCTTTGGCGAACAGGAGTCACATGCCGTCTATCTCCTGAACGAGCATGATATCTCCCGACTCGATGTGCTCAACTACATCTCGCACGGCATTTCAAAAGCGTCCGAGTCTGAGGAGCAACTCGGTGTTGATAGCGACAGCCCGGCTGACGCTGCGGATGAGCGCGAGGCTAAACCCCTAGAGAAATTCGCCACTAACCTCAATCATTTAGCTCGCTTGGGCAAGATTGATCCGTTGATCGGGCGCGCCAAAGAACTTGAGCGCAGTATGCAGATTTTATGTCGCCGGCGAAAAAATAATCCCTTGTTAGTGGGTGAGGCGGGGGTCGGTAAAACAGCTATTGCTGAGGGTCTGGCCAAAAGAATTGTTGATAAAGATGTGCCTGAGATTCTCCAAGATGCGACAGTCTATTCGCTGGATCTTGGTGCTTTGATTGCTGGCACCAAGTACCGCGGTGATTTTGAAAAACGACTCAAAGGTGTCCTCAATCAACTCGATCAGGAACCAGGTGCGATTTTGTTTATTGATGAAATCCACACTATCATTGGTGCTGGTGCGGCTTCTGGTGGGGTCATGGATGCCTCTAACTTGATCAAACCCAAACTCGCTTCCGGCGAACTTAAATGCATGGGATCGACCACCTACCAAGAATACCGCGGTATTTTTGAGAAAGATCGAGCACTGGCGCGTCGCTTCCAGAAAATTGAAGTCGCAGAGCCTTCTGTGGATGAGACCTTCAGAATACTCAAGGGTATTCGCAAGCAGTTTGAAGAATTCCATAAAGTGAAGTATTCAGACAAAGCACTCAGGGCCGCTGCTGAGCTCTCGGCACGGTATATCAATGATCGTTTCTTACCTGATAAAGCGATTGATATCATTGACGAGGCCGGCGCCGCAGTTAAATTGAAACCTGCCAGCTCACGCAAGAAATCCATCTCGCTGAATGATATTGAATCAATAATTGCCAAAGTCGCGCGTATCCCGTCCAAGCATGTATCTCTCAATGACACCGAAGTGTTGAAGAACTTAGAGCGCAATCTCAAGTTAGTTGTGTATGGCCAAGACGATGCCATCACGACCTTATCGACCTCTATAAAAATGTCTCGCTCAGGTCTGGGTGATGAGGAGAAGCCAATCGGATCATTCTTATTGGCAGGTCCGACTGGGGTGGGTAAAACTGAAGTTACTCGCCAGTTGGCGAATGTCTTAGGTATTGAGCTGATACGTTTCGATATGTCGGAATATATGGAGCGCCATACTGTATCCAGACTGATTGGCGCACCGCCAGGCTATGTTGGATTCGATCAAGGTGGTCTGCTCACAGACGCAATAATGAAAGCCCCGCATAGTGTGCTATTGCTGGACGAAATTGAGAAAGCACATCCAGATGTATTCAATATTCTGCTGCAAGTCATGGACCACGGCACACTGACAGATGCGAACGGACGCAAAGTGGATTTCAGGAATGTCATTTTAGTGATGACGACCAATGAGGGTGCAGCGACCATCAGTCGCACCAGCGTGGGCTTTACCAAACAAGATCATACCAGTGACGGTCTTGAAGCGATCAAGCGCTTATTCACCCCTGAGTTCAGAAACAGACTGGATGCAATCGTTCAATTTGGCGCGCTCGATGAGCGTACCCTAGCGAGTGTGGTGGATAAGTTTATCGCCCAACTGGAGAGCCAGCTGAGTGAAAAGAAAGTTGACTTAGTGGTTGACGAGGAGGCGCGCGTTTGGATCGGGCAGAAAGGTTATGACCCGTTGATGGGTGCCAGACCGATGGCGAGAGTATTGCAGGAACATATCAAACGACCTCTGTCGGAAGAAATTCTATTCGGCAATCTAGCCAAGGGCGGGGTGGTTAAAGTCACGGTAGTGGATGATAAATTACACTTAGACTTCGCTGAAGAAAAACAGGCGGCGGAATGTTAGCGTGCGCGGTAGGTGATGCGGCCTTTGCTTAAGTCATAAGGCGTTAGCTCAACGGTTACTTTGTCACCAGTCAGGATGCGAATATAGTTCTTACGCATTCTGCCGGAAATATGAGCAGTCACGACATGGCCATTTTCAAGCTCGACTCGAAACATTGTGTTCGGTAGAGTCTCGACTATGGTCCCTTCCATTTCAATATGATCTTCTTTTGCCATGCATCTCCTCAGATGTTTGTATTGAGGGCGACATTATCGTTATCTAACTGAGTAACACAAGGTTTTTCTGTTAGATTGTATAAACTTCAATGCTATTAATTAATAAATTGAGAAAAACTATATGGAATTTGTAAGTGTTTTCCCGGGTCAGGGTTCGCAATCCGTGGGCATGATGGATGATCTGGCGGCCTCTTATCCTATCGTCAAGCACACTTTTCAAGCCGCTTCGGATGCCATCGAGACTGATTTATGGGCGCTGGTAGTGAACGGCCCTGCAGAACAACTTAATCAAACGCACAATACACAGCCTATCATGCTGGCTGCCAGTTATTCTATCTGGCAGATACTGCAGCAAGCCACGTCCAGATCGCCACAAATGATGGCCGGGCACAGTTTTGGTGAGGTTTCAGCATTATGCTGCGCACAGGCTATCGATTTCCCACAAGCGGTTGTTCTCGCGCACAAGCGCGGCCAAATTATGCAACAAGCGGTTCCCCAGGGAATCGGTGCGATGGCCGCTATTCTGGGGTTGGATGATCAACGTCTGATTGAGTTATGTGTCCAAGTCTCGACTGACAGCAACCTGGTCGAGGCGGTCAACTTCAATGCTCCCGGACAAGTGGTGATTGCGGGTCATAGTCAGGCTGTGGACGAACTGATGAATATAGCTAAACAGGCAGGTGCCAAGCGGGCGCTTAAATTACCGGTATCGGTGCCTGCGCATTCAACATTAATGCGTCAGGCTGCGGACAAATTCGCCGCGGTACTTGCGGATATGGCTTTCACACTGCCAGCAATACCCGTGCTCCAAAACACCACACTGACGTCTGCTCAATCCGCAGAGGCTGTTGTGCGTGGACTGACCGAACAGCTCTATTCACCAGTGCCCTGGGTTGCAACGATCAAAACCATGCAAGCCTCACTCAACTGCATTATCGAAATAGGTCCCGGCAAAGTACTGACGGGTCTGCATAAAAGAATAGATAAAACGCTGACCTCAATGTGTATTTTCGACAATGCCTCATTAGAGTCAGCACTGACGCTTATAGAGGAGTAGTTATGTCTGAAAATAAAGTAACATTGGTCACTGGCGCTAGTCGTGGTATCGGTAAAGCGATAGCCACTCAGTTGGGTAATACTAATGCGTGCGTCATCGGTACCGCCACGACACCCGCAGGAGCGGAAAAAATCAGTGAGTATTTAGCGGCAGAGGGTATCCAAGGACAGGGGATAGTCTTGGATGTCTGCAGCGAAAGCTCTATTGATGAATGCTGCGCGGCGATTGTTGAGCAGCATGGTGTTATCGACGTATTGGTGAATAATGCCGGTATTACCCGCGATACACTCTTGATGAGAATGAAATTAGAACAGTGGGAAGACGTTTATCAGGCCAATTTGCGCTCAATTTTCCTCACTAGTAAAGCCTGTCTGCGCGGCATGATGAAAAACAGGCAAGGCAGGATTATTAATATTTCATCGGTAGTCGGCAGTACCGGCAATCCAGGCCAAGCAAACTATGCCAGCACTAAAGCCGGTATGGTTGGTTTTACAAAATCTTTAGCCAGAGAGGTGGCGAATCGGGGTATCACGGTGAATTGTGTGGCACCTGGTTTTATCCAAACGGATATGACAGATGCACTCAATGAGGAGCAAAAAAACCATATCTTGAGCACTATTCCCATGGCACGGCTGGGTAGGGTTGCGGAAGTTGCGCAAGCCGTGCAGTTTCTTGCCAGTGATGCAGCAGCCTACATCACAGGGCATACGCTGCATGTCAATGGTGGCATGCACATGGAGTAGTTGGTCAGTTTGCGTGCAGTGTGGGTTAATATTTGTCTATTCTCTTGTGCATACCCGAGTGATGACTTGACAAGCCTGCTGAGGGACTTGCTATAAGGTATTGTTATTATTATGAATATTTAAACTATGAATGAGCCGGTCACGATGTTTTTCAGAGCAATTAATCTTTACTAGCTAGAATTTAGAGTTTTCACTACAATAGCGAACCTTCCAAGGCTATACATAACAAAAAAACTAGAGGAACCACATCAATGAGCGAGATTGAAGATCGAGTAAAACAAATCGTCGTAGAGCAACTAGGCGTAGGTGAAGATGAAGTCAAAGATGAGTCTTCTTTCGTCGATGATTTAGGTGCTGACTCGTTAGATACCGTTGAACTGGTAATGGCTTTAGAAGAGGAATTTGAATGTGAGATTCCTGATGAAGAAGCAGAGAAAATTACTACGGTAAAACAAGCCATTGACTACGTTAATGCGAACAAGTAACACACCCGTCTAAATTAATTCCAATTGTATTAATTCTGTGTCAGCAAGAAGAGTAGTTATAACTGGACTGGGTATCGTTTCTCCCGTGGGTTCTACCATAGAATCTGCATGGAGTGACATCACCGCTGGTATCAGTGGTATATCCACAATCCAAGCGTTCGATCCCACTGAGTTCACTGTCCAAATCGCCGGGGCGGTGAAAGATTTCAATGCGGATGACTATATTCCTAAAAAAGATCAGAAAAAGATGGACCCCTTCATTCATTATGGATTGGCGGCAGGTTCTCAGGCGATCAAAGACTCCGGCATAGAAATCACTGCAGCTAATGCTGAACGTATAGGTGTGCTGATAGGATCCGGCATCGGTGGTCTACCTGGAATAGAAAAAAGTTATGCCAGCTTCATGAAGAGTGGGCCGAGAAAAATTTCGCCGTTCTTTGTGCCGTCAAATATTGTCAACATGGTGGCTGGTAATTTATCAATTATGTATGGCCTGCAGGGACCCAATATGTCGATCGTGTCTGCCTGTGCGTCAGGCACTCACAGTATCGGTGACGCAGCCAGGATGATCGCTTATGGGGATGTCGATGCCATGGTTGCAGGTGGTGCAGAAATGGCCAGTTGCCACTTGGGTGTTGGTGGTTTCGCCGCTGCGCGTGCCTTGTGTGCCTCACACAATGCTGATCCCGCGACAGCCAGTCGTCCATTTGATAAAGAGCGTGATGGTTTTGTACTTGGTGATGGTGCGGGTGTATTGATGTTGGAAGAATACGCAACAGCCAAAGCACGTGGTGCCAGGATTTACTGTGAATTGGTGGGGTATGGCATGAGCAGTGACGCGCACCACATGACCCAGCCGGCCGCAGGTGGCCTCGGTGCGGCCCGTTGTATGCGCAATGCGCTCAATGATGCTGGGCTGAATGCCGATCAGGTGGACTATATCAATGCTCATGGGACATCCACTCCAGCAGGTGATATCGCTGAAACCGAGGGTCTTAAAGCCGCTCTGGGGGAGCATGCATATAAAACTGTCATCAGTTCGACTAAATCAATGACCGGGCATCTGCTTGGTGCAGCCGGGGGTGTTGAGGCAGTATTTTCAGTACTGGCGTTAGCTCACAATGTTGTGCCGCCGACCATTAATTATCAAACGCCCGATCCCGAGTGTGACTTGGATTATTGTGCTAATGAATCACGCGCTGTGAACATTGATGTGGCCGTGTCTAATTCATTCGGCTTTGGTGGCACCAACGGTACCCTGATTTTCAAGAGTATCTGATCCATTCGCCAGTCACTGGCGTCACTCCTCGCAAGTCAGCGCCCTGCCAGCTTAAACATGCCTGTTAAATTCAGTACAGGTATGAAATCATCTGGAGTTATTGTTTATTTGGGTACCAATCATGTTAGTTAATGGTGAGCAGGCCGATACAATTTCAGTCCAAGATCGTGGTTTACTCTATGGCGATGGTATTTTTGAAACCATACTCTGCCAGCAGGGCATACCACTATTGTTAGATCTGCACCTGCAGCGCTTGCAGCGGGGTTGCCAGGCACTCCACTTAACACAGCCCGCTGAGACTGTGCTTAAGCAGGAAATCACTAGCGTGGCTGAGGGTCAAGATTGTGTCATCAAGATCATCATCACCCGAGGTGTGCGTGCGCGTGGTTATCGCTTCGATCAACATGATGCTACCAGTCAACGGATTGTCTATGCCAGTCCCTGTCCTGAGATTCCAGCTGCTTATTATCAACAGGGCATCAAACTTGGGGTCAGCGACTTTAGGCTAGCAAATAATCCTCAACTTGCCGGAATAAAACATCTCAACCGACTCGAGCAAGTCATGGCCTGTCATCCATGGCCGGATGACTGCGCGGAAGTATTAACGCTAGACCAACACGGTCACGTCATAGAGGGAACGATGACTAATGTGTTTGCAGACATCGATGGCATATGCTGCACACCAGCATTAGATCAGGCTGGTATCAATGGTGTGATGCGCGAGTGGCTTATCCAGCAGCTCGCTGAGTTGACCATCGACTGTCAGATCAAACCACTGACATTAACTGATCTGAAGCGCGCGTCATCGCTGTTTGTGTGTAATAGTGTGATGGGGATCTGGCCTGTGCATACCCTGCAACAGCAAAGCTATGGCTGCAGTGCAGTCACTGAAAAATTGATGCACCATCTCAATCAGCACCTGTCAGCACGTTTTCTCACATTTGAACATGCTTAAGTCCCTGTCCATACTCGCGGTACTTAGCCTCACACTGAGCTTACTGCTTGCCTATGATGCACATTCTTATTTGCGTGCACCCATTGCCGCTAAAAAAACTCAGTTTGAAGTTGAGATTGAGCGAGGAGCTTCGTTGACCCGAATTAGTCAACAATTACATATGGCAGGTGTCATTCCCCAGCCGCTGTATTTTCAATTATGGGCACGCATTAAGAAGCAAACATCACAACTCAAGCCCGGGGAATATATTTTCAATGAAACCTACACACCACGTAGGATTTTGGATGCTATCGTTGCCGGCCAGGTAAAAAAATATCAAATTACGATTGTTGAAGGTAAACGTCTGCAAGATTTTCTAGCTCACTTACAGGCGCATCCTAAAATCACCCAGACCGTGACTGATCTCGAGCAGCTCAAGACTAAGTTGAATATTCCTCAGCAGCATTTAGAGGGTCTGTTCTTTCCTGATACCTATACATTCGCGGCCGGCACAACGGATATTGAATTGCTCAGGCAAAGTTATCAGCTCATGCAAACACACCTCGCGAGCACATGGCAGACGCGCAGTTCTGAAGTGCACCTGAAGACACCATATGAAGCCCTGATACTGGCGTCGATTGTGGAAAAAGAGACCTCCCTAGCGAGTGAGCGTGCACGCATTGCCGGGGTCTTCTTGGCACGCCTCACAAAGGGTATGCGCCTGCAGACCGATCCAACCGTTATTTATGGTCTGGGTGACGAGTTTGATGGTAATTTGCAAAGAAAGCACTTGAGGCAAGATAATCCTTACAATACGTATGTCAGGCATGGTCTGCCGCCATCACCGATTGCGCTGGTAAGCAAGGCGGCACTGGCCGCGGTCATGCAGCCTGAAATCACCGGCGAGTTATATTTTGTTGCGAAACAAGATGGCAGTCATTATTTCTCTAAAACCTATCGCGAGCACACCGAGGCGGTTCGTAAATATCAATTAAATTAATATGCGTGGACGATTTATAACCCTGGAGGGCATTGAAGGTTCTGGCAAGAGCACCCAAATGGAATTTGTGGCGACATACCTCGCCCAACAGGGGGTGGCAGTCGTGCGTACGCGTGAGCCTGGTGGGACTGAACTGAGTGAGAAAATCCGTGACCTACTACTCACCGATGAGTTGGCAGGCATGCATCAAGACACTGAATTACTGATGATGTTCGCCGCCCGAGTGGAGCATGTGAACAAAGTTATCCTGCCGGCACTGTCTGCTGGTCGCTGGGTTTTGAGCGACCGCTTCTACGATGCCACCTATGCCTATCAGGGCTATGGCCGCAATATTGCTATCGATCGTATAGACCAGCTGCGAGTGTATTGTCTGGGTGATTTAACACCGGATAAAACATTATTACTGGATGTCAGCTTAACGGTCAGTCAGTCCCGAGTGGCACAGCGCGGTAATAAAGATCGTTTTGAACAGGAACAGCAGGACTTCTATGCCAGAGTGAGAGAGGGCTATCTTGAACTAGCACGCAACAATGCCCAGCGCATCACGCGGATTGATGCTGAGCAGAGTATCGAACATGTCCAACAAGCGATTACTGTAGAGCTGGCAGAGCTATTCAGCCAATGACTATCGCTAGCTATTATCCCTGGCAACACACGCAGGCAGAATATTTTAGTCGGCTGATGACTGAGGATCAGCTCGCGCATGCGCTGCTACTCACTGGACCGGCGGGCACCGGCAAACACAACTTTGCACGCACATTAAGTATGGCGATGGTCTGCCAGCAAGCACAAGCCATGGCGCAACCCTGCGGTGTCTGCAAGCACTGTCTGTTAATGCAGGCGCAGACTTACCCGGACTTTATCTCCTTACACGCGGAAAAAAATGTTATTTCAGTCGATCAGGTCCGAGAGTTAATCGCTAAATTATATTTGACGCGTCATTTTGCTGCGCTCAAGGTTGCTGTGATTGAACAGGCCGACACCCTGAACACCAATGCCGCAAATGCATTACTGAAAACATTAGAAGAACCGCCACAATACACCCACATCATTCTGGTCACAGATGCCCCTATGGCACTCCCAGCTACTATCCGCAGTCGCTGTCAGCAAATTCAGTTTAATCCACCTGATGAACAACAATCTATTGAGTGGTTGCAGGCCCAGGCCGGGGGGATTGATTGGCAGCCGTTACTGAGAGTCGCCCAGGGTGCGCCATTGAAAGCACTGGAATATCATCAAACAGAATTACTCGATCAACGCATCAGTGTCATGCGGAGCTTTTTGAGTGTATTTGAGTATGATGCTAATCCCATGCAGGTGGCCAAGACACTGGAAGCCGTGCCATATGCAATGGTGAGTTTGTGGATCCAGAGTTTGACCTTAGATATGCTCAGGATTAAGGCACAGGAAAATCCACAAAGCATAGAAAATCCCGATTTCTACCGGCCATTACTCGCACTAGCGAATAAAATACCGAATGCCTTGCTCATCCAGTTATGGGATCAATTGCTCGAACATAAAAAAATATATGATGTGAGTCTGAACTATCGCATGTTTTTAGAGACCATACTTATTACTATGCATAAGCAATCGATAAAGGCCGCGCACAAATAAAGGCATGCGCAAACAGATCCCTGTATTAGATCATATTAATGGTTTCAAATGGACGGTATTCATCATCAGCTGTTTGCCCATCCTGATTGCACTGAGCGATATCAGCTATGCGAGGTTAGGCGCAAATCCAATCGAAGCACTGATCGAACGGAGCGGTGAAACCGCACTGATATTTTTATTGTTGACCCTGTCAGTCAGTCCATTAAGAAAAATATTGGGTATACCTCAGCTGATCGCTGTTCGCCGGATGCTAGGTTTATTTTGTTATTGTTATGCCTGCCTGCATTTTTCAATTTACATCGTGTTAGAGCAATGGCTGGACTGGTTCGAAATCTATCAGGATATTATTAAGCGTCCTTTCATCACGATAGGTGTCATTAATCTGCTGTTGCTGACACCGCTGGCAATGACCTCAACCGACGCGATGCGCGCACGCCTACAGACTGCTTGGGTGAAGCTGCATAAACTCATCTACTTGATCGCTATCCTTGCTATAATACACTTCTGGTGGTCCGCTAAAGCCGATCTGCTGGCGCCCATGATTTACGCATCAATACTTACACTACTACTGGCCTACCGACTCTACAGTCGCATGCAACAAAGACAGACATGGAAAAGCAGTCACAATTAACACGTACTCTTATTGCCAAAGACAAAGATCATGTATGGCATCCTTGTACCCAGATGAAAGACCATGAGGATTTTCCAATTATCCCGATTGAGCGAGGTGAGGGAGTCTGGCTATATGATACCGAAGGGAATAAATATTTAGATGCGGTAAGCTCCTGGTGGGTGAATATTTTTGGGCATGCCAATCCAGTCATCAGTCAGGCGATAGCGGATCAAGCCAATTGTTTGGAACAGGTGTTACTGGCAGGCTTCACCCATCAACCGGTGGTTGATTTATCCACTCAGCTGGTCGAGCTGACGCCAGATAATCTACAAAAGTGCTTCTACGCTGATAATGGTTCGTCGGCAGTCGAGGTCGCCTTAAAGATGAGTTTTCATTACTGGCGTAATGTTGGTAAAACAGACAAGAAAAAATTTGTAGCACTAAAGAATTCTTATCATGGTGAAACTATTGGCGCTTTGTCCGTCGGTGATGTTGAACTGTATAAAGACACTTATCAAGACTTGTTGTTGGATGTCATTATTGTAGAAGGTGCAGATAATTACGATAAGCCAGCTGGTGAGTCTGTTGATGCTTATGTTGAGCGCTGTTTCCAAGCTATGGAGGACACTCTAGCGCAACGACATAATGAGATCAGTGCAGTCATTGTTGAGCCATTGGTGCAGTGTGCTGGTTCTATGCGCATGTATGACGCAGCTTATTTGCAACGCTTGCGGGCGGCATGTGATCGTTATGATGTGCACTTGATCGCCGATGAAGTGGCGGTCGGCTTTGGTCGCACAGGACACTTATTCGCCTGCCAGAAAGCTGCGATCTCACCGGATTTTATGTGTCTATCTAAGGGCCTGACCGGCGGCTATCTGCCACTATCAGTCGTATTAACGACGCAGCAGATTTATGCTGCATTTTATGATGAATACACCAGTTTGCGTGCTTTTCTGCATTCGCACTCATATACAGGTAATCCATTAGCATGTGCAGCGGCTCTGGCAACGCTTAAATTATTCAAGGACAACGATGTCATCAATACTAATCAAAAGTTGATTGAGCGCATCAAGCATAATGGAGAACGTTTCAGAGGACATCAGCATATCGGTGATATACGCCAGACTGGTATGATTTTCGCTATCGAGCTGGTTCAGGATACGGCATCTAAAAAAGCTTATCCATGGCAACAACGGCGCGGCCTGAAAGCCTATCATTTCGCCTTGAAAAATCAGTTATTATTGCGCCCACTAGGCAACGTTATATACTTTATGCCACCCTATGTCATTACAACAGAACAAATCGATATGGTGTTTGATGTTATGGAGCAGGCTGTCGAGATTGCGGTCGCTGACTGAGTACTCGAGCGCTACCCAACTTAGTTCGCACGCAAGCATCCTGAAAAGGCTAAACCACACAAGAATGAAACTAAAATATTTACTGATCCTAAGCCTGCTGGTGAGCGCATTACTGAGTGTGGCGCAAGCCGCCTTATATACATATAGTGCAGATCACGATGTGATTGGTGAGAATGGCAGCTACACCATTCAAGAGGGTGATAACTTTTTACAACTTGCTCAGGATTTACAGGTAGGTTGGCAAGAATTGGTAGATGCCAATCCTGATATTGATCCTTGGATACCACATGCAGGTGATATCATCGTTATCCCGACGCAATATGTCTTGCCAACGATTAGAGAAGGTATTGTCATTAACTTGGCTGAATTGCGTTTGTACTACTTCCATCCACCAGCGATGCCAGCTGATGAGCAGCGTAAAGTCTCCACCTTTGCCATCAGCGTAGGCAAGAGTGATCAATGGAGCACACCTTTGGCTGCGACCTATATTTCTGCCAAACACAAACGACCTAGCTGGTATCCTCCTGAGTCAATACGGCAAGAGCATGAGGAGAGAAATGATCCTCTACCAAGGATAGTGCCGCCGGGACCAGATAATCCACTGGGTGATTATTCACTCAGATTAGCCTTACCAGGGTATCTCATACATGGTACGAATGTGCCCGAGGGAATCGGTATGCGGGTGACGCATGGCTGTATTAGGATGCATCCAATCGGTATAGAGAAGTTATTCGCTGAGGTGACGATTAAAACACCGGTCAATATTATTAACCAAGCCTACAAGGCGGGTTGGATGGATGACCAGCTTTATCTAGAGGCGCACTCCGAGATTGAGGAGCAAGCGCTGGCTGCCTCGAGTAATTTAACTGAATTTGTACAAATGATCATCGCACACACAGACAACGCTGAGCAGTTCTCGTATACCACTTTTTGGGAGCAGGGCTATCAAGCCGCGCGCAACAAGACTGGCTTGCCGATCGCGGTTTCTCAACGCGCTAAAAAATAGCCAGCCATATGACAGG
>DDIE01000016.1:0-3141 GCA_002338385.1 Proteobacteria bacterium UBA1858
CCACACATATCAAATTTCATTTCATCCATACTGTTACTGGGCTTAATAGAGATACCCCCAGTGTCAAAAGTAATCCCTTTGCCAACCAGCACGACTGGCTTACTGCCTGTCTTGCCACCTGTATATTGCATAGCGATGAGCTTGGCCGGTTGGGCACTGCCCGCGGACACAGACAACAATGCACCCATGCCGAGTTTCTTCATATCGGCCTCGTTCAGGACATCAACCGAGAGCTTGCGCTGGCCACGTTTGATTTGTTTGGCGCGATCGGCCAAATAGGTGGGAGTGCATATATTCGCGGGCAGATTGCCGAGCTCTTTGGTCGTCAGCATGCCCGCGGCTATCGCAATACCTTGTGGCATTGCGTGTTTGATGTCTTTTAACTCGGCTGCAGTGGTACACATTAATTTGATCCGCTTGAGCTTGGGTGAGGGCGTCTTGTTACTCAAGGTATGATCATAGCGATAGAAGGTGTCGCTGAATAACATGATGTGCATCCGCGTCAGAATACGTGGCGTGGCATCCGAGACCGGCAATGTGCACAGCATACTGCTGACATCGGCTGCGCCTGTTGTCTTGACACGATTGGCACAGGCGGTGATTATTTTTTTGTAGGCAATAATATTGAGCGCTTTAGGTTTGCCGTAGCCCACCAATAAAATTCGTTTATGTGGACTACCCTCTGGTGTTTGCAGCACCAGTGTCTCGCCCAGTCGGCCTGTGAAATCACCATTTTTAAGTGCTCTGCTAATCACTCCCTGACAGTGTTGATCCAGCGTCTTGGTCTGCTCGTCCAGTTTTTTAGTGGCCGCTAGGGCGACAATGGCACAGGCACTTTTATCGGCATGAAGAGGGCTTTTCTTGGCAAGATATTGCATATGATTTCCTGTTGTAGAGTTTGTTCTCGTGTGCGCGCTAGTATAACTTTATATTGATGGTCTGATGCAGCCAGATTCGCCGGCCATACTGGCCTATCAACGTGACCGCGATGGGCGTTTAATCACTGCGTATTATGCGTGTTTTTGACCATAAATCGTTCCATGCCAAACGTTCTTTGTTGGTGTAGCACCATAAGAAGCCGGCGCCCGCGGTCAACCAACATACGATGGACGCCAGGTAACGTATGAAAGCCGCTTTCCAGGTCACAGCACTGCCATCAAACATAACTAATTTCAGGCGCCATGTTTTCAGGCCCAAGGTTTGTCCGCCATGAATCCAGCACCAGGCAAAAAATACAAAGCCGACTGCGTAAACATAAACGCCATATAGCGGGTAGAGTGGGTGCTCCTGAGTGATATTGAATGGCACGGCAACCAAGATGGACGCAAAAAAGAGCACGGCAATCAACAGAATGCCGTCATAGAACATACAGCTCAGTCGTTTGACTAAGCCAACGCGTTTGGAGTCGTTGCTGGTGGTCATAGTGTTGGGTGATTTTTTTGCTGTGGCTAAGGGACAGATTAGTGGTATAAATGCAATTAAGTGTCTATTTACTTCCTCAGAGTATATATGTTTAAACGCTATGGATTAAATGTTTGCTCGATTATGCCTGGTTGTTTCACAGCTGCTGCTGCAACTGTACTGGATATGCACTTGCCTGTGTGTCGCCGTGAGTACTGATACTGACAGACAGTTTGTCAGCGACAGTGAAGTGATTGAGCTGTTTTTGGACAACATCTGGATGGAATTTGGTCTCAGTGAGAATACTCTGGCCGCCTATCGCAGTGACATGTTCAATTTGCTGAAGTGGGTATCCAAGCAGTCCATCGGTCTGTTGGACATCAAGCATGCAGATCTCTTAAGGTATTTTTCTCAGCGCGTCGAGCAAGGTATGCAGTCGCGCAGCGGAGCTCGCTTGTTGTCGAGCATCCGCCGGTTCTATAAACATCAGCTCCAGCATAATGTCATCACGGTTGACCCCGCGGAGAAAATTGAGTTTCCGAAACTGGGTCGTCGTCTGCCAGATGTATTAACAGAAGACGAGGTCGATAAGCTTTTGCATGCGCCTGATGACACCAAAGTGCAGGGCATTAGGGACCGCGCTATGCTAGAACTACTCTATGCCAGTGGTTTGCGCGTCTCGGAATTAATTAGTTTGCATGTGATCCAACTGAATATGCGTGCCGGAATATTAAAAGTATTTGGTAAAGGCAGTAAGGAGCGGTTGGTGCCGTTTGGCGATCAAGCGGGTCACTGGTTGGAGCGCTATTTGGCAGAATCCCGACCTGCACTGTTAAAAGAATGTCATGAAAGTAGTGTACTATTCTTATCCAATCGCGGTCAGGGCATGACGCGTCAGACCTTCTGGTATCTGATAAAACGACATGCTGCCACGGTGGGCATAGAAAAACATCTTAGCCCCCACACTCTGCGGCATGCATTTGCTACCCATCTACTGAACCATGGGGCAGATTTAAGAGTGGTGCAGCTATTATTGGGTCACAGTGATTTATCAACGACCCAGGTGTATACCCATATTGCTCAGGCACGTTTACAAGCGCTGCATCACGATCATCATCCGCGTGGTTGAAGGTGATGTGAGTGGCAGTGATCAACCCAGTTTTATACTTAAGCACATCATAGAGAATACAAAGGAATCGACTATGGATAGCAAAATCGCCGCCATGTTGGCGTTATTATTGGTGACCTTCAACGTCGCTGCGGAGGAGACTGATACCATTCAGAATATTAAGGAAATCTTAGTCGAAGCTGCGCCGACGACGGTGCCTGATCTGATCAGACCCTCACCGCTCGAGGGCATATATGAGGTGTTTTATGGTACCGAGGTGATGTATGTCAGTGCGGACGGTCGCTATGTTTTTCAGGGTCAAATGATCGACCTGATCGATGGCAAGAAGAATCTCACGCGAGAGGCGGCTAACCAGGCACGTAAGGTCTATCTGACCAAGGTGCTGGAGCAGGAATCAATTAGTTTTGGTCCCGAAAATGCGCGCTATGAAGTGACCATCTTCACCGATATTGATTGCGGCTATTGTCGTAAGCTGCATAACGAAATCGAACAGTATGCCGAGCAGGGCATTACAGTCAATTATTTGTTATTTCCTCGCAATGGACTGGATGCTGGCAGTGCCCAAAAGTCGGTCAATGTCTGGTGCAGTGCTGATCGCAAGGCAGCGCTCA
>DDIE01000016.1:3441-11071 GCA_002338385.1 Proteobacteria bacterium UBA1858
CTGATCGCAAGGCAGCGCTCACCGCCGCTAAACAAGGCGAGACACTGGAGTCACTCGAGTGCGATAATCCAGTCGCTGCTCATTTTGAGATTGGCCGCAAAGTGGGTGTATCTGGCACGCCCTCTATCATGATGCCTAACGGAGAACTGCTGCCCGGTTATGTGCCCGCTGCAGACCTCATCAAGCGTCTGGATGATCAAGCCTTTGTCGAAGCGCTGAGCAAGTCTATCGTCCCGCTCGACAATTAGCCTGCGACATCTATTAGCAAGGGGATGCTGGTGAATACCAGCGAGCTGCGGATCGAAAGTGTAGGGTACAGGCTCCTAACGGCAGCTCGATAGCGTTCTAGTTGATCTGAAAATTTTTCACACTCGTGTTCAATGTTATTCAGATCAACTTGCTGTTGTGTTTTGAAATCAATAATCCAAGCCTGTTCGCGATCAACAATCAGGCGATCAATTACATGCACTGACTGGTTATGGGCAATCGCTATTTCATTGTACGCCTGTTGTTGGTAATTGAGGGTAAACACTGTGGCTATGGTCTCATCCTGCATGCAGCGCAGCGCTTGCTGTTTGAGTTGGCTAAAACGAGTGTGATCAGGTCTTAACTGACAATCCAAGGCTAGACGATTGAGCAAGGCCTGGTCTTCCATCTCGGCAGTTGCCAGACATTCTAAAATTTTATGCACAATAATGCCGTCTTGGCTGGCTACGGTGGGTTCACTGGGGTTGTGCTCAGCATCAACCGGTCTGTCCAACGGTATAAAAAGATCAGCAGCAAAGTCAACGCTAGGTGTAAGCGTCTGAGCCGAATAATGTTCATCGGCGAGCGCAGGTACAGCACTGGTCTGTTTAAAATAGACTTCATCTTGCTCAATCCCAAGCGCCGAGCAGATTTCTTTATGCCAGTGTTGTTTGCCGCCTCTGGCACTCTGTGCGCCCGATACTATGAGTATTTGTTTGGCGCGCGTGATAGCCACATACATCAGATTGACATCCTCATCAGTGCTCGGCTGGATACTTTGAAGATAGTCTTTGCCACGATCGCTGAGAGATTTTTCTGCATAAGCCAGCATCATGTGCTGAGGTGTGTCACTGTCTGCCGGCCAATCAATCTCAGTCCAGTACGGGTCACTGCGCCCATCGCTGGGTCCACAGTCCGCTAAAATGACCACTGGTGCTTCCAGGCCTTTAGCGCCATGCACGGTCATGATCTCAACATAATCACTATTTTGATCGGCCTGCATATGGGCGTCTGGATTTATTTCTCGGAGTTGAGTCAGGAAGCGCTCAATGCTGGAGTAGCGACCGCTATCCAAGGCCAAACATTGCTGCAAGAATTGTTGCAGACGAGCCACGATCTGAGGGCCGTCCTCTGCCTTACATATCGAGCGATAACGCTTCAGCACATGCAACTGAGTAAAGATTCTATTCATTAAGTCATGCACTGGCAGTTGGTCGGCCATGGCTTGCCAGTCAGCCAGACAGGTATACGCAGACCTCAGTGGATGATCATCTTCCAGCATCGTACTCAGCTGGCTGAGTTTTTCCATCCAGACAGGTGAGTCGATTTGTTTGATGCTAATAAGGTCTTGATCAGTGACAGCAAATAGAGGGCTACGCAGAACATGGCAGAGTTTTTGATCATCATATGGGTCGATCAATATGCCTAACAGCGCCACCATGTCCTGTATTTCAAGATAGTCCAATAACTTATTTTTGTCATGCCCAAAGAGTGGCACATCACAGCTGATCAAGCCTTGTTTCAAATCTTCAATGTGTGCGCGTGTGGCTACTAGGATGAGCATATCCTGATAGCGCACGGGGCGATATTTACCGCCAGCATAAATAGGCGTGCGCTGAGTGATTAGCGCCTGAATCTCCTGACCGATCTGACGGCCCTCGTTATAATATGGGGTGTGTGTGTTTGCGGCTCTAGCGGTGGTCAGCGGGTTCCTGAAGTATTCTTTGTCTTGTTGTTCTGGATAAGCTAACAGGGGGAGTATTTTCACCCAACCCCAGAGTGAAGTGTGTTCCACACTGTGCGGCCTGAAACCAAGTACACGCTGCTGCAACGCTGGGCTGGAAAATACATCATTAACAAAATCAATAATGGCCGCAGACGACCGCCAAGAGTGATCATTACTTAATTGTTGACTGGCTAGATTGCGTTGCGACCAGTCTGCTACCAGTTGTTGAATTTCTGGGTTGGCGCCACGAAAGCGATAGATTGATTGTTTACTGTCACCCACCAGAAATAGACTGGCTGCAGTATTGATCTGCTGCTCCTGCGATGACTCAATTAGAGGTTTGAGCAATTGCCACTGAATCGCACTGGTATCTTGAAACTCATCAACCAGAAAATGCCTGATCTTCTGTCCCAGTTTATATTGTATCCACAATACATTATCTTCCGCTTGCAACAGTCTGTAGGTCTCCCACTCCAGATCATCAAAATCTATCACCCCATGTTGCGCTTTCACCTTTTGGTATTGCCGCACAAATAATTCGCCTGCGACATACCACGCCTGGTTGTTGGCCAGTAGTTGGCTATGTTTGCGCTGGTTGAGTACAGCCAGTAACTCAGCACACAGCCGCTGATGGGTGGTTATTAAATGTTGATAATCTGCGTCATCCAGTTCGGCACGCCATTGTGCATTTATCTTGAAGTCACGCGCGCTATCCTTGGCCGTGAGGAACAGGGGTTTCAAGCGCGCAAATATTTCTTCATTCGAGCATTCACCGCGGGCCAGAAAGTCGGCAATTTTGGCGCCCAGTTCGGCATGCTTTGGAGTACGATTATCGATCAGTAAGCGCATGCTCTTGTCCAGACATGCACGACACTCTGCCTGGTATAACCAGGCTTCATCATCTGGTTCAAGCTCGCCGAGCCGCGCAAGCAGGCTTTGATAGCCAAACTCAGCTGGCTTACTTTGTCCCTGGCTCAGCACTAACCAGGCATTCCTGGCCGCAAGAAAACACAGCAGGGCCTTGCGCGCATTATCCAGGCCGTAAAACTGATCATAGAGTTGCTCCATGGCCGCGGCTAAGGCCTGATTCTTTTCGCTCAGGTGCAATAATTGTTGCCAAGCCTGATTGATGTATTGCTGGGTCTGTTCGGTAAGTTCGAAGGCTGTCGGTAATTCACTCTCCAGCGGAAAAGCACGAATAATATCTTCACAAAATGAATGAAATGTACTCATGCGGATGGTTTGTTCGGAAAACAAACATTTTTCGTACAGTTCGCGAGCATGAGCGAGCACATCGTGATTCGCCGTTTCACCCATATGGGTTAATTCATCGCTCAGGGCCGCATCATCCATCAGCACCCAGCTGGCCAGACGGTCATACAGCCGCTGCTTCATTTCAGCAGCACTCTTGCGCGTGAAGGTAATGGCCAGAATCTGTTGTGGCTCAACCCCGGTCAGGAGTAGGCGGCAAATACGAGTGATCAGTAAATAGGTTTTACCTGAACCCGCAGAAGCAAAAATATTAATATTTTTTTGCGGATCAGTAGAAATTTCCAGATCGCTAGTCATTGTTTTAAGTATTCATATAGAATAGCTCTACGCTTTACTGTTCACTCACCTTAATTTTACTGCATGTCTAAACAATACGATGCTGCCGCAATAGAAGTATTAAGCGGTTTAGATCCAGTACGAAAACGTCCAGGCATGTATACCGATACTGCCCGTCCTAATCACTTAGCACAAGAGATAATTGATAATAGTGTGGATGAAGCAATGGCAGGGCATGCCAGTGTTATCGATGTTATTTTATACCAGGATGGCTCACTGGAGGTGATAGATGATGGACGTGGCATGCCAGTCGATAATCATCCGCAACAAAACAAGCCTGGGGTTGAAGTTATCCTAAGTACCCTGCATGCGGGTGGTAAATTTTCCAATAACAATTATCAATTCTCAGGTGGCCTGCATGGGGTGGGTGTTTCAGTCGTCAACGCTTTGTCTAAAAAACTGCAAGTCACTGTGCGGCGTGCAGGTAAGGAATACGCAATGACCTTCGCTGCGGGTGAAAAAGCCAGCGAGCTCAAACAAGTTGGCAAAGTGGGACAGCGTAATACCGGTACCGCCTTGAGGTTCTGGCCCGATCAGCAATATTTTGACAGTCTCCAATTTTCTGTCTCCAAACTGACTCATTTATTGCGTGCCAAGGCGGTGCTTTGCCCCGGGTTGAGGATTCGTTTCAAGGATGAGGGTAAAAAGGAAACCCAAGAATGGTGTTATGCAGCAGGTATCAGCGATTACTTGATGCAGAGTCTGGCCGGCATGAGCTTACTTCCCTCGGCACCCATTATTGGCCAGTTCAATAATCACACTGAAGCAGCAGATTGGGCTCTGATGTGGGTTGAAGAGGGGGCTGATTGGGTGGCTGAGAGTTATGTTAATTTAATTCCAACTGTGCAGGGTGGCACCCATGTCAATGGTTTCAGGACAGGATTGACAGAAGCTATCCGTGATTTTTGTGAAACCCGAAAATTGCTGCCACGTGGTGTCAAGATTGCACCCGAGGATGTCTGGCAACAGTTAGCGTATGTGCTATCGATTAAAATGCAAGACCCGCAATTCGCCGGGCAAACAAAAGAGCGCCTCGGCTCACGCGAGAGTGCTGCTTTTGTATCAGCGGTAGTCAAGGATGCACTTGTTGCTTGGTTACATCAAAATATTGAGTCGGCTGAGCTCATCGCTCAGGCTATCATCAGGAATGCTGAAAAGCGTTTGCGTGCGATTAAGAAAGTGGTGCGCAAACGTGTCACCACGGGTCCGGCGCTACCGGGTAAGTTAGCGGACTGTTCATCCCAAGATGTGACCCAGACCGAATTATTTTTAGTCGAAGGTGATTCTGCTGGTGGTTCTGCCAAACAGGCGCGCGATCGTGAATATCAAGCCATCATGCCGCTGCGCGGTAAAATTCTGAATAGTTGGGAGGTGGCTTCTGATCAGGTATTGGCCTCACAGGAGGTACATGATATTGCTATTGCAGTTGGCGTAGATCCGGGTGACACAGACTTGAGCAAGTTGCGTTACGGTAAAATTTGTATCCTAGCCGACGCGGATTCAGATGGATTGCACATATCAACTTTATTATGTGCATTATTTTTACGTCATTTCCCTGCCTTGATTGAGGCTGGCCACATTTATATTGCGATGCCGCCATTGTTTAGAATAGATGCAGGTAAGGACGTGTACTATGCCTTGGATGATGATGAGCGCCAACGTATCCTGGATAAACTGGCGGCAGAAAAAACACAAGCAAAAATAAATATTACGCGCTTCAAAGGACTGGGTGAAATGAATCCCTCCCAACTGCGCGAGTCCACTATATCTAAAGACAGTCGGCGTTTAGTGCAGCTGACCGTAGATGCTGGTGATAACACATATAAAATTATGGATATGTTGCTCGGCAAGAAAACTATTCAACAACGTAAAGCATGGTTAGAGAAGAAGGGCGATCTTGCTCAGACTTAGGACCTAGACAATTATTATGAGCAACAATCTAGAATTTGATTACGGCGATGTTGAGCGGCTGCCGCTGCAGACATTTACTGAAAAAGCCTATCTTGATTATTCCATGTATGTGATTTTGGATCGTGCCTTGCCACAAATAGGCGATGGTCTGAAGCCTGTGCAAAGACGCATAATTTACGCCATGTCAGAGTTAGGTTTGTCGGCGACATCGAAACCTAAAAAGTCGGCACGTACGGTGGGTGATGTGATCGGTAAATTTCATCCGCATGGTGATTCAGCCTGTTATGAGGCCATGGTGCTTATGGCGCAGCCATTCTCATATCGTTATCCATTAATTAATGGTCAGGGTAACTGGGGCTCAACAGACGATCCCAAATCCTTCGCTGCCATGCGTTATACCGAATCAAAACTGACGCCTTATGCCAAGGCTTTGCTGCAGGAGCTGGGTCAGGGCACAGTCGACTGGGCGCCAAACTTTGATGGCACTCTACAAGAACCTGTGGTGTTACCTGCGCGCCTGCCAAATATTCTATTAAACGGCGGTATGGGTATTGCGGTGGGTATGTCGACTGATATACCCCCACACAATTTACCTGAAGTCGTTGCCGCCTGTGTCAGATTATTAGATGAGCCTAAGGCTACAGTGACGCAATTATGCGAGCATGTGCTGGGACCGGACTATCCTTCCGCGGCAGAAATTATTTCTGATCCAGAAGATCTCCAGGCTATCTATGAGACGGGCATGGGGCAAACGCGTATGCGTGCAATCTATACTCAAGAGACAGAGGGTATTATCATTTCCGCGTTACCTTATCAGGTCTCGGGTGCGCGTGTTCTGGAGCAGATCGCTCAGCAGATGAATGCGAAAAAATTGCCTATGGTCGAGGATTTGCGAGATGAGTCAGATCACGAAAATCCAGTTCGGCTGGTAGTCGTACCGCGCAGTAATCGTGTTGATGTTGAGGCATTGATGCTGCATCTTTTTGCCACTACTGATCTGGAGAAAACCTATCGTGTCAATCTGAATGTGATCGGTATTGATGGCCGCCCGCAAGTGAAGGATCTCCGCAGCTTGCTGAAGGAATGGTTGAGTTTCCGCGCCAGTACTGTGACACGACGCCTGCAATGGCGTCTGGATCGGGTCAATGAACGCTTACATATTCTGCAAGGTTTGCTGATTGCTTACCTTAATATCGACGAGATTATTGCCATCATCCGCGCACAGGATGAGCCCAAGCCGGTATTGATGGATCGTTTCAAATTGAGTGATATTCAAGCTGAGGCTATTCTGGAAATCAAGTTGAGACGGCTGGCTAAATTAGAAGAAATTAAGATCAAGTCTGAGACTGAAGAGTTACAGACCGAGCAAGCCGAGTTAGAAAAAGTACTGGGCTCCAAAGCGCGCCTGAAAAAGCTCATCCGCACTGAACTCCTTGCTGATGCAGACACGTATGGCGATCAGCGGCGCTCACTGCTGGTCCAGCGCGCCAGTGCCAAACCTATGGATGAAACACAATTAATGCCCACGGAACTCACCACAGTGATTTTATCTCAGCGCGGCTGGGTGCGAGCTGCCAAAGGACATGACGTTGATCCGCTGGCCATGAACTACAAGTCGGGTGACGATTATCAATCCCATGCCACTGGCAAAAGCAATCAAATGGCTGTATTTCTCGACTCACAGGGCCGCTCATACACATTGCCAGCGCACAGCTTACCTTCGGCACGTGGCCAGGGTGAGCCACTGACAGGGCGCTTTAATCCTGCTGACGGGGCACAATTTATTGCCGTAATGCTATCGGGAGCTGACAGCAGATATATTTTAACCAGCGATTATGGTTACGGCTTTATCTGTAGTGCGGAGGATTTGTACTCGCGCAATAAGGCGGGGAAAAAGATTTTAACTGTGCCGCAGGGCGCTGGCGTGCTTGCCCCGGTGCTGGTCCGAGCGCTGGATGATGAATACATTATTGCCCTAAGTTCGGCAGGGCATATGTTGGTGACGCCGCTCGCAGAGTTGCCATTAATGGCTAAAGGTAAAGGCATTAAGTTTATAAGTATTCCTAATACTAAGCTCAAATCTGCTGAGGAGAGAGTTAAGCATGTTGCTCTATGGCAGCCGGGAGAATCTATCACCGT
>DDIE01000058.1:0-460 GCA_002338385.1 Proteobacteria bacterium UBA1858
GTTAAAATCAAATTGTTGTTCAACTAGCGAGCTAAAAACTAAGGCAGGGATAAAAATATTTAAATTAATTTCATTCATACTGCCCAGTGAAGGCGATGTTTTGGTGCCCACAAAGTAACCAATCCCGATAATGAAAACCATTGGGAACATTATTTGTCCTATCTGTAGCGCGAGTGAAAGGTTAGTCATTTTCGGTGGTCAGAGCAGAAGTCAACTATTAGCTGGATTTGATTTAACATAGCACTCTCAACAACAAGCGCCTAGCTTGATGTGAAGATAAAACAAAAACTAACAAGGAGTTGAACATGATGAAACGCTTGCTATTGGTAATGAGCATGCAACTGTGTCTAGGTTTGAGCGTAGCTGCGGATGACTATTTGGCAGCCACTGACAATGCTCAAGTATATTTTATTAGTCCGCAAGATGGTGCCATTGTGGGACAGGCGTTCAGCGTTAAGTT
>DDIE01000058.1:824-7771 GCA_002338385.1 Proteobacteria bacterium UBA1858
ATACGGGTCATCATCATTTATTAATCAACATGGATATTAATGATATCGATATGAGTAAGTCACTGCCTGCAACTGAGCAAATAAAACATTTTGGCGGCGGTCAGACTGAAGCAGTCATTGAGCTGGCCCCAGGCACCTACAGCTTGCAGTTATTATTAGGCAACTATGCGCATGTACCGCATGATAAGCCCGTATTGTCTGAGCCAATCACGGTCCGAGTGGAGTAGTTGCAGATAGTATAAGCGAGAGTTTAATGGCGAAAATGTCGCTGTCCAGTGAATAGCATGGCCATGCCATGCTCATCGGCTGCAGCTATAATTTCACTATCATTGCGTGAACCACCAGGCTGAATAATGCAGCTGATGCCGGTCTGGTGCGCTGTGTCTATGGCATCACGAAACGGAAAGAACGCATCCGATGCCATGACTGATCCGGCCACGGTGAGATTTTCATCTTGGGCTTTAATGCCAGCGATTTTTGCTGAATAGATACGACTCATCTGGCCAGCACCAATACCAATAGATTGCTCGTCACGCGCGTACACGATCGCGTTTGACTTAACAAACTTGGCTATTTTCCAAGCAAATAAACAATCCCGAACCTCATCACTGCTTGCTGGTCTGTGACTGACGATTTTTAGATCATCGGCGGTTAGCAGCGCATCATCATGCTGTTGTACTAACAGGCCTCCCGACACGCGGCGAGTATCAAAGCCCGTCAGTCCGGATCGAGTATGAGCATAATCTAGAACGCGTGTATTGGGTTTGTTACTGAGAATGGCTTGTGCGTCAGCCTCGATGCCGGGCGCAAGAATGACTTCGACAAATTGTTGCTTAACAATATCTGCGGCAGTATCCGCATCTAGCGTTTGGTTAAATGCAATAATGCCACCAAACGCCGAGGTTGGATCGGTCTGATAAGCTCTTTGATAAGCACCGCCGATAGTGTCACCCGTGGCGACACCGCAGGGGTTTGCATGTTTAACAATGACACAAGCGGGTGAGCTAAATTGTTTCACACATTGCAAGGCAGCATCACTATCGGCGATATTATTGAACGACAATTCCTTGCCCTGGATTAATCTGGCGCTGGCAATACTGCTGTCTGCAGCCCCCACCTCGGCATAGAAACTCGCAGTCTGGTGTGGGTTTTCTCCATAACGTAGTGCCTGCCGTTTGGTGTAGCTCAAATGCAAGTGGTCTGGATACTCAGGCGTGTTCTGCACACCAAAATAGTTGGCAATCATGCCATCATACTCGGCGGTATGACTGAATGCTTTGCGCGCTAACTCAAAGCGTGTTGAGGCCTTCAGACTGAACTCGTTTGCTTCCAGCTCGCGCATAATATCGGCGTAATCCTCAGGATCGACTATAACTCCAACGCGACTATGATTTTTGGCCGCAGCGCGCACCATGGCCGGGCCGCCAATATCGATATTTTCAATGGCTAAATCGAGCGTGCAATCTGCTCGTGTTAGGGTGGCCGCGAAGGGATACAAATTGACAATTACTAAGTCGATGGCAGCAATGTCATGTTGCTGCATAACTGCATCATCAATCTCAGCACGAGCGAGTATGCCACCATGTATTTTTGGATGCAGTGTTTTCACCCGGCCAGCCATAATTTCCGGGAACTGAGTATGTTCACGGACATCGGTTACGGCAATGCCTGCCGACTTTAGCAAGGTGGCAGTGCCGCCGGTAGAGAGGATGTGAACACCGGCATTGGCAAGCTGTTGAGCTAGATGTGCAATGCCGGTTTTGTCTGAAACACTAATCAGGGCGCGCTTGATCGGGCGCGGTGATGATGGGTTAGACATGTCGAACAATTAGCGTATGTCGAAATGCTTGAGCTTTTTTCTGAGTGTACCGCGATTGAGACCAAGACACTTAGCTGCTTTAGTCTGGTTACCACCACAATAATTCATGACCGATTCTAGCAGTGGTTTTTCTACTTCTTCGACCACCATGCGATATAAATCATCAGGCGTATGGCCATCCAGCTGACCAAAATAGCTACGCAAAGAATCAGCGACAGACTCTCTTAATGTTTGGGTGGGAGTCACTGGGTGTAACTCGGATACATTCAGGTTTGTAACAGGGCTTGTCATGCAACGTTCTCCATTATTATTTCTGCATCTTGCAAGTGTGTGCGAACCATATTGAACTGTGTGATGGCGTCATCAAGAGTCAACACTCTATGCTTGAATTGTTCTATCTGGGGCAAGTTGTGGTAGTACCAACCTATATGCTTACGGGCGATACGAACACCCGCTTGCTTACCATATAAAGAATACAATTCTTGTAAGTGAGTCAATATGACATTACGCACGTCCGTTAAAGACGGAGGTTGTATTATTGTATTGAATTTTAGATAGTGGTCGATTTCGCGATAAAGCCACGGCCGACCTTGTGCCGCGCGTCCTATCATAATCGCATCTGCACCAGTAATTGCCAAGACATTTTTTGCTTTCTGCGGTGAATTAATATCACCGTTTGCAACCACTGGGATATTGACAGCTTGCTTTATGGCTCTGATTGTTTGGTACTCCGCCTCGCCTTTAAAACGACAGGCCCGCGTTCTGCCATGAACAGTCAACATTTGGATGCCGCTGTTTTCAGCAATTTTTGCGATCCTTACACCATTACGATTATTGCTATCTGTACCGGTGCGGATTTTTAAAGTCACAGGAACATCGACAGCCGCGACGACTGCGTCAAGAATTCTTTTAACCAAATCTTCGTCACCAAGTAGGGCTGAACCGGCCAGCACTTTACAGACTTTCTTGGCGGGGCATCCCATATTGATATCGATAATGTCAGCACCATTGGCGACATTAAATTGCGCTGCTTTAGCAAGTTGAGCAGGATCTGATCCTACGATTTGGACAGCTCGGGGACTGGGTTCACTCAAATGGATACGGCGAGTTGATGATTTTTTGCTGTGCCAGAGCTCCTCTTTGGCACTGATCATTTCAGTCACGCAATAACCTGCGCCCCAGGTTCTGCAAAGCTGGCGGTAGATGTGATCTGACACGCCAGCCATCGGCGCGACAAAACAATTATTTTTCAGTGTATGCGGACCAATGTGCATAGCTACAAGTGAATATTTCGCGGGTCGACACTATACCATTGATGGCTGCGCCGAGCACAGACGTTGTCGGCTAGCGCGCTATTTAAGTGTCAAGGTTAATGCTGACCAGCCATCCCTGTTAGTCACATCCAGACAATTGAAGTATTGGCTGTAATGTTGGGCTACTGTGTCACTCTGCGCGCATAAAATACCAGATAGTAATAAGGTGCTATCAGCTGTGAGATGGCGCATAAACGTCTCGCGTAGTGTTAATAGGGGAGCCGCGAGTATATTCGCCACGAGCAGTTCGGCTTTAAGGTCGTTCAATATTTCTGGCGCACCAATAGTGAATGCCTGCATGGATAAGTGATTGCGTCTGACATTGTCCTTACTGGCCATGATAGCTTGTGGGTCGATATCAACCGCGTGAACATGTTGCGCCCCTAGTTGCTGAGCAGCCAAGGCTAGAATACCACTTCCGCAACCATAGTCGATCACATGCTTGCCGCTGAGCTGCATGTTGCTCAGTGCCGCTAAACATAGATGGGTGGTGGCATGCTGGCCGGTACCAAAAGCCAGCCCGGGATCTAGCTGCACACTCGGCCCGCCGCAGGCAGGATTGTCTTGCCAAGAGGGGTATATCCACAAATCACCGAATTGCATAGGCGAGAATTGTTGCTGAAATTTTTCTTGCCAGCCGTGCTCACTAATTTGTGCCAGTTCAATGTGCGAATGTATTTCGGTTTCATGCTGAAGTGCCTTAGCCGCGAGTGCATAGGCTTCCTGCTCAGTAAAATGTACCTGCACGATCAAACTCGACCAGATTGGGTGATCACCGATGGGGGGTTCCAGAATTGGCTCATCGGCCGCGTCACTAAAAGAGATGCTCACTGCACCGCAGTTCATCAATATTTGTTCCATGCGCTCAATTGCCGAGGCATTGGTGTGGAAGCGCATTTGCCACATGCTGACTAAGCTTTCTGAGCCGCTAGCAATCGTTCCAGATAGTGAATATCTATGCCGCCTTTGATGAATTCTGCATCATTCATCAGACGTAACTGTAACGGGATATTCGTATTAATGCCATCAATCACCATTTCCTGTAATGCACCTTGCATGCGTTTGATAGCAGTGACCCGATCATCGCCATGAGTGATGAGCTTACCGATCATGGAGTCGTAGTGAGGTGGAACGCTGTAACCGCTGTAGATATGTGAATCAACACGCACACCAAGGCCCCCTGAACTATGAAAACGCTCAATCTTGCCCGGACTGGGAATAAAGGTATCTGAGTCTTCTGCATTGAGTCGGCATTCAACAGCATGACCGCTGATTTTGATATCGTCCTGACTAATTGACAGTGGCTCACCGGCGGCGATTGATAATTGCTGTTTAACAATATCGATACCAGTAATTAATTCTGTGACTGGATGCTCAACTTGAACACGCGTATTCATCTCAATAAAATAAAACTCATCATTTTCAAATAGAAATTCAAAGGTGCCAGCGCCACGATAACCGATGTGCTTACAGGCATCGGTACAGCGCGTACCGATGTCATGCCGTTGTTGTTCGGTTAATCCCGGTGCCGGTGCTTCCTCAATGACTTTCTGATGACGACGTTGCATTGAACAATCGCGCTCACCTAAGAAAATAGCATTCCCATATGAATCGGCTAACACTTGGATTTCGATGTGGCGTGGAGTCTCTAAAAACTTCTCCATATAGAGCGTGTCATTGTTGAAGGCATTAGCAGCCTCTGCTCGTGTTAGGTCGATCGCGTCCTGCAGTTCTTCGTCACCGCGAATGATGCGCATACCGCGACCACCACCGCCGCCAGCAGCTTTGACAATGACCGGGTAGCCAATTTGATTTGCTAATTTAGCGTTGTTGCTGGTATTCGTGGTGAGTGGTTCGGCCGACCCGGGTACGCAGGGAACGCCCGCTTCCTGCATGGCCTGCTTAGCTGCAATCTTGTCACCCATACGTCGTATGGTCTCAGCTGTAGGACCGATGAATATGAAGCCACTGGATTCCACGCGCTCAGCAAAATCAGCATTTTCAGATAAAAATCCATAGCCAGGATGTATAGCGCTGGCATCAGTGACCTCGGCCGCACTAATAATCGCGGGGATATTCAGGTAACTTTCAGTTGAAGTAGGTGGGCCTATACAGACAGATTCGTCTGCCAGTTTGACGTGTTTGAGGTCGCGATCAACAGTGGAGTGTACGGCTACAGTTTTGATATCCAGTTCGCGACAAGCGCGTAAAATTCTGAGAGCGATCTCGCCGCGGTTTGCAATGACAACTTTTTCTAACATGATTTTATGTCTTCAAGTGCGAGCTATGCACACCGGCATATACTCTGGGTAAACATTGATTATTATTTTTGATGGCGACTATTCAATAACGAATAATGGTTGATCAAATTCAACTGGTTGACCATTTTCAACCAGCACGGCTTTGACAACACCGGACTTATCACACTCTATCTGATTAAGCATTTTCATCGCTTCAATAATGCATAGGGTATCGCCCACTTTGACTTGCTTGCCGATTTCTGTGAACGGTGTGGCTCCGGGTGAAGCAGCCTCATAGAAGGTGCCTACCATAGGTGATTTCACTTGATGGCCAGTGGCGACAGCCTCACTCTCCTCGCTGGCTGCAGGCGCGGGGGCAGCGGCAGATGTAGGTGCAGGCATGGGTGCGGCCGCATACTGCATGGGTGCGGCGACCGTGTTTTTTATCTCACGCGTGATTCTGACCGACTCTTCGCCCTCGGCGATCTCAATTTCTGCAATGCCTGATTCCTCAAGCAACTCGATGAGTTTTTTAATCTTACGAATATCCATGATGATTTAAGTCTTTAGTGTGAAGTGATCTGTTGGTGGGCAGCCTCTAAAGCCAGACAGTAACCGTGCTTACCCATGCCGCTGATGACGCCAACCGCGATATCCGACAAGTACGACAGCTGACGAAAATCTTCGCGCGCAAATACATTCGAAATATGGATCTCAATGAAGGGTATGGCGACCCCTAAAAAAGCATCCCGTAAAGCAATACTCGTATGGGTAAAGGCACCGGGATTAATGATGATGAAGGCTGTGTCATTCACTTTAGCGGCGTGAATATGCTCGATTAAAACATGTTCGGCATTGGTTTGAACGTGATCCAGACTGTGGCCGAGTTGGGCCGCGTGCTGACTGACCTCCTGCACGATATCAGCCAGGCTGTCTGAGCCATAAACCTCGGGTTCACGGCTGCCCAGAAGGTTAAGATTAGGCCCGTTGAGTAACAATATCTTGCTCATAAATAATAATTCTGATTCGTCTTGCTGGGTACTACGGCGCGCAAGATGTGCTTAATAAAGTTGTTTAAGTGAATACTTCGCCAGCGCAACCTACGTAGCTATGTACCAAGCCTAAACAAAAAGTTGCGGGTATTGTGCTATAAAAGCGAGTTATGAGCAAGATAGAAGAAATTATCAGCAATTTTGCAGAATTTAGGCGATTTTAACCATAGTTGAACTGATCCTACTGACCTCCAGCTTAGTTCAGACCGGTTTGCTTGAAACGCTCCACATGGGCGTGAAATTGTTCGGCCTCGACGAACCCTACCAAGCGGAAGTTCTTGTTTTCCTGTCCATTGCGGTCAAAAAATAACACAGCCGGTGGTCCAAACAAGCCAAGGGATTCTAATAAAGCCTGATCATGTTGGTTGTGAGCGGTTACATCTGATTGAATTAAAACGAAGTTCTGCAGCGCTGTTTGCACTTGCTGATCGGTGAACGTAAACGCTTCCAGTTCTTTGCAGGCAATGCACCAGTCGGCATAAAAATCTAACATCACCGGTTTGGACTCAGCACTGGCTGCAGC
>DDIE01000058.1:8084-15592 GCA_002338385.1 Proteobacteria bacterium UBA1858
GGCTGCAGCCAGTGCCTGTTGTAATCCTGCCGGGCCCTGAATTGGTTGAAACTCCAAGTGAGTTTGTTTCGCGCTGTGCGCACCTGAACCAGACTGCAGGAATTGCAGTGGCGAGGTAAAACTCGTTCCGCCCGCGCTGGCGCCGATAATCAATAGTGTGCCATAGACCAACATCAACCAAGCTAGCGTTTGACGCAGGTGCAGCCAGGCCCCGGCTTTTTGCTGGGCGCTGAATAGACCCATAAACATGGCGCTGCCGATGAGTAAAATACCCGCTAAGGCAAGAATGATGGGCAGCGCGAGGATGCGTTCCAAAAACCAGATCGCCAGTGCCAGCAATGACACCCCAAACACCGCCTTGATTGGCTCCATCCAGGTACCCGCTTTGGGCAGGTATTTACCTGCTGAGGTACCGATTAACAGTAACGGCGCGCCCATCCCCATGCTGAGCGCAAACAGGGCCAGTCCACCCACGACAGGATCACCTGTCTCGGCAATATAAATCAGTGCGCCGATCAGCGGCGCGGTCACACAGGGGCCGACAATCAAGGCTGACAACAGACCCATAATCGCCGTACCAAGATAAGAGCCCTGTTGTTGTTTGCCACTGATAGCAGTCAGTCTGGACTGGATAGCATTCGGCATCTGCAAATCATAGAAACCGAACATCGAAAATGATAGGGCAACAAACACCACTGCAAAGGCACTTATCACCCATGGGTTTTGAAACCAGATCTGTAGATTTGCCCCGGTTAATCCCACTAAGACACCTGCCAGCGTGTAGGTCAACGCCATCGCCAGCACGTACACCAATGATAATCTGAAGCCACGTCCCGCAGTCATGTGTTCACCCTGTCCGGCGATGATGCTGGATAAGATAGGGATCATGGGGAATACACAGGGTGTGAAAGCAAGGAGCAAGCCTGCAAGCAGGAAAATACCAAGCACACTGCCAAGTTTTTGCTCAGCTAACTGGCGCGCGAAACGATCTTGCTCGGGAGTCTGGGGGTCAGCGATTTCCGTCTGCTGAGGTGCTGGGCTGTCGCTACTGGCCGATCGCTCAGGCAAATTGAATGTAAATGTTTTTGTGGTGGGCGGATAGCATAGCCCAGCATGAGCACACCCTTGGTAACCCACGGTCAAGGTGACATTACCCTCGGCGGCTACCACGGGGAGAGTGAGATCTAAACTATTTTCATAAATCTCAACATCACCGAAGAACTCGTCATATTCTAATTTGCCCTGCGGCAGTTCCAGTTCACCCAGCTCCGCATTGTCACTCTTGACCGACAGGCGTTTTTTATACAAGTAGTAGCCATCAGCAATACCCCAGAACAAATTAATCTCATCCGCAGCGTGGCTATTGACGTTGAGTTTAAACGCTTCATCAACACTTAAAAAATCTGTTTGTGTCGGCGCGCCGAATAAACCATCTGCCAGTGCCGCAGATGTGCCCAGTGACAGCAGTAGACAAATTAAGAGAGTTCTTGCTTTAGCCATGATAGATAGGGTTCCGAGAGGTCACCCACAGGGAGTGCTATAAATTCAGGGACATCATAAGGGTGATGATTAGCCAAGTAATCACGAACTCTGTCTAACTGATCGGGTTGTGTTTTCATTATTACTAGACACTCATGATCTTCAATTAGTTCATCCTGCCAGCGATAAATTGACTCCACTGCAGGGACGATATTAGCGCAAGCAATCATGCGTGCCTCAACTAGCTGGCGACTCAACGATCGCGCCCGTTGCAGATCAGGCAGTGTCGTCATCACCACCATCGCTGGGCTAGCAGAACTATAAGTCATATCCACCATTATTCAATAAGCACACCTGAGCATGCTGCCAAGTGCGGGAAAATATTAACCAGTCTGGCCAATCTTTTGCGTCGGAACATTGAAAAAAAATCATTAGTCACCATATAGAAGAGGGTAAACATTAAGGTAGATTGAAATTAGATGCGAGTATTTCCTGTTCTGTTGGCCCTATTCATCGGTTTGCCGCTGGTGGAGATTTACCTGTTTATCAAGCTTGGTGGATATATAGGTGCCTTCGCAACGGTATTGCTCATTATTGTGACCGCACTATTGGGCGTATCACTGCTGCGTGCGCAAGGGTTCAGTACCATGGCCAAGTTTCAGCGACAAGTCGCCAGTGGCCAGTTACCCGCGGAGACCATGTTGGAAGGTGTTGCCCTCTTGATTGGAGGCGCCTTACTCCTAACGCCCGGATTTCTGACCGACAGCTTAGGTTTGATGTGCTTAATTCCGCTGACGCGTCGAACTTTAATCGCCTGGTTACTGAAAAACATGACGGTCTCAACTAGCGGGTTTCGAGGCCACGATGGTCGCCAAAAACCGCAAGATCCAGATGTTATCGAGGGTGAGTATAAAAAGCATGACGACCCGTGGAAATAGTGCCAGCGAGTCTTGACATATCAAGCTTGGAACGTATTATTGGCACTCGGTTTAGTAGAGTGCTAAAAATAACTAACTCATTAATTTTATTAGGTATATTTTTCAATAAATAATTTGGACTGGTATACCTGCTTTATTTTTTAATTGTCAGGAGATGAAAGACATGAATTTACGTCCTTTACACGACCGCATAGTCGTAAAACGTATGGAAGAAGAGCGCACTAGCCCGGGTGGCATTGTGATCCCCGACTCGGCTACGGAAAAACCAAGTAAGGGTGAAGTGGTAGCGATAGGTAATGGTAAGAAAAACGACAATGGTGACGTCACGCCCGTCGATGTGAAAGTTGGCGATACAGTTTTATTTGGCAAGTATTCAGGCACAGAAGTGAAGGTGGATGGTGATGATCTGCTGGTTATGCGTGAAGACGATGTAATGGCTGTTATCGAAGCCTAAAGCAAAGAATTTTTAACTTATATTAACGAAGGTATACACAAATGAGTGCAAAACAAGTTACTTTTGGAGATGAAGCTCGGACCCGCATGGTCGCCGGAGTCAACATCTTAGCAGACGCAGTAAAAGCAACCCTAGGACCTAAAGGTCGTAATGTTGTTCTAGATAAAGCTTTTGGAGCGCCAACAGTCACCAAAGATGGTGTCTCAGTGGCAAAAGAAATTGAATTAGAAGATAAGCTCGAGAATATGGGCGCGCAAATGGTTAAGGAAGTGGCGTCACAAACTTCAGATGTTGCTGGTGATGGCACTACTACCGCAACCGTACTGGCACAATCAATTGTCCGCGAGGGTATGAAAGCCGTTGCGGCAGGTATGAATCCTATGGATTTAAAGCGCGGTATTGATAAAGCTGTGGCCACCGCAGTCGAGGAATTGAAAACCTTGTCAGAGCCATGCGCAGACAATACAGCGATAGCACAAGTCGGAAGTATTTCCGCCAATTCGGATACATCTGTTGGTGACATCATTGCCGAAGCAATGGATAAAGTCGGTAAAGAGGGTGTGATCACAGTGGAAGAAGGTAACGCTTTGGAGAACGAACTTGATGTCGTTGAAGGCATGCAGTTTGATCGTGGTTACCTGTCACCTTATTTTGTTAATAATCAGGACAGCATGACCTGCGACATGGATGAGCCATTTATTCTGTTACATGACAAGAAGGTGTCTAACATCCGTGATTTACTGCCGCTGCTTGAGGGTGTAGCTAAGTCAGGTCGTCCACTGGTCATTATTGCTGAAGACGTTGAAGGTGAAGCACTAGCGACATTAGTTGTGAATACTATCCGCGGTATCGTAAAAGTGGCTGCAGTTAAAGCGCCAGGTTTTGGCGATCGCAGAAAAGCGATGTTGCAAGATATTGCAATACTGACAGGTGGTACGGTCATCTCGGAAGAAGTAGGCCTATCATTAGAAAAAGCGACCTTGGAAGATCTAGGCACAGCTAAACGTATTCATATCTCAAAAGAGAACACGACTATTGTTGATGGTTCTGGTCAAGCAGGTGAGATTACTGCACGGGTAGATCAGATTCGTGCTCAAATCGAAGAGTCATCTTCTGATTACGACAAAGAGAAGCTGCAAGAGCGCATGGCTAAGCTAGCGGGTGGTGTTGCTGTGATCAAAGTCGGTGCTGCGACTGAAATGGAAATGAAAGAAAAGAAAGCGCGTGTTGAAGATGCTCTGCATGCAACGCGAGCAGCAGTTGAAGAAGGCGTAGTGCCTGGCGGTGGTGTTGCACTGATTCGTGCACGCAAGGCATTAAATGACCTTGCTGGCAGCAACCCGGATCAGGATGCAGGCATCAACATTGCACGTCGTGCGATGGAAGAGCCTCTGCGCCAGATTGTCACCAACGCCGGCGATGAAGCATCTGTGATCTTGTCTAAAGTGGACGAAGGTGAAGGTAACTATGGTTACAACGCCGCCACCAGTGAGTATGGCGATATGATTGCCATGGGCATTTTAGACCCAACTAAAGTCACCCGTTCAGCATTACAGAATGCTGGCTCAGTGGCGGGCTTGATGATCACGACCCAAGCGATGGTTGCTGAACTGCCTAAAGATGAAGCTGCTCCAATGGGTGGCGCACCTGATATGGGTGGTATGGGTGGTATGGGCGGTATGATGTAGGGCGATCCTCACCCTCAAAGCCTAGCAGTACACAAAAAGCCCGGGGGGTCATACCCCCGGGCTTTTTTTATTGGCAGTATATTCACCATAGTGAGTGCACGGCGGGTGGTGTGCTGGCACATGGTCTGTGCGTTTATGTATCCAGCTGAAAAATTATGTGCCGGTTCGAGTGTGGAATTTTTTATGCTATGTTATAACATAATCGGGTCATCCTGCTGGATGGCGAGTCACCCTAATCAAAATAAAGAATTATTATCATGCTGCAGAAAAATAAACTCCCCGTCACCGTACTCTCGGGCTTCCTTGGGGCGGGCAAAACGACCGTCCTTAGCCATATTCTCAATAATCGTCAGGGTAAAAAAGTAGCCGTGATCGTCAACGATATGAGTGAAATAAATATTGATTCGACGATTGTTCAAAATGAGGTTTCGCTTAATCACAGTGAAGAGAAGCTGGTTGAAATGAGCAATGGCTGTATCTGCTGCACCCTGCGTGAGGACCTCTTAGAAGAGGTCAATAAGCTGGCCCAGGATGGACGCTTTGACTACCTGCTCATTGAATCGACAGGCATTTCTGAACCTTTACCGGTAGCCGAGACGTTTACTTTTGCCGATGAAGAGGGCGTTTCGCTATCTGATCTGGCTGATTTGGATACCATGGTCACGGTGGTCGATGCGGTTAACTTCCTGAAGGATTACGAGGCCGCACAATATTTGCAAGAGACCGGCGAGTCCCTAGGGGAAGAGGACCAACGCAGCGTGGCCGATTTACTGATCGATCAAGTTGAGTTCGCCGATGTTATCCTGATTAGTAAGACGGACTTAGTGACTGCTGATGACATCAAACGCCTGACAGCGATTCTTAACACACTCAATACCAATGCCCGGGTCATTCCAATTGTGCAGGGACAAGTGGATATCGATGCGGTTCTGAGTACGGGTTCATTTGACTTTGAACGGGCGCAACAAGCACCAGGTTGGCTCAAGGAAATGCGGGGTGAGCATGTTCCCGAAACGGAAGAATATGGTATCAGCAGCTTCAGTTACGAAGCCCGCCGGCCATTTCACCCGGAAAAATTCTATCAGTTCCTGCACAACACTCAGCAATACGGTAATTTGATTCGCTCTAAAGGCTACTTTTGGCTGGCTACCCGGCCTGAATTTGCTGGCCAATGGAGTCAGGCAGGGGGGATTGCGAGCTATGGTTTTGCCGGCATGTTCTGGCAAGCAGTACCCAAGCAAGACTGGCCAACCGATGAGGACTATCTGGCAGCCATTAAAAAACAATGGCAGGAACCTTTCGGCGATATGCGTCAAGAGCTGGTATTTATTGGTCAGGACTTACAGCAGAAGGATTTTATTCGGGCGCTAGATAATTGCTTGCTCAGTGAACAAGAAGTACTGCGCGGCAGGGCATATTGGGCCACCTTGAGTGATCCATTCCCAGTCTGGGAGAAAAGCCCATGATACGCACTCAACTCGAGCACAATAACAGGGCTGAATCTGTGCCAGGTGCAGCCCAGATGTCGCGCCATGCGGCCATCGGTCAAGAGGCCGAAATACTGACTGATATCTATCAACAAGATACTAATATCGCGATCTGGCAACGTGAGTTGTCTGCCCCCATTGAACACGCCGTCAGGCAGTTGCTGATAACCAAACCTGAGTTTGCCACTGAGCTGATATTAACGCCACAAGATGCACGCGCCCGCGTGGCTGAGTCGATTGATACACCGCACTCAGCAGAATTATGTGCAGATGTCGCCGAGCTTGTGGATATGTTTTGTTGTCTATTTGCACTCAAGCGGGTCGGCATGCGTTTGCATGTGCTGGCTGGGGCCATGTGCCCAAAATTCCATGATGATCGAGTGCCCTGTCGACTGGTGACAACCTATCAGGGTGTGGCAACAGAATGGTTGCCGCATGAGCGCGTTGAGCGCACAAAATTAGGTCGCGGCAGTCTCGGGCAGACGGATAGTCAATCAGGTCTCTATCAGAGTCCCGCTGATATCCAGCAACTCAGACATGGGGATGTCGCCCTGCTCAAGGGCCTACTCTGGCAAGGCAATGAAAATGCAGGTTTGGTGCATCGTTCACCGACAACGCCCGGCACAGACAAACGTTTATTATTCACTTTAGATTTCATTAATTGATAAAGTAGCTGAACAGAGCGTTCTTTACTATTATTGATCAGCATGAGAAATCTACAATTACTCACCGACAAAGTAGCGATTGGCCTATCTGCGGCCTGCGCGATGCATTGTCTTATATTCCCGCTGCTGGTGATTTGGTTGCCGGCTTTTGCTGTGTTGCCATTAGCAGACGAAGCATTTCATGTCTGGATGGTGGTTGTGGTGATTCCGACCAGTATTTACGCACTTACTCTGGGCTGTAAACAACATAAGCGCTATCAATTACTCAACCTAGGCCTGCTGGGCTTGTCTTATTGTGGCTATTGTTTTTGGTGAGCTGCTGTTGGGTGCGGCTGGAGAAAAAATATTGACAGTTATTGGGGCACTCACACTTGCTATTGGTCATTTCAAAAATTATCGCCTGTGTCGTCAAAAGATAGAATGTGCCTGTCCAGAATAGCAAGGCATGAATCCGCTTGTCACTGCCCACCAGAGTAATGATAATCTGGTCTAGGTGTAGACAGGCAATGGACGCCTGTTGGGCAAGTACCATGCCACACATTTAAGCAAATTCTAAGGGGACAAAATGCGCAAAAATTGTTTGCACGGGTGGGCTGTGTTGGCACTCATAGTGAGTCATATCGTGCATGCAGAACATGCATCATTGGCGGATAATTGCGTTGTCAGTGATACCGTCGGGAACTACAATTGTGTAGCACCGAGTCGACGCGATAACCACGCCAGTCACACAGAAAAGCGACTATACATCGGTTTAGCTTGGGCGCTCGGCTCAGGTGCGCGATCAATTATACCGGCGG
>DDIE01000058.1:15880-19841 GCA_002338385.1 Proteobacteria bacterium UBA1858
TGATCAATTATACCGGCGGTCAACCTCGGCTATTCCTCGCTTAAAGTCAGTAGCGATAACGATCTGCATGGGATAGATATCAGTGCACGCATAAGTTACGCCAATAGCCAGCTTAAGCTCGATAGCACACGCCTGTTTTATGTCCATGGTGAGAGAGATTTAATGACTTTGTATGGGGCCGGTTATGCTGTCAATAAGAATGATTTTATGGGTGCACTGGCGGTGCAAAAGTCACACTTGAGATTGGGCACGGATGTTCTGTTACAACAACAAACACTGCACCCCTATATTGAAATTAACAGTCTAGACACGCCGGCCAGAGTTGACCCGAACACTGATACGGCATGCAGTAATCAGGGAGATATTGTGGCTGAGCAAATGATTACCCACTATGACAGCGGAAACTATAGCCACAGTGAAATATTTTCTAATGGTCAGACATGCGCCCATGTGTTGCCTACTATCATTCTGGATCTAGACCTTGATTTCATGCGGTAACTTTACTCGCCTCTGGATCAGGTTTAGGATTTAATATATGTCAGCAATCCAACTACCCATTGGCAATCCCAATCAAAGTACAACAGCACAAATTAACTAGCGCGAACTTTGTCGCCTCACCTAACTGTGATGATCGACCCAGCGCGAGCGAGCTCGATCTGATTGTTATTCACAACATTAGTCTGCCACCAGGGCAATTCGGGACAGGTTGTATCCAGCAGCTATTCACTAATACACTGGACTGTAGCAGGCATGAATATTTCGCATCACTCAGCCAGCTTAAGGTGTCCAGTCACTTATTGATTGAGAGAGACGCAGCACTGACTCAATTCGTGCCATTTAATAAACGTGCCTGGCATGCGGGTGAGTCTTACTATGAGGGCCGCAATGCATGCAATGATTTTTCCATTGGTATTGAATTAGAAGGAACTGATGATGATGAATTCACGCGCCAACAATATCAACGTTTGAAAGAAGTACTGATTTGTTTATTAGCGACTTATCCGCGGCTCAATAGTCAGGCTATCGTCGGCCATTCGGATATCGCGCCAGGTCGCAAAACTGATCCAGGTCCTAAATTTGACTGGCAGCAAATTAAATTCTAGCTAGGCGTGACTGTCCAGACCTCATTATTTTTAATGATATTCAGCAACACGCGTATATTGGGGTGAGTGTTGGCATGCGCCCGTTCCTCAGTGACATAATCGCCAAACAGAATCAATCCTTGGCGCGCTTCAAGCGCCGTAATGTGTTGTTCTGGGTTGCGAGAGATGGCATAAAAAATTTTACAGGACGCTTGTTTGCCGGGGGTATTTGGCACAATATGAGTGCTATTCGTGGTGAAATTGTGCAAACTTAGTTGAGACAAATGACTGCAATCGCTTAACTGAGCAAACCCTGCTCCAAAATTATTCTGCGCCATATTAAATCACTCCTCTGCAGTGTTTAGTGGTACCACTTGAATTGCTATACTCAATCCAAATAAGCCTATCGTGTTGGGCAATCACACGCCAAATACAAAATAAAGTAAATTTGCATGCGCTCAACCATCAATAAAAACAGTCAACGTATTATCCAGCATCAACTTGAATCAATCTTCAGCATCGGCAGAGTAGGGTTAGAAAAGGAATCACTGCGTGCAAGTTATGATGGTGTCATTGCTCAGACTGCTCATCCATCAGCATTGGGCGCAGCTTTAACCCACCCTCATATTACCACCGATTATTCTGAAGCCCTGCTTGAGTTTGTCACCCCCCCGTTGGGTACTAGTCAACAGGCGTTGGATTTTCTCAGTATGATCCATCGTTTTGTCTATGCCAACATACATGAAGAGTGCCTATGGCCTGCCAGTATGCCTTGCCGCTTGCTGGGTGAACAAAGTATTCGTATTGCAGAATATGGCACAAGTAATTTGGGCCAGATGAAACATGTGTACCGCAAAGGCTTGGGCTATCGCTACGGTAAAATGATGCAGGTCATTGCAGGGGTCCATGTCAATCTCTCTGTCAATGAAGATTTCTGGCCACGCTGGCAAGTGGCTCTGGGAGATACTGGTGAATTGACCGCATTTATTAATGACCAGTATTTTAAAATTATTCGTAATTTACAACGCGTGGGTTGGTTGATTCCGTATTTATTTGGTGCCTCACCGGCTGTGGATAAGAGTTTTACCCATAAAGGGGTCAAGGATCTGCGCGTGTGGGATGCTGACACCTTGTATGCCAGGCATGCAACCTCCCTGCGCTTGGGTGATATTGGCTATACCAATCACAGAGAAAATGAAATTGGTATCAAGGCCTGCTACGACAACTTATACGATTATGTGGCTTGTCTTACGCGTGCAATAGAAAAACCCTATGCAGCTTATGAGGAAATTGGTGTGGTTACTCAGGGTGAATACCGCCAACTGAACGCCAATATTCTGCAAATAGAGAATGAATATTATAGTACCGTGCGACCAAAACAGATGAGCAGAGCCAATGAGAAGCCCACCCATGCCTTACTTGATCGAGGTGTGCGCTATGTTGAGATTCGCGCGCTGGATATTAATCCTTTTTCAGCCATTGGTGTTGATCCTGAACAGCTACACTTTATCGAAGTCTTATTCATGTACTGCCTATTGGGTGATGAACAAATTATAACTATGCGCGAGCAAGAAGAGATTGATATCAATGAGTATGAGGTTGCCCATAAAGGTCGCAAGCAGGGCCTGCATCTCAGACGTGATGGTAGCAGTATTTTACTGGTCGATTGGTTGCAGGAGATATTTTCAGATATGCAGGCCGTTGCAGAGCTTATGAATAATGCGGATACTGATTACAGTCGCAGTTTAGCGCGCTTCGCAGGTTGTGTAGATGATCGCGAACAAACGTTGTCAGCACGTGTATTGGCAGGTATGCAGGTGGAAAAATTATCTTATTATGATTTTATCGCGCGCTTAGGTAAACAATATTGTGATCACTTTGCAAACGGCTTAGACTCAGATTCAATCCAGCATTTCAGTGCCTTGGCAGAAAAAAGTAGACAGCAACAACAGCAACTGGAAGCCGATCATGGTGCTGACTTCAGTCAGTTTTTGGAGGAATATTTTGCCCAAAGTTATGTTCCAGAATCACGTTAGATTTAATTGAGAGAGAATTAAATATGTTCAACACAAATGTACTTATGAAAATCATGCTAGCGGGGCTGATGATATGTTTATCCTCTGCAAGTTTCGCTCGGCCGGTCGATGTGGATGTCGATCAACTCAAGAAATTGATGGCTGCAGGAGTGGTCGTGATTGATGTGCGCACGCCGGCAGAATGGGACAAAACCGGTATTGTGCCGGCCAGTCATGCCATCATGTTTTTTGATGAGAGACGCAAAGCGCATCCGCAGTTATGGATGCAGCAGGCCAGTCAGTTTATCGCACCAGATCAGCAGGTCGCGATCATTTGTCGCTCGGGTACACGCAGCTATGCAGTCGGTGAATTCCTGGCAGTGCGCCATGGCTATAAGCAAGTCTATAATGTAAAGGGCGGCATCAAAGCCTGGCTAAAAGCAGGTAACGCTACAGTAAAGCCCTAACTGCGCTTGAGTTTAAACAAGGATTTAGCATCAAACAGCAGACAGCTGGGAATCAGCAGGAGGGTAAACACTGTGCTTACGATCATACCACCGACTATCACAGCAGCCAGACCGCGATAGAGTTCAGTGCCGGAACCTGCAAATATAACCAGCGGTAACATACCAAACACAGTGGTGGCGGTGCTCATCAAAATCGGTCGAATGCGCGTGCGTACCGCCGCGTAGACTGCATTCTTGCGCGACTCACCCTCGCGTTCTAAATTACGTGCCTGATAGACCAGCAATATGGCATTATTGACGACTAGCCCCAGCAAGATAATAAAGCCAATCAGAGTAATCAGATCAGCCGCCAGACCAAGTATTTTGAGCGCAATGCCCCCGCCAATAGTGGCTAGTG
>DDIE01000058.1:20138-29058 GCA_002338385.1 Proteobacteria bacterium UBA1858
CCCCGCCAATAGTGGCTAGTGGCAGCGCCAGCATAACTAATAAGCTGTCGCTGAATGAGCGGAATAGTGCTGCCATTAACAATACCAAAATGATCAATGCAACAATGAAACTGTTGCTCAGATTATCAATTGCTATTTTTAAATTATCCGCAGATCCGCCATAACGAATCACACCGTCGGCCGGTAATGAAGCCTCAATGCCCGGCGCTACTTCATTTTGGATAATATCGAGTGCGTACGCCAGCGGCATATCTTCCGGCGGTGTGACTTCCAAAGTAATGGTGCGCCGCCTATCCAGACGGCGAATAGTGTTTGGTCCGGCGGTGCGTTCAATATCGACCAACTCGCCGAACGGGATGGTGCCCGCGTCTGGCGTATGCAATGGGATGGCCTCCAACTGTTCAGGCGTATGCCAATCCGGAGTACGCACTATGATATCCAGACGTTCTTCGCCATCGAAGTACTCACCCACCTGCATACCATCACCCAGTATGCGTGACACACTGGCTAGCGAATCACGGTTCCAGCCGGCTTCTCTAATACGGCTATCTTGGGGAATAAACTGTAATTCCGGTTCGGCTAATTCTAATCCTGGTCGTGGTCGGACGCGCGCACCTGGCAATTTTTCCGGAATAGTGACAAAACCTGTGATGGCAGACTCAATGAGTGCATCAATGTTGCGTCCCTGAATATTCACTTCAATTTCCCGATTAGCACCAAAGCCGGAGAATAATGAGGCTTTACGTACCACCGCAAAGGTATCCGGAAAACCCCGCACGGCACCATTCAGTACGGCCACTAACTCATCAACACGCTGCGGGTCCTCGGCACGACCGCCAATGAAAATTGAACCGGCGCGTGCAACAAAGAAATAATGCTTTATCTTCGGTTCTTTTTCGCCAGTTAAATAGGGTTGAATACGCTCCGCGATTACATCGCCCATTTCTTGCTGGATATGAGTCACATTCACACCAGGCGGTGGTAATACAAAACCAAACACTAGATTGCGATTGCCAGTAGGTAAATAATCCCGTTCCGGGAGAAATTGATACGAGCCAGCAATAGCAGCACTGATCAGTCCGATAACAATAACGAAGCGTCTCAATGGTGTCTGAGTAAAGGTTGAAATCGTGTGTGTGATGGTATCCCATACGGCGACATGATTATCCGTAAATTGGGTTTTTTTCAGCCACACCATACTGGCTGCCGGGATCAGTACGGTCGCGACAAAAAGCGAGGCGATGATGGAGGCGGTTATGGCGATAGATAAATCTGCAAACAGTTGTCCGCTCTGATCACGCAGAAACAATACGGGTAAGAAGATCGCTACAGTGGTTGACGTAGACGCTAGCAATGCGGGCCATACCTGACGCGTGCCCTCCAGTGCGGCGTCAAAGCTGGAGTAGGACTTTTCTTTCAGACGGACGATGTTTTCTAAAATTATAATCGCAGCATCCATCACCATACCCACTGCAAACGCCATCGCTGCTAGAGAGATAATGTTAATTGATTTGCCGGCAGCTAGGATCACGAGAAAGGCTACGCATAAGCACAGCGGGATAGTAATGGTGACCACCATGGTGGCGCGGAACCTACGCAAAAACCACCACAACACCAATACTGCCAGCAAAATACCAAAGCCTAGATTGTTGATCAGTAGTTGAATGGCACTATTGATATAATCGGTCTCATCATAGACCTGATCAATATTTAATTTCGCTCGTTTGAGAGGGCCAGCCTGTAGCTCTTGCATCGCCTGTTGTAGATCGGCCATCACATCAAGCACATTAACACCACTCTCGCGGTAGGCATTGACGGCAATAGCAGGTTCACCACGAGTAATCACAAAGTTGTCTTTATCCGCGGGTTGGACTTTGACGGTGGCAATGTCACGCAAATAAATAGCCTGACCATCGCGCCACTCGAGTATCAGGTTGTTCAGATCTGCGGGCTCAAGCGCCCCCGTATAACGAATAACATACTGGCGCTTACCAACATCCGAGGTTCCGCCAGAGACATCGTCATTATTACCAACTATGGCCGCAGCGGCGACCAGATCAATTCCGACACCAGCAGCTTTGTAGGGATCGACGGTGATTCTGACTTCACGCTCGTTACCACCACGTACTTCAGACAGTGCGACCCCCGCAACGCGCTCGAAGCGAGACTGGACAACCTCTTCCACATAGTCGCGATAGTCCTCGATATCATTTTCATTGTCTGCATCAGGCTTGATAATGAACCACGCGATTGGACGACTGCGTCCTCCAGCAGTGCTTAATACTGGCTCGTCTGCTTCAAGAGGGTATTGGGGGACACGATTAAGACGATTGATGACTTCTATTAATCCACGTTCAAGACTGAAGTCGACATCGAACGAAATGGTAATTCTGCCAGAGCCTTGTCGAGCCTCTGACAATAATTCAGTCATACCAGGTAAACCGCGTAATTGATCTTCCTGGGGTTCGATAATTTCCGCTTCAACTTCTTCTGGAGCAGCACCTCGCCAGGAGGTGGAGATGGTTATTTCTGGTCGTTCGACTGCAGGTGTCAGCTGGATCGGTAAGGCATCCAGAGATAATAAACCAAACAGTATGATTAATAAGGCAATGACTAATCCTGCGGTAGGATTGCCGAGTACGAATTTAGTTGGGCTCATTACTGATACGCACACTTTCGCCAGCACGTAAGCGTTCACCGCCGCGGGTGACTAAGGCGTCATGCGCCTCGATTGAGCCGATTATTTCAACATAATCACCATCACCTATACCGACAGAGACCGATACTTGTTCGGCAATATTGTCTGAATTAACACGAAACACAGTAAGGCTGCCGCGTCGAATGACTAGCGCATCTCGATGAACTGAAATAACGCGACGTGCTTGTGCGGTGGGAATAACTGCTCTGACCAGCGTACCTGGAGGGGCGGCATAGTCTGGAATCATCCGCAGTTCAAATAAACGTGCAGTTGTCGTGCCTACCGGTACGATAGTGTCGATGGTGGCATGGAAGGTACGATCCGAATTGAGGATCTTGATTTGATCACCCAGTGCGACCAAAGGATAAATATTTTGCGGTACGCGCACGGTAATTTCGGGCCGTTGGATGTCAATCAATCTGACTAACTCGGTGCCTTCCTGAACCCATTCACCTGCTTGTGTATAACGCTCACTAATGACACCGTTGAAAGGCGCACGCAGGGTTGAGCGATCGATGTATTCTTGAATCTGGGCCAGACGCGCCTGGGCTGCGAGCATCGAATTTTGGCTGACGGTGCGTTCAGATACAGCCTGATCAAGCATATCAGCGGCGACGTTGTTTTTCTTAAGTAGTGATTCGTATCGTGCCACCTGTTTGTCATGTAAGGTGAACTTGGCTTTTTCGCTGGCAATGATTGCGCGCTCTTCCAGTAGCTGTTGTTGCAGGAATACAGCATCTAGTTTCGCCAGCACATCACCTTTAGTGAGCTGGGTGCCCACCTCAGCAATCCAATCTAGGCGACCGTCTATCTCAGCTGACAGGCGCGCATCGCTCTCACTGATCACATCACCAGAGTATTCCGCCACCGGCGCCATCTCGCGCAGTTGCGCGATATCAACAACAACTGGTTTAACGCGTGCAGGGGGGGTGTCAGCGGCTAATGTGCTGGTGCTGATGAGTCCCAAGATTAACGCTAGACTGATTATTCTATGTGCAGAGAGCATGATTGTTGTGTGCTTGCTAATCTTAAGATAGTGGAGCGACTAAGACAGCAGACTCAGTCAAAAGTTTATTATGCACTCAACGCGCCAGAACAGCTACTGCCTTGTCCTGCTGTACAACCATAGCAGTGGTTGCCCGTCCTGATAGGGTGGTCTGCCAGTGCGGCATCAAGTAAATCTCGCACATGTAGAGGTTTACGCGTGTCATTATTGATCATCGGATGATCTAGCATCTGATTAAAGTCACAGTCGAAGATATAGCCCTGCCAGTCGACACTGATGGTGGTCTTACACATGACCTGGGTCAGATTTTCATCCAGATGGTTAGCACGCAGAGTACTCATGTAACTTGCAAAATGACCGCTACTCAACAGGCTACTGCCGAAACGCTGAATGGGCATATTCGTGATCACAAATAGATCATTAAAGCGAATATTAAAATCCTCATATAAGCGCTGTGTGTAGGCAGTCTTGAGTTGGTCTTGTGAGGGTGGCAACTGAGGCCCAAGTGGGTTGTATACCAAGTGCAGGGCATGGCGCTCGCCGTAACCTAACTGATTCAAAAGTTGTAATGCTTTAATGCTGTCGTTGAACACGCCCTTGCCACGTTGTGTATCAACATTTTCCTGCGTGTAACATGGTAGCGAAGCAACGATTTCTACATCATGTTCAGCCAGAAAGGCAGCCAGATTCTCCTGTTCTGGTTCCAGTAAGATAGTCAAATTGCAACGATCACGGATGCTCAATTGATGCTGTTTTGCATGCAACACTAATTCTTGAAAACGTGGGTGTAGCTCGGGCGCACCGCCAGTAAGATCTAGCAATCTAAAGCGTCTTGAGCTGATCAAATCAAAGATCGTCGCCATCGTTTCATCGCTCATCATTTCGGTGCGCGTCGGTCCAGCATTGACATGACAATGGCTGCAAGATTGATTACAGCGATAACCCAGATTGATTTGCAACACGTCCGTATGGTCACGTGTGATGGCAGGGAAATCTCCGGGAATAAGTAAATGTTTGGTTTCTCTCATATTAATTTCTCAATCGCCACAGCTGAATTTTATGCAATATTTGCTGACTCTTAGCGCTGAATCTGCTGCGCCGCCACTTGCCGGCAGCCAGACGATTAATCTCACTGCGGGTGGGATACAGATGCACGGTTTGGAGTATCTTGTTCAAGCCTAGATTATGTGTTTTTGCCAGCACGAATTCAGCAATTAATTCACTGGCATGTTCGCCGACTATACATACGCCAAGTATTTTATCGCTGTTATCTGCAGTAATGACTTTAACAAAGCCATCCGTGGCACTATCAGTAATGGCACGATCAATATCATCCATAGCTAAGGTCGTGACTTGATACTTAATCCCTTGCTCAATCGCTTGCTGTTCAGTGATGCCCAGACTAGCAATTTCCGGATCGGTATAAATCGCGCGTGGAATATTAGTCAAAGCACACTTGAATTGCTTAAGTGGGCGGAATAACGCATTGAATGCGGCATACCATGCTTGATGAGAGGCACTATGCGTATACTGTAATGGGCTGGTGACATCACCACAGGCATAGATATTGGGATAGTTCGTCTGCATGAATTGATTAGTGACTATCTGGCCGCGCTGATTGATGTCGATGTCCAGAGCGGCCAGTGCAGCAGTATTTGCTGTTCTACCCACGGCGAGCAATAGATGAGAAAAATTCAGCCGGATTGATTGGCCCTCATGCTGGCCCACTAAACACCTCATATCATGCTGCTGACTGAACTCATCACTGAAGAAATTATTCAGGATGCGCAGGCCTGCCTGGGTGAGTTTGTCATGCAGTAACTGCGCCGCGTGGTGATCCTCATTGGCCAGGATTCGCTCACCACGATTGACTAGCGTTACCTTGGTGCCGAGGCGTGCAAAGGCTAGGCCAAGTTCACAAGCAATCGGGCCAGCACCAATGATGAGTAGTTCCTGAGGCAGCGTTGTAAGGTTCCAAATACTATCGCTGGTATAGTAATCAACTTCATCCAAGCCAGTAATGGTGGGGATTGCCGGTTGTGCACCGCTGGCCACGATAATATTTTTTGCCGTTAATGTCTGTTTGGCTGGATTGTTGAGTTCAACTTGCCAGGGAGAAATGAGACTGGCCTCTGCTGAAAAACAATCGACCCCAAGTGTGCTGTAACGTTGAATTGAATCTTTCGGGGCAATGGTGGCGACTGTATTGTGGACGCGGCGCATAATATTTGAGAATTGCAGCTTATAGTGTGCCTCATCAATGCCAAATTCTTGGTGGCGAGACAGATCAGCTACAAATTTGGCCGTGCGCAATATGGATTTGGATGGGACGCAACCAGTATTTAAGCAATCTCCCCCCATTTCGCTCTGCTCTATTAATGCTACCTTCGCCTGTAATGTGGCTGAGGTGTATGCCGAGACTAAGCCTGCCGCGCCCGCACCGATAACAATAGTATGGTAATCAAACTGCTTTGGTTTACGCCATTTAGCATATAGACGCTTAAGGGTGAGCAGCTTGACCAGACCTTGTGTGATAAAAGGCAGCAGACCAAGTAGCGTCAATGAAATCAATAATGGCCATGACAATATATCCTGCGGACTGCTAATTTTTGCCAGCTCAGTTCCCGCGTTCACATAGATTATGGTCGCTGGCAGCATGCCAATCTGGGAAACTAAATAGTAACTCCCTGCTCGAATTGGCGTCAGACCCATCAACACATTCACTAAAAAAAAAGGGAAAGCAGGCACTAGGCGAATAAATAATAAGTACCAATGGCCTTGTTGTTTTATTTTGTCATTAATGACAGTCAGACGGTCTTTATATTTATTCTGAATATAATCATGTAAGAAGAAGCGCGCTGCCCAGAAAGCAATTAGGGCACCCAAGGATGAAGCGAATGATACTAATAAAACACCTGTTAGCAGACCAAACAGCGCACCTCCTGCAAGGGTCATGATGAGTGCACCTGGTATGGCCAAGCCGGCCATACCAACGTAGCATAAGAAATATATTATGCTGGCCGCGAACATATTCTGAGCAACAAGTTGTTGCAGAGTATGTTGCTGTTGTTTAAGTTGGCTTAGAGTAAACAACTGATGCAAGTCTAGCCAAGATACTGTGAATAAAATCGCCGCAATGATTAACAAAAATACTATAATCCGTCTCATCTCAGCCTTTGCCGCATATAATAGTTAACTTAGAACGTTAATTTCAGTCTACAGCAAATTGTTTTCATTTGTTACACGTAAGGAAGGAGTCCGATGCGATTAGTCAGTTTCAGGGAACCGCAACAACACAATATCCAGTGGGGTGTTGATCTGGGCGGAGAAATTTTTGTGCCCAATAGAGATCCACGCTGGCAGCCCAATATTGACTCCATGCTGACACTGATTGACGCTGGCAGCGACGCACTGGTTACATTGACAGCTCTGCTTGAGGATGTGCGGCCAGATTATTGTGTGGCGATGGCGCAAATTGAATTGCTGGCGCCGATTCCGCGACCCAGACAAAATGTTATATGTTTAGGTCTAAACTACCAAGACCACGTGGCTGAAACCGCAACTGAGCAGCAAGTAAAATTGCCGCGTTCACCGGTCGTATTCACTAAAGCAGCGAACAGTGTGAATGGGCCATATGCGGATATAGAAATCGATACCAGCGTGTCCGCAAAGATGGATTGGGAAGTCGAGTTGGCAGTGATTATAGGTAAAACAGGTATGAGTATTGCAGAACATGATGCGCTGGATCATGTATTTGGTTATACCGTATTGAATGACGTGACAGCACGTGATCGACAGAAGTGGCACAAGCAATTTTACATAGGCAAAAGCTACCGAGGGTGCTGTCCTATGGGGCCAGCAATTGTCACCGCAGATGAAATTACAGACCCACATAATCTGAATATTTTCAGTCGGGTCAACGGTGAGCTTAAACAGTCCTCAAACACAGTCCATCAGATTTTTTCGATTGCTCATGTTATTGCTATTTTATCTCAGGGGATGGAACTTGAGGCCGGCGATATTATTGCCACTGGTACGCCCAGTGGTGTCGGCTATGCGCGCACACCGCCAGAGTATCTGATGCCAGGTGATGTTGTTGAGTGCGAAGTGGAACACATTGGAAAAATTACGAACAGCATCAAGCAGCGTCACAGCTAGCTTCTGACTGAGCTGAATGTAATTATATGTTAACCAGACTGGCACACCGCTGGCGACAACCCGGTGGTTACGCAGAGGTGTTGGCGATAGCCATACCTATGGTATTGAGCACCGGTGCTTGGAGTATTCTTTTTTTTGTTGATCGAGTATTTCTGACCTGGTACTCACCCGATGCCATCGCTGCTGCTTTACCTGCGGGCATGGCAAGCTTTGCGTTAGTATGTTTGTTCGCGGGCACAGCGGCGTACGTGAATACTTTTGTGGCGCAATATTTCGGGGCCAGTGAAGCGCATAAAATTGGTGCGATTGTCTGGCAGGGCATATATCTCAGCCTAATGGCTGTGGCTGTAATCGTCCCTGCCTATTTTCTGGCAGAGGATTTTTTTGCCCTCACTGGCCATCCGCCACAAGTCCAAATTCAAGAGACAATTTATTTTAAAACACTCATGTATGGGGCTGTATTTGGAGTGTTGCATAATACTCTAGCCAGTTTTTATTCTGGAATGGGACGTGCATATGTCGTGATGTGGGTCAGTCTGGTAATCATGCTGGTTAATCTGGCTCTCGATTACGTATTGATATTTGGTTACGTAGGCTTTCCTGAGATGGGCATGCAAGGTGCTGCACTGGCAACTAACATTGCTATTGTTGTCGGTTGCTTGATATACGCGTGTTTAATTTTCAATTCAGCAAATCGTAGCCAATTTAATACTTTGAAATATTGGCGGTTTGATAGACAGCTATTTAATCGACTTGTGTATTTTGGTTTTCCCAATGGCCTGAGACTATTTATAGACATGGCGTCGTTCACAGCATTCTTGATGCTCATTGGTACGCTTGGCACTGATGAGTTAGCAGCCAGTAATATCGCATTCAATATTAATGCACTGTCTTATTTACCAATGATGGGTCTCATGGTGACAGTTTCAGTGCTGGTAGGGCAACACTTGGGTAATCAACGCGCTGATCTAGCCGCACGGGCAACCTGGTCCACGCTGCAACTCGCGTTGCTGTTTTTCAGCTTGATTGGTTTGTTATACATCATTTATCCAGAAGTG
>DDIE01000058.1:29318-40048 GCA_002338385.1 Proteobacteria bacterium UBA1858
CGCATTACTATTTTTTAGCTTGATTGGTTTGTTATACATCATCTATCCAGAAGTATTTATCTGGCCATATTTACAGAGAGGTAGCCTGGAGGATGCTGAACACATTATTCAATTAGTGATTGTGCTGTTACGTTTTGTTGCTTTCTTCGGACTTTTTGATGCAATGTTCATGATTTTCTTGGGCGCATTAGAGGGTGCGGGAGATACTCGCTTCATTATAAAAATGAGTTTTGTGATTTCTGTTTTATTACTGCTTGTGCCTTGTTATTTATATACCAAGTTTATGTCTGCCAATGTGATTGGTCTATGGCTGCTGATTACCTTACATGTGATGATCTACAGTGCCGTATTTTACGTTCGATTTGCTCGTGGGTATTGGAAAAATATGCGTGTGATTGAATGAATGTAGGCGCGAGATGATTGATAGGCTATTCAGTTGAGCGCGCTTAAGGAGTGTGTAAGTACCTGCGCATATACTGATTAGATGTACTTTTATAACCTCGCGCTTCGCGTGTGATCATGAGGACAGGCAGTTGTTGCTGATTGGCAATTTCTAAGGCGCGTTCTGGGCCTAACACTAATAAGGCGGTTGCCCACGCATCTGCTTGGGCGGCAGATTGGTGAGCCACCGTGATTGATCCTAGGTTGTGAGTCACTGGATAGCCGGTAGTCGGGTCTATGGTATGTGAATAGTACTGGCCCTGATGTTCGATAAAATTTCGATAATCACCTGATGTTGCCACAGCAATATTATCCAAGGCGAGTATTTCTTCGATTTTGCCACGCTCGAAGTTGGGTGCTTCTATACCGATGCGCCAGGCATCGCCGTGGTAGCCGACCCCTTTGCACTTGACCTCGCCGCCGATCTCGACCATGTAATTCTCGACACCAGCCTGTTCCATAATGTTGGCCACTGCATCGACACCATAACCTTTGGCGATCGCTGACAGATCAACATATAAATCAGGAATGTTTTTATACAACGCGGGTGGGTCACTTCTGACCATGAGATGTTGGGCGCCAACACTGCGCTGGGCGATTTGAATTTCACCGTCATCTGGAAATGAGAACTCGGCCTGATCTGGGCCAAAGCCCCATAAATTCACCAGCGGCCCGACAGTGATATCAAACGCCCCTTGGCTGTTTTGATGAATGTGGGCGGATAAGTCGACTAATGCAGCCAGCGTCGGATCAACCGCATGCCAGCCAGTATCGCGTGACTGATTGAATTGACTCAGCTCCGAGCTGGCGTCATAAGTCGACATCAGCGCATTGATCGCCTGCAGGCGGTCATCTATTTTTTGTTTTAACTGTGAGGCTGATACATCTTGCGGATGCCATTGCACACTATAGGTGGTGCCCATAGTATTACCTAGAATCTGTGGTTCTAGATTATCGATACTGCACGCTGTGGTGACCAGAGCGAACAGTAATATATAAACGATACGTAGCATATATTCAGTGATGTAGGCGAGGTGAGTAATCACCTCGCCTAGGCAGAATCTAGATCTTGCCGTCTAAGCCCATCTGGTAATACTTATGTGTAATCTCTGCTTGGTTCTCAAGTAGCCAATCAATATCAGGCTCATTATTCATGGCTTTATGGATAGCGCTCGCCATCGCTCGGCGATGAATATCAAACAGGATGGCATGATCAAGATTGTCATCTTTAGCGACCATCGGGTTCAACCAAACAGACACGATAATACCTAAGTCATTTGCTTTTTCTTTTGGAATATCGCCATTACGCACAGCATCTAACACGCCATTGGCAATTGCTCCCTGAACTGTCCCCATCAGGATATTAGTGTAGCGCTCGTCTTTCACTGTTACTTTACTGACCATCAGGGTTGATGGGCGAACTTGAATATCGGTGTTCATGATGGCCAATACTCGTGAATGGCCTTTAACTTGATCACCCAATAATGTGGCAAACGCAGTACCGACTGGACCATCTAACTCACCAATGATTACTTCTGGCTCAGCCGCCGTTCCTGGAGGGCCGCCGGCAATTAAAGATTCGCCAACGCGCATAACAATTCGTTCTGACATATTTAAGTTCCTTATGGTAGTGATTGTGAAGTAAAAGTTCGCTGTCCTGCTGTGTGCGCCTATCTTACAGATTCTATGATTGGTTACAATATTGGCCCACGGGCTAGAGCAGGTTGCAAAATGGACACAGATGACTAAAACACTGACGTTAATACGCCATGCCACAGCGGATACTCCAGCGCAGGTGAGTGATCATCAAAGACCGTTAAGTGCTAAGGGATTGGCACAAGTTAAGCGCGCTCGATCTGAATTGCATATGCGTGCAAACAAGACTGAGTACATTTATTGCAGTGATGCCGTGCGAACCCGCCAGACGGCTGAACAGTTACACAGACAGCTAGGCTATGCAGCCACTGTAGATTATCGCAGTGAATTATATCTAGCGTCTCAGGACACGCTGTTAGCCTGTGTTAACGCGACACCCAATCAGTTTCAACATGTCGCCGTGATTGCACATAATCCAGGCTTGTCTGAGTTATGTAGTCAATTAACTGGCCAATATGGTATGAGACTTTCGACCTGTGCCATAGTCACGCTGCAACTGGCTGTGGATGATTGGTGTGCGGTGGAATGTTCTATTGCCACGAGCAGTCAGTATTTTGCGGGCTGAACAGTTACCAGTAATTTTCGGTACTGATACTGCCTGGCGTCCGGCGCAGATTTTTTGTTAGCCCACGCTGTTCCAGCATTTCGCGTGCGTCTTTAACCATGTCGGGATTACCGCATAGCATAACTTGAGATTTCCCGTCCGCGATCTTGACCCCGGCACGATCCTCCAGAGTGCCGTTTTTGATGGCCGCGGGAATGCGTCCTGGGAGTGCATGTTGAGTTTTCTCACGACTGACGAAGGGCACATATTCAAATTGACTGGGATGCTGCGCGCTAAGATTGTTGATCAGAGGCTGGTAGGTCAATTCAGAGGCCGTGCGCACGGCGTGCACAAGGATGCATTTTTTAAAACGTTGCCACGGTAGTTCCGTCTTGAGAATAGACAGAAATGGACCAATGCCTGTGCCGGTAGACAGCATCCACAAGTCATCTGCATCGGGAATCTCACTCAATACCAGAAAGCCGTTTGCTTTCTTACCTAGATAAATATGGTCACCCGCTTTAAGTTCACCAAGACGTGGTGACAACAGACCCTCTTCGACATCAATGGAATAGAACTCATAGAAATCTTCATGTGGTGCACTCACGAATGAGTACGGCCGGCCGATAATCTCGTCATCAACCATCAAGCCTAGGCGACCGAATTGTCCGGCTTCATAGTCACCTATGTCTCCCTCGACTTTTAGAGAGTAAAGTGTGTCTGTCCAGTGCGTGTTCTCAATGACCTTGGCGTCAATCCAATTAGACGACATAGTGCTTCCCTGTAGCTAAATAAAGGCGCAATTGTAACGCGAACGTCAGGTATTGAGAATAAGCCACCTGACACGACCGACCTGATGCGCCTATTGTTGTCGAATAATTGCTTAGGTTCGTACAGGTATGCATCTGACAAAACAACAGTTTGTCATTAAAATAGCAGGTACACATATATGTACCCAGATTATCCAGATTTCTCCTGACTAAAGCCGCCAAATCAACAGGATAAATTTGAAATGAATAGTGGGAACAGGTAGTGTAACGCCACTAATATTTGAGCTGTTATTTGTTGATAAAGGTTCTCATCTAGAGCTTTCCAAATAACATCTCACCAAGCAAAAAGGAATTTCGGTGTCAGCAACTTTACCCCAATTTGAAAACCACGATCAGCAAGAACACAAATACACTACCTGCTATATGTGTGCCTGCCGCTGTGGCATAAAAGTTACCCTAGAAGGCGAAGAGATCCGCTTTATACAGGGCAACAAAAATCACCCAATTAATAAAGGTGTGCTGTGTGCCAAGGGTAATGCCGGCATCATGAAACAAAACTCTCCGGCCAAGCTCACTCAGCCTATGATGCGCAAAAAAGGTGCTGAGCGTGGGCAGAGTGATTTTGAGCCAGTGAGCTGGGATGTTGCACTCGACTATTTAACCGAGCGGCTGGCAAAAATACGTAAAACCGACCCGAAAAAACTCGCCTTCTTTACCGGGCGAGATCAAATGCAGGCATTGACTGGTTTTTGGGCGACCCAATTTGGCACCATTAATTGGGCAGCACATGGCGGTTTCTGTTCAGTCAACATGGCAGCCGGTGGCTTGTACACAATCGGTCACGCATTTTGGGAATTTGGTGATCCAGACTGGGAGCATACTAAGTACTTCATGTTGTGGGGTGTGGCTGAGGATCACTCGTCCAATCCGATTAAAATTGGTCTGGAAAAGATTAAGCGTCGTGGGGCCAAATTTGTCTCCATTAATCCTGTCCGCACAGGGTATCAAGCGATTGCTGATGAATGGGTGCCGATCAAGCCGGGCACTGATGCTATGTTGGCATTATCGATGGTGCATGTGCTGCTAAAAAATGATTTATTCGATTGGGAATTCATCGTGCGCTACACCAACTCTCCCTATCTGGTACTGAATACTCCGGGAGAGGCGGGCGATGGCATGTTCTATCGCGATGCCGATGACAAGCCGCAGGCGTGGGACATGGAAAAAGAATGCTTCGTGGATGCTAACTTGGCAGATACTAAGCCTGCCTTGTTTGGTGAATACACCACCCCTGAGGGCAAAGCAGTCAAAACAGCGTTCACCGCGATAGCCGAAACCTATCTCAGTGATGACTATGCCCCTGAAAATGCAGCCAAGATCACCGGTGTCGATGCCGAAACAATTGAACGCATGGCACTGGAAATGGCGCATGTCGCATTCGAAGAGACCATAGAAATTAATTGTGAATGGACCGACTGGGCTGGGCGTAAACATGACAAGTTCATCGGTCGTCCGGTGTCCATGCATGCGATGCGCGGTATCGCAGCACATTCCAATGGTTTCCAGTCATGTCGTGCCATCCATATCCTGCAAGTATTGTTGGGTAGCGTGGATGTTCCTGGCGGCCACTTGGCCAAGCCACCTTTCCCCAGACATGTGGTACCACCGATTAAGCCTGCCAAGCCGCAAGCCGCCGGTGAGCCTCTCAAAAGCCCGCCATTAGGCTTCCCCACCAGTCCAGAAGACTTAGTGATCGATGACGACGGCAATCCGTTGCGCATCGACAAGGCTTATTCATGGGAAGCGCCCATCGCTAATCATGGCCTGATGCATATGGTAATAACCAATGCTGTGAATGGCGACCCGTACCCGATTGATACATTGATTTTGTTTATGGCTAATATGAGCTGGAACTCGACCATGAATACCTCCAATGTGCGCGATATGTTGTGTGCCAAAGATGCAAATGGTGACTACAAACTGCCATTCTTGGTGGTTGCAGATGCCTTCCATTCAGAAATGACAGCCTTCGCCGACTTGGTGTTACCGGATACTACCTACCTTGAGCGGTATGACACTATCTCAATTTTAGACCGTCCTATTTCTGAGCCGCATGCGGTGTGTGATGCAATACGTGCGCCGATTGTGGATACTGGTCGTGATGTACGCTCATGGCAGGAAGTATTAGTCGATCTGGCCACGCGGCTAGATTTCCCAGCCTTCAAAAATGAAGATGGTTCGGCTAAATACAAAGACTATAAAGACTTCATCATTAACTATGAGAAAGCGCCCGGCATGGGTTTCCTAGCTGGCTGGCGAGGTAAAGATGGCGACAAGAGTCTTCGTGGTGAACCTAATCCCAAGCAGTGGGAGGCGTACGTCGAGAACGAGTGTTTCTTTGAATATCATTTGCCACCCGAACACCGCTACTATCGTTTTGCCAACAAGGGGTATCTAGAGTTCGCCAAGGAAGCAGGATTCATTGGTAAGGACGATCCTATTGTGATGGAGTTGTATTCAGAGTCGTTACAGAAGTTCCGCCTGGCGGGTCAAGGTTTATATGATGGGCCTCAGCCGAGTAATGAATTTGACAAGCAACGTCTGCGTGAATATTTCACGCCATTTCCTGAATACTACAAGCCACTGGAGCAAGAGCAGACCTCGAGTGAAGAATATCCATTCTTCGCTATCACGCAGCGTCCGATGATGATGTACCACTCATGGGATTCTCAGAATGCCTGGTTACGTCAGATACTTGCCCAGAATTTCATGTATATGAACCGTGCCAAGGCTGAGTCGATGGGCATTGCAGATATGTCATGGATCTGGCTTGAATCCAAAACAGGTAAGATTCGTGTGCAAGTGAAATTAATGGAGGGTGTTGAAGAAAATACCTTGTGGACTTGGAATGCGATAGGCAAACAGAAAGGTGCCTGGGGACTGAAGACCGACGCCAACGAAGCCAATGATGGTTTCTTGCTTAATCACTTAATCAATGAGCACCTGCCCGAAAAAGATGGCTCACGCCCAATCACTAACTCTGATCCTGTCACGGGACAGGCGGCATGGTATGACTTGCAGGTGAAAGTCTATCCTGCCCAAGAGGGTGAGGTCGGTACCTGGCCAACTTTTGATGCTATTAAATCTTTACCTAATGCAAAACAAAGCGTGGATAAGCTCCAATACCACACTCATGAGCCGGTCGGCTTACATAGATCACTCAAAGACATCATCATGCGTGGCGATACAAAAGGAAGTAAATAATGAAACTGGGACTGGTTATCGATCTAGATACTTGCGTGGGATGTAACGCCTGCGCTGTAGCGTGTAAACAATGGAATACCTCAGGCACGACAGGGCCGCTATCAGACTTAGAGCCCTATGGTAAGGATCCCACAGGCGTCTGGTTCAACCGTATTCGCAACTATGAAGTCGGTGAGTACCCCGACAACAAGACCGTGCACTTCCCAATGTCGTGCATGCATTGTGAAGACGCCGCCTGTGTCACGGTATGTCCAACCGGCGCGTCCTATAAGCGTGAAGAGGACGGTATCGTGCTGGTGGATCAAGACAAGTGTATGGGCTGCAACTATTGTGCTTGGGCATGTCCTTATGGTGCGCGCGAATTGGATCGTGAGCAAGGCGTGATGAAGAAGTGCACTTTATGCGTGGATCGTATCTACGACGAAAATCTCCCGGAAGATGAACGCCAGCCGGCTTGTGTCTTGACCTGTCCTTCTCATGCCCGTTACTTTGGTGACTTCGATGATCCAAATTCAGAAGTCTCAGTTATTTCACGGGAGCGTAACGGTGAGTCATTAATGCCTGAAATGGGTTACCAGCCGGTCAACAAATATTTGCCACCACGCGCTAAGACAAAAGTACAAACATACGTCAACGACACCAATCCAATTAGCAAAGTAAAAGATTGGGTTAATCGTCTGGTAACGCGTTAAACAACTCAGCTAGAAAATAACAAGGAACAACAATGCATCCAGCATTTTCAGTCATATTCTTTACCGTCACTTCTGGTGCCGGTTATGGTCTTTTTGCGATTACCGCGTTGTATCAAGCGTTAGCCGCACAACAAGTGATGAGCCCAGTTCAAGTTCTAGTCTCTTGCGCAATTGCTTTGTTCTTAATTACCATTGGTTTGATTTCATCCACCTTCCATTTAGCTAATCCCAAAAATGCTTGGCGTGCATTCAGTCGGGTAAGAACATCATGGCTAGCGCGTGAAGGTTTATTAGCGATTCTGTTTTATCCAATTGCAGCAGGCTACCTGTATTTAGTCTGGCAGGACATGCAGGGTGCAGTCATGAATGCCACAGCCATACTCGCTGCAGTCTGGGCAGTAGTCACCATATTCTCCACCGGCATGATCTACGCGTGCCTAAAAACAATTCGGCAGTGGAACAACGCACTTACACCAGTCAATTATATTATGCTGGGTGTTATGCTGGGTTCGATTATATTTGTCATCATCGCCTCAATTGGCGAGGGCATGAGCCAGGGTGTCATCACCACGAGTGCTTACTTGATTGCCATCGCCGCGGTATCAAAATTAGTGTATTTCTTCTGGATCGGTGCGCCAGCAGGCTCGACGATCAATACTGCCACATCATTTACCAACAATATGGTCAGATTGCTTGATGTGGGTCACACGGCCGGCACTTTCCTGACCGATGAATTTGGTTTCGAAGTGGCGCGCACACGCCTACTAGCGTTACGTTGGATGGTGGCCGTGTTTGCGTTTGTGGTGCCCGCGCTGATGGTATGGCTGAGTCTGGCCAGTGGACCGGTTACTATTGCGTATGTGGTTGCTCTATTGAGCGCCTTTGGTGGTGTTTTGACAGAACGCTGGTTGTTCTTTGCCGAGGCGCGTCATGTCGTGAATCTCTATCACGGCAGTCAGCAATGCTGATCAGCACACCCCGAGTTTAGGGTAGGAATAATGCAAAGGGGCTCGTGAGCCCCTTTTTTGATGGCTGAGTTTTTAGTCTGAGAGAAATTGCTTTGAGTTGCTGGCCAACATTTCGCCCATCTCATTGAGTTCATTCGTCCAGCTGATAAATGAATCATGAATAATTTTCTGGTTGTTATTCATTTGTCTAACATCTTCTGTCCATACTCGGCATTGAGTATCACTGACAAGCGAATAATCACACACGTAGTCAACGATCGCTGCGGTCGTTTTGATGTCATCACACGCCATCGCACTCGAGAGAGTCAGGCTCGATAACATAACCAATAACAATTTTTTCATGTTGAACTTCCTTATCGTAATCTAATTACTATATATCTAAGCAATTACAATGCCAGTTATTGAGAGGTCACGACATAGGCTGGACAGACTATAAAATATTCAGTGTTATCAGTACCATAGATCAAAGACAGGGTGTGTTTGCAGATCTTAGGAGAGGTCTAAGCACGCCTCCAAATGAGGCAGTACGCATTATTTTGCGTGCACGCAGCGCTGTGAGCGGATCAGATTTTGGCTGTTAGGCTAATCCAAATAGCGTCGTTTTCAACTTTGGTGGGATAACAATTGAGTGCTTCATCAGCAGGCTCCTCACTGGGTTCGCCAGTAATGACACTGAACCAGCTACCGTGCAATGTACATTTCACCTTGTCTGCACGTAAACAACCAAGCGCCAGGGATGAGTCCTCATGCGTGCAGGTGTCATCAACCGCATAAATCTCACCTTCCACATTAGCAAGCAGAATAGGTCTGTGCTCTGGAAAGCACACCTTCTTAGTCTGTCCAGGCTTCAGCTCGGCTAGCTTTGCAGCAAAAATATAACTCGATTCCATGCCCGTATAATTTAAAAATACAGCCGCCCTGTCAATAACTCCAATGGTCTGTAGAGACCACTTTTAGTTGATTTATGGCTTCTCCATTCGTGAATATTTGCATCCATGCTGGAGCATGGTGTAATTGATCTTTAATAATCATTAGCCCAAAAACCTATGCCTTATTTTGTGTTTTTTCTCAACAAAGGAACCAATGGCGCAATTCGCGATGCTGAACTGCTTGATCAATTTGATGATTATAAGCAGGCTAAACAGTTCGCCCGGGATAAACGCGCTCAAGATGATGTCAAACAGGCCAGTGAAATTAAGATTATGTTCGCAGATGAGGTCGATCACGCTGAACATCGTTTGCTGGAAAATCGTGATGCGCCCATCTTGCGAGAGTGGGAAAAATAAGCTCGCACACCATGGATGAGAGAGAATATCGGTCTGCTTATGCAACCCTCAACCCTATTCGCTGCGTATTTGAAAAAGCCATCAACTCACGTCAATGTAATTGCTCTAAGTCCACTCGTTTCAACCTGGCCGATCGTGAAGGTGTATCGTGTAATGATAATTTGGCTCAGGAACGCTGTGTTTCACTGCTGCATCAGTTGCGGGATAATGCGCGTTTTCTGTTGCAGCAAAAGTCAATTGATGGCCAGTTGCCCCACAATGCAGAAATAAAAATTCAAAATGGAGGGATCCAAGGTCTGCAACACTGCATTTCCACCCTCAGCTCACAGCCGCGCGACATTGCTCAACTTGTAGAATGTGCGCTTGCTGAGTTCGATACGCTCGAGCAACTGCCTTACGATAACATCGTGCAAAGCATATCGAGCTACCAGACACGGCGTAAAACTCGGCGTCAGCGCTGACCTAAGAGGGTATGTTATCCGGGTTAAAATCGCGTGCGAACATGGCCCAGATGGCGAGAAAGAAGGCAGCGATCACGGGTCCTAACACAAAGCCGGAAATACCAATCATGCCCAGCCCTCCTAGGGTGCTGAGTAAAATTAAATAATCAGGCATTTTAGTATCGCGTCCAACTAAGATAGGACGCAGGATATTATCGACCATACCGATCACGAAACTGCCGACCAGAATCATAATCAGACCTTTTAGCAGCATCCCGTTAGCGATCAAATAGAGCGCTGCCGGAAGCCACACTAGCGCTGACCCAATGGCGGGCAAAATCGATAACAGGGTCATAATGACACCCCAGAATATCGCCGACTGAATGCCCAGTAGGGCAAACATGATACCGCCCAAACTGCCTTGAATAATGCCAACGACCAGGGTGCCTTTAATTGTTGCCTTACTTACTTCGGCGAATTTATCGAGCAGGTCACGCTCACGTTGATCGCCAATTGGCAGAACATCAATGATCACTTCTACAATCTTCCCGCCGTCACGTAAAAAGAAGAACAACAAATACAGCATCAGGAAAAAGTACATCGCAAAACGCATCGTATTCTGGCCAAAAGTCAGGAGATGGCTTGCTAGCCACTGACCACTGGCCAGTG